>NZ_JBWKZM010000021.1:0-77282 GCF_059424465.1 Simplicispira sp. GW247-4R2A | reverse complement strand
GGCAATGCGAATCATTCCATTTGCCAGGGGGGGGAGGGTACCTGGATGAATGCACCCCTTCAGAACTTTGGCAAGAAGCAAAATTTCGCGAACTTTTTGACATGGGCCTGCCAGCGGTTTGGCTCGAAATCGCCCACGATCTGGGCTACGACGCCTTCATGCGGCTCTGGCGCCGGCTTGATGCTGCGGCTGAGATGCGAAGCGACGCCGAATCGATGATCGAGGTGCAGCTGCGCCGCTATTCGAGCTTCCTGCGCTTCCAGCGCAATCGCTTCATCGAGACGCTGGTGGACATGGGCGTGAGCCACCGCGAGATCCGCGAGCGCGTGCGCCGCGACATTGGTGAGGAATTGAGCCCGTCTCACATACGCCGGCTGGCCGCGCGCCGTAGAGTGCAGACATGACGAAGCGCGCCATCATTTACGCCCGCGTCAGCACCAAGCGGCAGGCCGACGATGGGCTGCCGGTAGAGAGCCAGGTGGACCACTGCCGCACCAAGGCGGCGGCGCTGGGCGCCACGGTGGCCAAGGTGTTCATCGACGGCGGAATCTCTGGCACCACCGACCGACGCCCTGCGTTTCAGGACGCGCTGAACTACTGCGCCGTGATGGAGGTCGATTACTTCATCTGCTGGGCGTCCAGCCGCTTCGCGCGCAACCACTTGCAGGCCGGCCACTACAAAGGCGTGCTCGAGCGCTACGGCACACGGCTGATTTATTCCAGCTCCGAAGTCGACATCCGAACAGATGACGGCTGGTTTTCCGACGCCATCAGCTCGCTCATCGATGAGCGCTATTCGCGCCAGGTGTCGAGCGATACCCGCCGATCCATGCTCAAGGCCGCGCGCGATGGCTGCTTTCTTGGGGGCCGCGTGCCCTTCGGCTACACGGTGGTGTCAGACGGCAAACGCAAGCGCCTGGGCGTGCACCCGACCGAGGGCGCCGCGGTGCGCGCCATCTTCGCCATGGGTCTGCAGGGCATGGGAACCAAGATGATTGCCGTGCAGCTCAATGCGCAGGGGCTGACGCTGCGCGGCAAGCGTTGGGCCAAAAACACGGTGAACTACATGCTGAAAAACGAGGTGTACGCCGGCTTCACCGTGTTCAACCGCATTGGCAAAGGCCGCATTGAAAACCCACGTGAAGACTGGGTGCGCGTGGCCAGCCATACGGCGCTGGTCAGCGCGGAAGACTTTGAAAGGGCTCAGACCATGATGCAAAACCGACAACCCGCCAACGTGGGCGGCCAGCCCAGAAGCATTCACGCCTTCACGGGCCTGCTGCGCTGCGGCACCTGCGGCGCCAGTCTGCAAACCTGCAGCGGCACCGGGCGTGGCAGGGTTTACCACTACTACGGTTGTCGCGATGGCCTGGTGGGTAAACACTGCTGCAGCGCATCGCGTATCCGGGCCGACCTGTTCGACGAATGGATGCTGGTCGAGCTGCTCGATCGCGTCATCACGCCCGACCGCATGGCGGACATCATTGCCCAGGCGCAGGATCTGCACGGCGAACGCGCCAAGGCCCGCCAGGAACGCCGCGCCGTGCTGGTGTCCGAGCTGCGCGGCGCAGAAAAGTCGCGCAGCAACCTCTACGGCATCCTGGAACTGCACGGCAAAGACGCCCCCAACCTGGGCGACCTCACCGCGCGGCTGCGCGACCTGAACGAGCGCATAAAACGCCTGGAGGGGGGGCTCATCGAGCTGGAGAACGAGCAGGCATCGCCAGGTAGCGGGCCGCAAGCAGATCCAGACGAAGCCGCTGAGGCCTTGCGTGGAATCGTGTTGGAGTGCAATGACCCGAAGAAGCTGCGCGAGTTCGTCGGATCGTTCGTGAAAGAGATCACGGTGGGGGAATCAGAAGTCCTGGTGGACTATCACCCCGAATGCCTGGTGCAGCTGAACCATCGTTCGACGGTTCACAGTGCGAATAATTGGCTCCTCGACCTGGGCTCGAACCAGGGACCTACGGATTAACAGTCCGGCGCTCTACCAACTGAGCTATCGAGGAACAAGCCTCAGATTATATACAGGAATTGGGTGCGGTCCGGGTAGTTTTCACTGCGGCGGCGGAGGTTCTGGTCGGTACCACAGCCAGATCAGCACCACAGCCATGTTGCTGCTCGCCACGATGGGGATCCAAAGTTTTTGCACGGTCAGGAACAGCACCACCGCGCACAGCGCCATGACAACGCTGGCGTGCCACTTGGCCCGACGGCTCACCCAGCCGCCGCGCGACCAGTCACGCAGCATGGGGCCGAAAAGGCGGTGGTACCAGAGCCACTCGTGCAGGCGCGGGGAACTGCGCGCCGCGGCCCACGCTGCCATGAGGATGAACACCGTCGTGGGCAGGCCCGGCAAGAAAATGCCAATGACACCCAGCGCCAGGCACAGCACGGCAAACCCATGCAGCAGCCAGCGCGCGGCGCGCGGCACCGGCGGCAAGCTTGGCGGCGGTGGAATACCGGGGGCGGGTGGCAGATCGTCGTTCATGCAGGAATGTGCAGTGCGTCGCGGTATTCTCGCCAATCGGCACAGCCCTATTGGCAAGACAGGAAGAGCGCATGGCGATTCAGAAAATTCTCAAGATGGGCGACCCACGGCTGCTGCGGGTCTCACGGCCCGTGCAGGGCTGGGGAACGCCCCAATTGCATGCCCTCGTTCAGGACATGCAGGACACCATGCGCGCGGCAAGCGGCGCGGGCATTGCGGCGCCGCAGATCGGTGTGGACCTGCAAGTCGTCATTTTTGGCTCGCATGAGGCCAATCCGCGCTATCCCGATCGTGAGCGGATTCCGCCAACGGTGCTCCTCAACCCTGTCGTGACGCCACTTGGCAGCGAAGAAGAAGACGACTGGGAAGGGTGTTTGTCGGTGCCAGGTCTGCGCGGGCGCGTGCCGCGCTGGCAGTGCGTGCGCTACCAGGGATTCGACCTGGAGGGCGCGCCCATCGATCGCACGGTGCAGGGGTTCCATGCACGCGTAGTGCAGCACGAATGCGACCATCTGGTGGGCGTGCTGTACCCGATGCGCATGCGCGATTTGGCGCAATTGGGCTTCACCGAGGTGCTGTTTCCTGGGCTGGCATTGGACGCGGAGGATTGATACATCCTGGCCTGTGCCGCCCGCCGCCAAGCCAGGCTTTCAGCCCCGGTTGCTGCGCCAGACCAGCACCGGTATCTTGCTGTGCGTGAGCACTTTCTGCGTTTCGCTGCCGATCAGCATGGCCTCGATGCCGCGCCGGCCGTGCGAGGCCATGACGATCAGATCGCAATCGCGGTCGCGTGCCGCGCGCAGGATGGCTTCGTGCGGCTGGTCGCTGGCCACCATGACCGTGTCGCAAACCACGCCCTGGGCTTGCGCGGCCTCCTTGACGAAGTCGAGTGCCGCATTGGCTTCGGCGCGGGCCTGGCGCTCGAAATTGGCCCGTGTGTCGGTGGGCAGGCCCGGGTGCTGCGTCATATGCCGTAGCTCGGGCATGGCATGAAAACCGGTGATCTTGGCGCCAGCCGCCTTGGCAAAGCGCACGGCTTCGATGGCGGTGCTGCGCGAGAGGGAAGAGCCGTCTGTGGGGACGAGCAGGTGCTGGAACATGCGAGAAAGTCCTTGTTGCTTCATTTCCAGATCAAACGTGCACGTTGTCGGTTTCGCTTGCCGTACGTCTGTACCGTCTGCGCTTCACCTTCGCGTTCACGTTTCATGCAGAAATCGAGTTGGCCATGCGTCCCTGGCGCAGCTTGCCGCAGCGGTGGCGCGGCGCTGCAGAGTTCACAAGACAAGATGGGCTGGCCAAAGGCGGGTTGGGCACCACTGCCTGTGGGCGATGGTAGCCCCAGTTTCCCAACAGGAGCTGACGCTCAATAATATTTGGAAAAATAGCCGATAGCGCTTGTGCATAAAGCCCAAGCAGCTATCAAAAACATAGTTTTCAAGGTGTTGCGCGCTCAGGTGCCATCGCCGGCCAGGGCTTGCAGAAGTTCCGTTTCGATGCGGATCTGCGCTGCGTTGTTCTGCAGCTCGGAGCCTTGCACCAGAAACGTGTCTTCCACCCGTTCGCCGAGCGTGCTGACCTTGGCCAACTGCACGCTGAGCTGGTGGCGCGCCAGCACACGGGCAATGCAGTACAGCAAACCAGAGCGGTCGCTGGCGGAGACGCCCAGCAGCCAGCGCTGGGCTTTTTCGTCCGGGCGCAACGTGACCCGCGGCGCCATGGGGAAATGGCGCACCCGGCGTGAGACGCGCTTGCGCCCTGGCTCGGGCAGGGGGCTCGCATCTTGCAAGGCATGCATCAAGCCGCTTTCCACCAGGTGGGTGAGCTCGCGGTAGTGGCCGGGCAGGGCGTCGCTCACCACCTGAAAGGTATCGAGCGCATAGCCGTTGCGCGTGGTGTGAATGCGCGCATCGAGGATGGAAAACCCCGCCTGGTCGAAATAGCCGCAGATGCGGGCAAACAAATCGTTCTGGTCGGCGGTGTAGACCAGGACCTGCAGGCCTTCGCCCGCTGGCGACTGGCGCGCGCTGACGACGGGCTTGCTGCTCCCCACGTGGCGCGAGAGATGCCGCGTATGCCAGGCGATATCGGCGGCCTCGTGGCGCATGAAATAGCCCACATCCAGTGTCGCCCAGAGCGCCTTGTGCGCGTCGAACGGCAGAGCGCTGAGCGCCAGCAGCACCAGGGCATCGCGCTTGCGGGCCTCGACTTCGGCTGCGGCATCGGGCGCCCGCCCGCCCAGCACGCGCAGCGTGGCGCGGTACAGGTCTTCCAGGAGCTTGCCCTTCCACGCATTCCAGACCTTGGGACTGGTGCCGCGGATGTCGGCCACGGTGAGCAGGTAGAGCGCAGTGAGGTAGCGCTCGTTGCCTACGCGCTGCGCAAAGGCGCCGATGACATCGGGGTCGCTCAGGTCTTCCTTTTGCGCCACGCGGCTCATGGTGAGGTGCTCGCGCACGAGGAACTCGATCAAACGCGCATCCGCCCGGTCGATCGCGTGCTGGCGGCAAAAGCGCCGCACCGCCACGGCGCCGATCTGCGAGTGGTCGCCGCCGCGCCCCTTGCCGATGTCGTGGAACAACGCGGCGATGTAGAGCACCCAGGGCTTGTCCCAGCCAGCGGCAAGCTGTGAGCAAAACGGGTACTCATGTGCGTGCTCGGCCATGAAGAAGCGCCGCACATTGCGCAGCACCATCAGGATGTGCTGGTCCACGGTGTAGACGTGGAACAGGTCGTGCTGCATCTGTCCCACGATGCGCCGAAACGGCCAGAGGTAGCGCCCCAGCACCGAGGTCTGGTTCATCAGACGCATGGCGTGGGTGATGCCCGACGGCTGCTGCAGGATGCGCAGAAAGGCCGCGCGATTCACCGGGTCGTCGCGAAACGCGCTGTTCATCACGCTGCGCGCGCCGTACAGCGCCCGCAGCGTGCGCGCCGAGAGGTTTTGCAATGCCGACGACGACTGGAACAGCAAGAAGGTTTCGAGGATGGCGTGCGGGTCGCGCTGGTACAGATCGTCGCTTGCCACCTCGATCATTCCGCCCTTGTCCAGAAAGCGCTCGTCGATGGGCTGCGGTGGCGTCTGCGGCGGATTGAGCCGGTCTTCGATATCGAGCAGCAGGATCTGCGTGAGCTGCGTGACCGCCTTGGCGGCCCAGTAGTAGCGCCGCATCAGGGTCTCACTCGCGCGCATGGGCAGGCGCGAGCCGCCCTCGGACACGCTGCGGTAACCGAAGGCTTCGGCCACGGTGGCTTGCAGGTCAAACACCAGCCGGTCTTCGTGCCGCCCGGCAATGGCGTGCAGGCGTGCACGGATCAGCAGCAGCACCGCCTCGTTGCGCTCGATCTGGAGCATTTCGTAGGGTGTGGCGAGCCCGCTGTCCGCCAGTGCCCGCCAACCCTGGCCCAGGCCTGCCGCGTCGGCTACCCACAGGATGGTCTGCAGGTCGCGCAGCCCGCCGGGCGACTCCTTGACGTTGGGCTCCAGCGCGTAGGCGGTGTTCTCGTACTTGTTGTGGCGCTGGCGCAGCTCCAGCGTCTTGGCCGTGAGAAAGGCGCGTGGGTCAATGGACGCGCGAAATTCCCGCTCGAAGCGCCCGAACAGCGCTGCGCTGCCGCAGATGCACCGCGCCTCCAGAAGCGAGGTCTGCACCGTCACGTCGCCGGCCGCCTCCTGCAGGCATTCCTGCACCGAGCGCACGCTCGAACCGATTTCCAGCCCCGCGTCCCAGCAGTTGCGGATGAAGTCTTCCACGCGCGAGCGGGTGTCGGTGCTCAGCGCTGCGTGCGAACCGTCGGGCAGCAGCACCAGCACGTCCACATCCGAATAGGGCAGCAGTTGCCCGCGGCCAAAACCACCCACCGCCAGCAGTGCCAGGCCAGGGGGCAGGGCGCTGGCCTTCCAGAGCGTTTGCAGCAAGGCATCGGCCAACCGGGTGAACTTGCGCAGCAGTCCACGAATGCCGCGCACCGTTGGCAGTGGCACAAGAAGGGTTGCCACCAAGGCGGCCTTGTCGCGCCGGTAGGCCTCGCGCAGGGCCGGCAGGTTGGGCGTGGTGGAGGCGGGAGGAGGGGGCAGGTTCATGCAATGAGCAAAGCAAGAAGCGTGCGCAAACCGCTCCCAAGTACGCCAGCTGCGCCCAGCGCCTCAGGTGGCCGTGGCGGTAACGAAATCGGGCAGCGCCGGCGAACCGGCCGAGAGCGTCATCACCTCGTAGCCGGTGGGGGTGACGAGGATCGTGTGCTCCCACTGGGCCGAGAGGCTGTGGTCCTTGGTGACGATGGTCCAGCCGTCGTTGCCGAATTCCTTGATGTCGCGCCGGCCGGCGTTGATCATGGGCTCGATGGTGAAGACCATGCCGGGCTCCAGCTTCTCCAGCGTGCCCGGGCGCCCATAGTGCAGCACCTGAGGCTCTTCATGGAAGCGCTTGCCGATGCCGTGGCCGCAGAACTCGCGCACCACCGAGAAGCCCTGCCCTTCGGCAAACTTCTGGATGGTGTGGCCGATGTCGCCCAGGTGGGCGCCAGGTTTGACCTGCAGGATGCCGTGCCACATGGCTTCATAGGTGATGGCCGAGAGGCGCTTGGCGGCAATCGAGCACTCGCCTATCAAATACATGCGGCTGTTGTCGCCGTACCAGCCCTCTGGCGTGATGACGGTGACGTCCACGTTGACGATATCGCCCTTCTTCAAAGGCTTGTCGTTCGGAATGCCGTGGCAGACTACGTGGTTGACCGAGGTGCACAGCGAGGCCGGGTAGGGTGGGTAGCCGGGCGGCTGGTAGCCAATGGTGGCCGAGATGGTGCCTTGTTCGGCCATGCAGGCGGCAGCGATTTCGTCGATTCGGCGCGTGGTAATGCCAGGCTGGATGTGCGGCGCAATGGCGTCCAGCACTTCGGACGCGAGGCGGCAGGCGATGCGCATGCCGGCAATGTCCTCGGCGCTTTTGATGGTGATGCTCATAAGGTGAAATTATCCCATTGGGCCTTTTTTTGCGCTGAGTGCGGGTTTTGTCGTCCCAGCCAGCGCGTATTGACACCCCCTTTAAAATAGCCAGCTTTGGCGCCTGCAGATTGCAGTGCGCCGGAGCTGCCCGGCTCGCCCCGTCTTTCTTCCCATCAGAACGCTGCCACCGTGACTCTGCACCTGACCCTATTTGTGGGCGGCAACGCCCTGAGCCCTTTCCGTGCGCGCCAGTTGTTGCCGCAACTCCAGGGCATTGAGCCGCGCATAGATGCGGTGCGCGCACGCTACGTGCATTGGGTGGCGACACCCGGCGAACCCACCCCGGCGCAGGCGCAGCAACTCGCGGCGCTGCTGACCTATGGCGAGCCGTTCGAGGGCGGTGACGCCGGACAGGCCATCGTCGTGGCGCCGCGCCTGGGCACCGTCTCGCCCTGGGCCTCCAAGGCCAGCGACATTGCCCACAACTGTGGGCTGGACGTGCGCCGCATCGAGCGCGTGACCGAATACCGCATCACGTTGCGCTCGGGCCTGCTGGGCGGTACGAAGTCGCTGGACGCCGGCCAGATCGCCCAGGTGGGTGCGCTGCTGCACGACCGCATGACCGAATCGTGGTTCACCGATCTGGACGCGGCGCGTGCGCTGTTCACCGAGCTGCCCGCGCAGCCGATGGCGCAGGTGGACGTGCTGGCTGGTGGCCGTGCTGCATTGGAGGCCGCCAACACCCAGTGGGGACTGGCGCTGGCAGCCGACGAAATCGACTATTTGGTGCAGGCCTTCACCACTTTGGGGCGCAACCCGACGGATGTCGAGCTGATGATGTTTGCGCAGGCCAACAGCGAGCACTGCCGCCACAAGATCTTCAATGCCCAGTTCACCATCGACGGCGCACCGCAGGATCAGACCCTGTTTGGCATGATCCGCCACACCCACAAGACGAATCCCCAGCACACGGTGGTGGCGTACTCGGACAACGCCTCGGTCATGGAAGGCGGCGTCGTCGAGAAATTTCAAGCCAAATCGGCCTCTAGCGCAGGTGGGGCTAGCGCAACCAGCTATGAAAAAGAGAGTTCCTTGCGGCATGTGCTGATGAAGGTGGAAACGCACAACCACCCCACGGCCATCTCGCCCTTCCCCGGCGCCTCGACCGGCGCTGGCGGCGAGATTCGCGACGAAGGCGCCACCGGGCGCGGCTCCAAGCCCAAGGCGGGGCTGACGGGGTTCACGGTGTCCAAGCTCTGGGGCGGCCTGTCGGATGCGGCAGGCGGCAAGCCCGGCCACATCGCCAGCCCTTTGCAGATCATGACCGAGGGGCCGCTGGGCGGCGCGGCCTTCAACAACGAGTTTGGCCGGCCCAACCTGCTGGGGTACTTTCGCGAGTACGAGGCTTCAGTGGATGGCGTGCAGCGCGGCTACCACAAGCCCATCATGATTGCCGGCGGTCTGGGCAGCATTGACGGCGCGCTGACGCAGAAAATCGCATTCCCGGCCGGCTCGCTGCTGGTGCAGCTCGGCGGCCCCGGCATGCGCATTGGCATGGGCGGCAGCGCTGCGAGCTCCATGGCCACCGGCCAGAACGCCGCTGAACTCGATTTTGATTCGGTGCAGCGCGGCAACCCCGAGATCGAGCGGCGCGCACAAGAGGTCATCAACCACTGCGCCGCGCTGGGCGCAGGCAACCCGATTCTGGCGATCCACGATGTGGGCGCGGGCGGGCTCTCCAACGCCTTCCCGGAGCTGGTGAACGACGCGGGGCGCGGCGCGCGCTTTGACTTGTCCGCCGTGCCCCTGGAAGAAACGGGCATGGCGCCGCGCGAAATCTGGTGCAACGAGAGCCAGGAGCGCTATGTGCTGGCCATCGCACCCGAGTCGCTCGCGCAGTTCGAGGCCTTTTGCGAGCGCGAGCGCTGCCCCTTTGCCGTGGTCGGCGTGACCACCGAGGCGCGCGAACTGGTGGTGGGCGCTGGCGTGCCGCTGGCGCCCGGCGCCGCCTTGCCCGAGGCAGCGCAAGCCGTCCACATGCCCATGGATGTGTTGCTCGGCAAGCCGCCCAAGATGCACCGCGACGTGACCCGCGTGCCGCGCACCGCCCAGCCGCTGAACGCCACCGGCGTGGCGCTCCAACAGGCCGCGCTCGATGTGCTGAGCCACCCGACGGTGGCGTCCAAGCGCTTTCTTATCACCATTGGCGACCGCACCGTGGGCGGCCTCACGCACCGCGACCAGATGGTCGGCCCCTGGCAGGTGCCGGTGGCGGACTGCGCCGTCACCCTGGCCGATTACGCCGGTTTCGCCGGCGAAGCCATGGCGCTGGGCGAGCGCACGCCCATTGCCTCCCTCGACGCGCCGGCCTCGGGCCGCATGGCGGTGGCCGAAGCCATCACCAACCTGCTGGCCGCGCCCATCGATCTGGCCCGCGTCAAACTGTCAGCCAACTGGATGGCGGCGTGCGGCGAACCGGGCGAAGACGCCGCGCTGTACGATACGGTGCGCGCTGTGGGGCTGGAGCTGTGCCCCGCGTTGGGCGTTTCCATCCCCGTGGGCAAGGACAGCCTGTCGATGCGCACGCAGTGGACGCATGAGGGTGAGGCGAAAAAAGTCGTCTCGCCGGTCAGCCTGATCGTCACCGCCTTTGCCACCTTGCCGGACGTGCGCGGCACGCTCACGCCGCAGCTCGCGCGGGACGTGGACAGCACGCTGATCCTCATCGACCTGGGCAAGGGCCAGGCGCGCATGGGCGGCAGCATCCTCGCGCAGACCCTGGGCCAGAGCGGCGGCGCCGTGCCCGACCTGGACGATGCGCAAGACCTGAAGAACCTCGTCGCTGCGGTGAATGCCCTGCGCGCCGAGGGAAAAATTCTCGCCTACCACGACCGCAGCGATGGCGGCCTGTTCGCCGCCGCCTTTGAAATGGCGATTGCCGGGCAGGTGGGCGTGGCGCTCAACATCGACATGCTGCTCACCGAAGGCGACGGCGTGAACGACAGCCGCATGGAAGCGGGCGACGCCAAGAACTGGGCGCAGCAGATGAGCGTGCGGCGCGACGAGCTGGCGCTCAAGGCGCTGTTCAACGAAGAACTGGGCGTGCTGCTGCAGGTGGCGGCCCCCAGCCGCGACGCGGTGCTGCAAACCCTGCGCGCGCACGGCCTCTCGCGCTTCTCGCACGTGGTGGGAAGTACCCGGCCCGAGCATTCGGCGATTGATGTCGGCAAAAACAAGCTCAGCGTCTGGCGCGACACGCGCGAGGTCTTCTCGGCCAGCCTGCACGACCTGCACCAGGTCTGGGACAGCGTGAGCTGGAAGATCTGCCAGCAGCGCGACAACCCCGACTGCGCCGACGCCGAGCACGCCAGCCGTGGTTTGGCCAACGACCCGGGTCTGCACGTTCAGCTCACGTTCGATCCGAGCGAGGATGTTGCCGCGCCCTTTGTGCATGGCGCGCGCCCACGCGTGGCCGTGCTGCGCGAGCAGGGCGTGAACTCGCATGTGGAAATGGCCTACGCCTTCACCCAGGCCGGCTTCGAGGCGGTCGACGTGCACATGACCGACCTGCAAGCCGGCCGCGCCGACCTGCAAGACTTTGCCGGCCTGGTGGCCTGCGGGGGCTTCAGCTATGGCGACACGCTGGGTGCCGGCATTGGCTGGGCGCGGTCGATTACCTTCAACCCGCGTCTGGCCGAGCAGTTCGCCGCCTTCTTTGCACGCGGCGACACCTTTGGCCTGGGCGTGTGCAACGGCTGCCAGATGTTTGCCGAACTGGCCGACATCATCCCGGGCGCACAGCACTGGCCGCGCTTCACCACCAACCAGAGCGAGCGCTTCGAAGCCCGCCTGTCGCTGGTGGAAGTGCTCGAATCCCCCAGCCTGTTCTTCGCCGGCATGGCGGGCAGCCGCCTGCCGATTGCCGTGGCGCATGGCGAGGGCTATGCCAACTTTGCGCAGCGCGGCGACGCGTCCCAGGCCATCGCCGCCATGCGCTTTGTCGACCACCACGGCGCGGAGACCGAGCAGTACCCCTTCAACCCCAACGGCAGCGCCGGTGGCCTCACGGCGGTGACCACGGCGGACGGGCGCTTCACGGCCATGATGCCGCACCCGGAGCGGGTGTTCCGCAACGTGCAGATGAGCTGGACGGACCTGGCGGCCACCGGCGGCCTGGACGCCGCCAGCCCATGGATGCGCCTGTGGCGCAACGCGCGGCGCTGGGTGGGTTGAGCGCCTTTTAGCCGATTCACTATTAAAAATATAGCTACCAGCGCATGTCCTACATGCGCTGGAGGCGTATTTTTATCAAAATCTCTGACCTTCACCTGACCCACAAGGATTCCCATGGCCGGAGCCAGTCTGCTGACGCTGCTTGACGATATCGCCACCATCCTCGACGACGTGGCGCTGATGACCAAGGTGGCCGCCAAGAAGAGCGCGGTCATTGCCGACGACGTGGGCGTGATGACCAAGGTGGCGGCACAAAAGACGGCTGGCATGCTGGGCGACGACCTGGCGCTCAACGCACAGCAGGTCGGTGGTGTGCGCGCCGAGCGCGAGATTCCCGTGGTCTGGGCCGTGGCCAAGGGCTCGTTCCTCAACAAGCTGATCCTGGTGCCGCTGGCGCTGGCCATCAGCGCCTTTGCGCCCTGGGCCGTGACGCCGCTGCTCATGGTCGGCGGCGCCTTTCTTTGCTACGAAGGTTTCGAGAAAGTTGCCCACCGCCTGCTGCACAGCCGCCAGCAGGACAAGGTTGAGCACGAAGGCCATGTCCGCGCCAACGCCGATCCCCAGATTGATCTGGTGGCGTACGAGAAAGACAAGGTCAAGGGCGCGGTGCGCACCGACTTCATCCTCTCCGCCGAAATCGTCACCATTGCCTTGGGCACCGTGGCGACTGCGCCGTTTGGCCAGCGCCTGGCGGTGCTTTCGGCCATTGCCGTGGTGATGACGGTGGGCGTTTATGGCCTGGTGGCGGGCATCGTCAAGCTCGATGATCTGGGGCTGTGGCTCAGCCGCAAGTCCAGCAGTGCCGCCCGCAGCCTGGGCGATGCCATCGTGCGCGCCGCGCCCTGGCTGATGAAGGGCCTGACGGTGGTGGGCACGGCGGCCATGTTTCTGGTGGGCGGCGGCATTCTGGTGCACGGCGTGCACGCCGTGGCCGAGGCCATCGACGCGTTGGCTGCGCGCACGGTCATCGGACCGCTGGGCCATGTGTGGGCAACGCTGGCCGCACAACTGCTCAACGCCGGCGTGGGCGTGCTTGCGGGCGCGGTGGTGCTGGCGGTGGTGGCGCTGATCCAGCGGCTGCGCTCACCGCGCCGCGCTTGAGCCGTTCGCTAGGGAAAACCCGTGCATTTGATGTGAAGCAGTATTAGCCCTACAAAAAATAGGCTTAATTCCAGTACGGGAATACCCCGTGCCACCTTCGAATTGAGCATGAAAAAGAATCTTCTCGCAGCGGCCGCTCTGTGCGCCCTGGCCTGCGGCTCGGCCTTTGCCCAGCAGGCCGAAGGCCCCTGGATGGTGCGCGTGCGCGCCCTGCATCTGGACAGTGCCAACAAGGACAGTACCGGTCTGAACCTGTCGGTGAATAACAAATGGATGCCCGACATCGACGTCAGCTACTTCTTCAACCAGAACCTGGCCGCTGAGCTGGTGCTCTCGGTGCCGCAAAAGCACACCCTGAGTTCGGGCGATACCGCCATCGGTTCGCTCAAGCACCTGCCGCCGACGTTGATGCTGCAGTACCACCACGACCTGGGCGGTTTCAAGCCCTACGTGGGGGCAGGCTTGAACTACACGCGTTTCAGCAGCGTGCATGCCCCCGCGGGCGTGGACATCGATCGCAACAGCTTCGGCGCGGCGCTGCAAGTGGGGGTGGACATTCCATTGCAAAACAACCTGTACCTCAACCTGGACCTGAAGAAGGTCTACATCGGTACCGATGTAAGTGCGGGCGGCGTCAAGGTCGGAACCTTCAAGGTCGATCCGGTGCTGTTTGGCGTCGGCGTGGGCTGGCGCTTTTAACGAAGGGCCAGCGCTGCGCAAAAGGGCCGGTCACTCCCGGCCCTTTTGTTGACTGGCACCAGGGGCCGCAGCGACGGCTTACACGGCAGGAGACAGCGTGCCGTCACAATGGTTCGCCGATTCTGCCCACAAAACCCTGCCTACCCATGTATGAGCCCCGCCACGCCGAGATCATCGAAGGCCTTACGCGCACGCCAGCCCGTATTTCGCCCAAGTACTTTTACGACGAGCGTGGCTCCAAGCTGTTTGAGTCCATCACGCAGTTGCCCGAGTACTACCCGACGCGCACCGAGCACGCCATTCTTGAGCAGTCTGGCCCGGAGATTGCCCGCGCCATTGGCAGCGGCTGCACCCTGATCGAGCCCGGCGCCGGCAGTTGCGCGAAGGCGGCGGTGCTCTGCGGGCTGATTGCGCCGCGCTGTTTTGTGGGTGTCGATATTTCGGCCGATTACCTCAGCGAAGCGGTTCAGCGGCTGGGGGCGCGCTTTCCGGCGATGGATGCGCGTGCGTTGGGGGGTGACATCACACGCGGCATCCATCTGCCAGACGATTTGCCGGCCGCGCCGCGCCTGGTGTTCTATCCGGGCTCGTCGATCGGCAATTTTGACCCGCCGAGTGCGCTCGCCTTGCTGCGGCAGATGCGCGCCTTGGCGCGGGACGATGGCGGCCTGCTGATCGGCATCGACCTGCCCAAGGATGTGGCCGTGCTCGAAGCAGCGTACGACGACGCGCAAGGCGTGACGGCGCAGTTCAACCGCAATGTGCTGGCGCATCTCAATCGCCTGATCGGCAGCGATTTCGAAACCGATGACTGGCGCCACCGTGCCTTCTTCAACCCCGAGGAGTCGCGCATCGAGATGCATCTGGAAGCTTGCGTTCCGGTTGATGTACATTGGCCAGGCGGTGCGCGGGCCTTTGCAATGGGGGAGCGCATCCATACCGAAAACAGCTACAAATACCCGCTGGACCGCTTCTGCGACCTGTTGGCGCAGGCCGGCTTCGCCCGCGCACGCGCCTGGCAGGATGCGCGCGGGTGGTTTGCCGTGGTGCACGCCCAGCCCTGAAAGCGAAGCGCAAATGAACGATCTGCTCTCCCGTTTTGCGGCGGTGCGCCGCCACAGCCTGGCCTTGGCCGAGCCGCTGTCCGCCGAAGACTGCTGCGCGCAGTCCATGCCCGACGCCAGCCCGGTCAAATGGCACCTGGCGCATACCACCTGGTTTTTCGAAACTTTTGTTCTGGAGCCGAACGAGGTGGGTTTTCGCCCCTTCCACCCGGCGTTTCGGGTGCTGTTCAACTCCTATTACAACGGCGTGGGCGCCAAGCACCCGCGGCCGCAGCGCGGCCTGCTGACCCGGCCAGCGCTCATCGAGGTGCTGGCCTACCGTGCCAACGTGGACGAGCGCATACAGGCTTTGCTGGCGCGGCGAGGGGGCGACGCAGCTTTGCAAGGCCTTGTGGAACTGGGCCTGCAGCACGAGCAGCAGCACCAGGAATTGCTGCTGACGGATATGTTGCACCTGCTCTCGTGCAATCCCATGGCCCCGGCCTACCGCGATGCGTGCCCGCAGGCCGATGCACCGGCGGTTCCGTCCGCGCTCGACTGGGTGGAATGCGCTGGCGGCCTGGTGGAGGTCGGCCATGCCGGAGCCGGTTTTTCCTTTGACAACGAGCTGCCGCGCCACACCACCTACCTGGCGCCCTACGCGCTGGGCGAGCGGCTGGTGAACCAAGGCGAGTTCGCGGCCTTCATCGCCGATGGTGGCTACGCGCGGCCCGAGCTCTGGCTTGCCGAGGGCTGGGACTGGCTGGCGGCGCAGCACATCGCGCACCCCTTGTACTGGCGAGCGGCGAAGGAGGGCGGCTGGACCCAGTTTGGCCTGCACGGCGAGCAACCGCTCACGCCACCCGCCCCGGTGGCGCATCTGTCGTACTTTGAAGCCGATGCCTATGCGCGCTGGGCCGGCGCCCGCCTGCCCACCGAGGCCGAGTGGGAAGCGGCTGCCGCGCCCGCTGTGCCTCTCGCGCCTGCCTTGCTGGCCCAGGCCAGTGCGCCGCGCTCTCGGATCGAGCCCCAGGCGGCAGCCGGCAACGGCCTGCGCGAGCTGTTTGGCGAAGTCTGGCAGTGGACGCAGTCGAGTTACGCGCCATACCCCGGTTTTCGCACCGCCGAAGGGGCGGTGGGCGAATACAACGGCAAGTTCATGGTCAACCAGTACGTGCTGCGCGGCAGTTCGTGCGCCACGCCTGCCGGACATGCACGGCCCACTTATCGCAACTTCTTTCCCGCCACAGCCCGCTGGCAATTCAGCGGATTGCGGCTCGCGCGCGATCCTGTCAATGCACCACCATCAGCGTGAAGGGCCACACATAGGCCTGCATCGTCACGTACAGACCCACCAGGCAGGCCAGTGCGATCGAGTGGAAGAACACATAGCGCAGGATGTCGCCTTCGTGGTCGAACCAGCGCGTGGCGGTGGAAGCGACCACGATGGACTGCGCGTCGATCATCTTGCCCATCACGCCGCCAGAGCTGTTGGCAGCGCCCATCAGGTTGTGTGACAGACCCAGTTGGTGGGCTGCCACCTTCTGCATGCCGCCAAACAGCACGTTCGACGCGGTGTCCGAACCCGTCATGGCCACGCCAACCCAGCCCATCAACGTACCAAAGAACGGATAGAGCACGCCGGAGTGGGCAAACGCCAGGCCGAGCGTGGTGTCGGTGCCCGAGTAGCGCGTGAGCGTGCCCAGCGCCAGCATCAGCACGATGGTCAGGAGCGAATAGCGAACCAGCCACAGTGTGCGAAAGAATGTTCTGACGATCTCGACCGGGTTGTACTTCATGACCAGCGCGCTGACGATGGCCGCCAGCAGGATGCCTGTGCCGGTGGCCGAGAGCAGGTTCAGGGCATAGACGGCGCCTTCTTTGGTCGGCTTCAACACCACGGGCGGCATTTTTTCGACCAGGTTGTGCAGCCCCGCCATGGGAAAGTTTGGCGCGTAAATACCGTTGAGCCAGCCTTTGACGGACGGCAGACCCCAGACGAACACGAACACCGACAGAATCACCCAGGGTGTCCAGGCACGCACCAGCGCGGCGCGGCTGTGGCGCACCAGCGGCTGAGGTGGCTTGGCCTCGCTGGCGCTTGCGTCGTGGCCCCTGAGCGAAGGGGACGTCCAGATCTTGCGGGGCTGCCACACGCGCAAAAACAACACCAACGACACCATCGAGGTGATGGCCGCAATGATGTCGACCAGCTCTGGGCCAATGAAGTTGGACACCAGGTACTGCGGAATGGCAAACGACAGGCCCGTGACCAGAATGGCTGGCCAGATTTCCATCATGGCCTTGCGCCCGGCAAATGCCCAGATCAGCCAGAACGGAACCATCAGCGAAAAAAGCGGCAACTGGCGGCCAATCATGGCGGTCACTTCCATCAGATCGTAGCCGTGCACCTTGGCCAGTGTGATCACCGGCGTGCCCAAGGCGCCAAAGGCGACGGGCGCCGTGTTGGCGATCAGGCTCAGACCGGACGCCGCCAGGGGCGAAAACCCCAGGCCAATCAGGATACCTGCGGTCACGGCCACCGGCGTGCCAAAGCCGGCAGCGCCTTCGAAGAACGCCCCAAAGCAGAACGCGATCAAGAGCAGTTGCAGGCGCCGGTCTTCGGTGATGCTCGAGAGCGAGTCCTGCAGGATCTTGAAGCTGCCGTTTTGCTCGGCCAGCTGTTGCAGGAAGATGATGTTCAGCACGATCCAGCCAATCGGCAGCAGGCCAGTGAAGCCACCAAACAGCGCGGCGCGCCCTGCCATGCCGGCCGGCATGCCATAGGCAAAGATGGCCACCAGCAGCGCCGCCAGCAGGCCCAGGCCGGCAGCGATGTGCGCCTTGATGTGAAGAAACCCGAGGCAAACCAGCATGACGACTACCGGGACTGCGGCCAATACCGTGGAAATCAATGGGTTCCCCAGGGGGTCGTAGATTTGTTGCCAGGTCGTCATGCTTGCCTCTCGTTGTGAAGTTCCCGCCGGGTGCTGGCCGGGGTGGCCGATGGCATGGAAAAGGCGGTAGCAGAATGTAAGAAAAACGGGATGTTTGTGGCGTGAAACCGCATCAATAGCCCGTGAATATTTTTTCAGCCCTGCACGGCGCTGCAATCGCGTAAAGACTGTTGGTGCACAGTCCGGCTTGGCCGGTGGTTAACCCAGCTCCACCCGATTGCGTCCGCTTGCCTTGGCCTGGTACAGCGCTCGGTCGGCCGCCGCCACCAGACTTTCGGGCGCTTCGCCTGCCTGGGCCACGCGCGCCGCCACGCCGATACACAGCGTGACGCAGCCGCTCGGTGTGGGGGGATGCGGCAGCGCCATGGCTGCCAGGGTATGCTGAATCTTCAGCACCACGGTCTGCATCTGCGCCGCCGTGGTGCCGGGTGAAATGATGGCGAATTCCTCGCCGCCGTAGCGTGCCACCAGGTCGGTGCTGCGCGCGGCGCACCTGGCCAGTACACCGGCGACGCCGCGCAGGCAATCGTCGCCCGCCAGGTGGCCATAGTGGTCGTTATAGGCCTTGAACCAGTCGATATCGATCATGGCCAGCGCCAGCGGTTTGCCGCTGCGCTGCGAGCGTGCCCATTCGCTGGCCAGTGCCTCGTCAAACCGGCGCCGGTTGGCGATGCCCGTGAGGCCATCGGTGCGGCTCAGGGCTTCGAGCTGGTGGTTGGCGGCTTCCAGGGCGAGGGTGCGCTCGGCCACATGCGCTTCCAGGCGCTGCTCGTTGCTGCGCAGCGTCTCGATCAGGGTGTTCTGTGTGGCGAGCAGTTCGGCCTGCATGGCCGCCCGCTCGCGGCGCATCTGGTTGAAGCGGTCGGCCAGCGCCAGTGCCAGCAGCAGCATTTCCAGCGCCGAGCCAAATTGCATGGCGTTCGCCGTGACGGCGTTGGTGGGCATGAGGCCCATGGCGCGCAAGGCATTGGCGCCCGCGCCCAGACCCAGCAGCGTGAAAGCGCCCAGGAAGAAGTACGCGCTTCGCTGGCGCAACCAGGCAGACCAGGCCGCCACCCCCAGCATCGCCGCCATGGCCAGCACGTACAGCACGGCGGCGGGTTTGATCAGCGTCTGGCCCGTGACCAGAAACAGCAGGGGGCTCAGGTAAAAGAAGGCGACGAAGCCGCGCAGCCAGGGATCAAGCCGGGGCACCATGCGGCGTGTTTCCACCATGCGCCGCAAAAACAGCATGCCGCCAGCAATGGCGAAGGAGTAGCCGAAAGAGGTGCACACATCGGACCAAAGCGGCGATTCCAGCCGGAAAACCTCTTTGACCAGCCCATTCTGCCCTGCAACCGCAAAGGCCATGGCAAGTGCAAAGCCGCAGTACAGCAGGTACAGCCAGTCCTTGAGCCGCCAGAACAGCAGCAGGTTGTAGAGCACCATGGCGGCTGCCATGCCGAAGTACCAGGCCTGCGCGGCGTAGTCGCTGCGCTCGTAGGCATGAAAGGCGGCCGGCTCCCACAGCCGCACGGGCACGATAAAGGCCGTGGTGGAGGCCACGCGCAGGTACAGCGTCTGTTCGGTGTGCGCGGACAGGGCGACGGGAAAGACGAAATTGCGGTTCAGGTAGCCGCGGCTCTCAAAAGGTGCCGTGGTGCCTGTACGAAGGGTGCGGTAACCACCCTCTGCGGTGGGTGCATAAAAGTCCAGGTGCGAGAGGCGTGCGTAGGCCACTTCCAGCCAGCGCTCTTGCGGCGCGTCGCCAGTGTTGGACAAACGCAGGCGCAGCCACCAGGTGGCGGGTGTGATGCCGAAATTCAGGGCTTCGCCGCTTTCTGCGCTGGGGGCGAACTGTGCGGCCAGGGCAGGCGAGCGAACCTGCTCCAGGGTCAGCGTGCCTTTGGGGTCTTCCAGCAGGTCCAGCCACCGCGTCAGCTTCGCAGGCGCTGCCGCAGGCCGGGCCACATCGAAGACCTCCGCGTGGGAGGTTGCGGCAAAGGCCGCGAAAGTGACCAGTACCCACGCGATGGCCAACAGCCACCGAAGGGGCTGGCGTGGGAAAGGGGAGGCGAAGCGCATGTTGTTACATTATTGTAACAATTGCGGGCCGATGGGCCAAAAGGACAAAGGCCTGCGAGGCGCCCGCGCCAGACCCTGTGCCCCCTTGGACCGTGAACAGGTTTTACACTTTGTCGAGCGCCTGTGCCAAGTCGGCCTGCAGGTCGTCGATGTGCTCGATACCGACCGACAGGCGGACCATGTTCTCGCTGACACCGGCCTTGGCCATCTCGGCGGCGTCGAGCTGGCGGTGCGTGGTGGAGGCCGGGTGCGTCGCCAGCGACTTGGCATCGCCAATGTTCACCAGGCGCGTGAACAGGCCCAGCGCGTCGAGGAAGCGCGCGCCGGCGGCACGCGGGTCAGCGTCGCTGCTCTTGAGGCCGAAGCTCAAGATGCCCGAAGCTCGCCCGCCCATCTGGCGCTGCGCCAGCGCGTGGTCGGGGTGGTCGGGCAGCCCGGCATAGCGCACCCATTCCACCTTGGGGTGGCTTTGCAGGAACTTGGCCAGTGCCAGGCTGTTGTCGCAGGTGCGGTCCATGCGCAGCGGGAGGGTTTCGATGCCCTGCAGCGTCAGCCAGGCGTTGAACGGCGAGATGGCGGCGCCCATGTTGCGCAGCGGCACCACGCGGGCGCGGCCGATGTAGGCGGCTGCGCCCAGCGCCTCGGTGTAGACCACGCCGTGGTAGCTCACGTCGGGCTCGTTCAGGCGCTTGAAGCGGGCCTTGTGCTCTGCCCAGGGGAACTTGCCGCTGTCCACGATGATGCCGCCGATGCTGTTGCCGTGGCCGTTCATGTACTTGGTGAGCGCATGCACCACGATGTCGGCGCCGTGCTCGATGGGGCGGCACAAGTAGGGGCTGGGCACGGTGTTGTCGACGATGAGCGGCACGCCAGCGCCGTGCGCCACCTTGGCCAGCGCGGCGATGTCGGTCACGTTGCCCAGCGGGTTGCCGATGGACTCGCAGAACACCGCCTTGGTGCGCGCGTCGATCAGCTTGGCAAAGCTCGCCGGGTCGCGCGGGTCGGCAAAGCGCACCTCGATGCCCTGCTGCGGGAAGGTGTGGGCGAACAGGTTGTAGGTGCCGCCATAGAGCGTGCTGGCCGAGACGATGTTGTCGCCCGCCTCGGCAATGGTCTGGATGGCCGCGGTGATGGCCGCCATGCCAGACGCCAGTGCCAGGGCCGCCACGCCGCCTTCGAGTGCAGCCACGCGCTGCTCCAGCACGTCGGTGGTCGGGTTCATGATGCGGGTGTAGATGTTGCCGGCTACCTTCAGGTCGAACAGGTCGGCGCCGTGCTGTGCGTTGTCGAAGGCATAGGCCGTCGTTTGGTAGAGTGGGACGGCCGCGGACTTGGTCGTAGGGTCGGGCTTGTAGCCGGCGTGGACGGCAAGGGTTTCGAGCTTCATCAAGGGTCTCCGAGGGGGTTGCGAAATCGGGGGGCAGTGAGCCGCCATTGTTGCAGCGCCGTGCCTTGGCGGGAACGACATCCTGGCTATAAGGTCATGTTGCGCGCTGTGGTGCGGAAAAATATAATAAAAATGGCCGCTAACGCTTTCCTGTATTGCGCCTGCAGCTATCTAATCAGGAGCAATTAAGCGCTGATGGGCCGCGTGCGGTAAAACTGCAGGGGCTTCTCGGCCATCTCCTGCGCATGCTGGTTCAGCACCGAGCGCTTCATTTTGCCGACCACGTGCATTTCGCAGGGCTTGCAGTCGAAGCGCAGGGTGAGCTTTTCCTTGCCATTGATCAGGTGCAGCGGCTCGGCCTTGATGGTTCCCTTGACGCCAATCACGCCCTTGGCCTGTTTGGGGCACAGGCTCAAGCTGAAGCGCACGCAGTGCTTGGTGATCATCAGGCTGACTTCGCCTTCCTCTTCCTTGCTTTCGTACGCTGCATCAATCACGCGCACGCCGTGCTTTTGGTAGAAGTCGTGCGCGCGGCTGTTGTAGACGTTGGCCAGGTAGCTCAGCGTGTCTTCGGGGTAGGGCGCGGGCGGCTCTACGGGCTGCGCGCGTGGCAGGCGTGGCAGGCCGGCGGCGCGGGCGGCTTCCAGTGCAGCGACGGCGTCGCGGCGCAGTGGGTTGAGGCTTGACGCCGGTACAAACCAGGGCTGCGACAGGTGCAAGGAAATGCCGTGCACCGAAAAAATCGTGCTGCCAAAGCGGTCCAGCTGCTCGCTCAGCGTGGTTTCCGCTTGCGCAATGTCGCTGGCAGGCTGGTGTGGCTGTGCAATGCGCGCGCTGGCGGAAAAACCGTCTTCGTCGGTCAGTGTCAGTTCAAAGCCATCCGTGGTTTCGGCCAGTTGCACCCACAGGCCGATGCGCCGTTCGCTGGACTTCTTGTCCAGCATGCGCACCCAATCCATGTCGCGGTTGCGGTTGATCTCCAGGCCCCTGCGCAGATCTTTCAGCTCGGCAATGGGGTCTTTGGGGACCACGCGCCATTGGTTGGCGCTGCGACTTGAGACCGGTTCGGCGCGGTTGATCGCCATGCCGACCAGCTCCTTTTGCAGGTCGTAGTAGCACAGGCCATCGCCGTTGTGCAGCACCGTTTCGGCGCTGCTGGTTTCCAGCTCGACAAAATCCGCGCCCACTTTGGTGACCCAGCCAATGGCCCGGCCTGGTGTCTTGGGGGTGTCGAAGGCGCCGATATCGTCCTTGCGGCCGTTGACGAAGTAGTCGGTGAACTCGCGGTTGAAGTTCTGGTTGGGGTCGGGCGTGAAGAAGAAGCGCGTGCTGCCGCTGGACGAGCGCGCAAGCGGCTGGCCCGAGCAATCGCGCTCTTCAATGATGGCGTCCAGCAGCGTGCGGTAGTGCGCCGTGATGTTCTTCACGTAACCCAGGTCCTTGTAGCGGCCCTCGATCTTGAAGCTGCGCACGCCGGCGTCGATCAGGGCGCGCAGGTTGTCCGACTGGTTGTTGTCTTTCATTGACAGCACGTGCTTGTCGTGCGCAATGAAGCGGCCCTTGTCGTCCGTCACCTGGTAGGGCAGGCGGCAGGCCTGGTTGCAGTCGCCCCGGTTGGCGCTGCGCCCGGTGTGGGCATGGGTGATGTAGCACTGGCCGGAATAGGCCACGCACAGCGCGCCGTGAACAAAGAACTCAATGGAGGTGCGCTCTGGGTCCGTGGCGGCGCGCACGGCAGCAATCTGTTGAAGCGTCAGCTCGCGCGCGAGCACGATCTGGGAGAGGCCCACGTCTTGCAGAAAGCGCGCCTTTTCAGGCGTGCGGATGTCGGTCTGCGTGCTGGCGTGCAGCTGGATGGGCGGCAGGTCCAGCTCCAGCAGGCCCATGTCCTGGATGATGAGTGCATCGGCGCCCGCGTTGTAGACCTGCCAGGCCATTTGGCGTGCGCCCTCCAGTTCGTCGTCGCGCAGGATGGTGTTGAGCGTGATGAAGACGCGGCTGCCAAAGCGGTGCGCGTGCGTGATCAGGCGTTCAAGGTCGCGAATGTCATTGCCTGCCGTGGCGCGTGCGCCAAAGGCAGGGCCGCCGATGTAGACGGCATCGGCGCCGTGGTTCACGGCCGCGATGCCGATGTTGGCATCGCGGGCGGGAGAGAGCAGTTCGATCTGGTGCGGTTGCAGGGACATGGCCGGATTATCCGGCGCCCCCCGCTCCTGTGCTGCGCTCGGCCATGGTTTGACCCAGGCGCACGGCGCCCCCGCTCTCCCAGTGGGCGCTGAAGTGAAAGGGGCCACTCGGGAACAGCAGCACGACGGTGGAGCCAAGCTGAAAGCGCCCCATTTCCTCCCCCTTCTGTAGCACGACTTTGCCTTCCGGGTAATCCCAATGGCGCAACACGCCCGTGCGTGGCGGGTTGACAAGACCGTGCCACACCGTGGCCATGCTGCCCACAATGGTGGCGCCCACCAGCACCATGACGAATGGGCCTTGCGCCCCCTCAAACACGCACACCACGCGCTCGTTGCGCGCAAAGAGCCCCGGCACTCCGCGCGCGGTGACCGGGTTGACCGAGAACAGGTCGCCCGGCACATGCACCATGCGGGTCAAGCGCCCGGCGCAAGGCATGTGGATGCGGTGGTAGTCGCGCGGGCTCAGGTAAATGGTGGCGAACCGACCATTGTTGAAACGCGCGGCCAGCGCAGCATCGCCACCCAGCAGTGCGGTGGTCGAATAGTGGTGGCCCTTGGCCTGAAAAATCTGGTCCTGCTCGATGGCGCCGAACTGGCTGATGGCGCCATCCACCGGGCAGACCCATTCGGCCGCCGACATCGGCCGCGCGCCCAGCCGCAGTGCGCGCGTGAAAAAGGCATTGAAACTGGGGTAGGCCGACGGGTCCGCATGTTCTGCCTCGGTCATGTCGACGTCGTAATGCGAGACGAAGGCACGCACCAGGGCGGTGGTGAACCAGCCTGCGCGGGCCGAGGCAATTTTGCCGGCGAGTGCGGTCAGCGCCTGTTTGGGCAACAGGTACTGGAGGGAGACAGCGAGCGAGTCGGACATGGCGGGCAGGGATGGCGAGTGTGGCGGGCGATTCTATAGAGCAGGCTGCGGTGACTGTGTAGTCAGACAGGGTATGTCACGCTACAATAGAGGGCTCAGGGCTTGCGCCCAGCCTGTCCATTGAAGCCGTCACGCCGGCCTTCCCACCGAGCTGCGCTGCGGGTGCAGCACCCCCCGAACGCAATGCACAGAGGCCTGCTCACGCCGAGCAGGCGGCGCACGCGGTGGCGGGTGCCGCAGCGCCGATGGATGAAATCGTTTACCAGAGATTGAAAAATGGCCAAAGAAGAACTCATTGAAATGCAGGGCAGCGTCACCGAGGTGTTGCCTGACTCGCGCTTTCGCGTGACGCTGGACAACGGGCACCAACTCATCGCCTACACCGGCGGCAAGATGCGCAAGCACCACATCCGCATTCTGGCGGGCGACAAGGTCTCGCTCGAACTCTCGCCCTACGACCTCACCAAAGGCCGCATCACCTTCCGCCACCTGGCAGGGCGTGGTCCTGGCCCATCGCAACGTTGACGCTGTAAATTTCTTTTCGTTATGGGTCTTTTGCCGCAAATGATGCTCATGGCGCAGGTTAGAATACTAGCTGTCGGAGCGTAGCGCAGCCTGGTAGCGCATCTGCTTTGGGAGCAGAGGGTCGCGAGTTCGAATCCCGCCGCTCCGACCACCGAACCGAGGACTTGCAGCATGCGCTGCAAGTCCTTTTTTCTTGTCCAGACGACAATTCGCATCCTGCTGCTGCGAATGGCCCATGCCCACATTGCCCGATCCCCGAATAGACCGCTACGATGCCATTGATGCCCTGCGCGGCCTCGCAATGGTGTGGATGACGGTGTTCCATTTCTGCTTTGACCTGAGCCACTTCGGCTGGTGGCACCAGGACTTCTACAGCAACCCTGTTTGGACGTGGCAGCGCACCGCCATCGTCAGCCTGTTCCTGTTTTGTGCCGGCCTTGGGCAGGCCGTGGCACAGTCGCGCTCGCTCGGGTGGGAGCGCTTTTTTCGCCGCTGGCGGCAGATAGCGGGCTGCGCACTGCTGGTGTCGGCTGGCTCCTGGCTGATGTTTCCTCGCAGCTTTATTTATTTTGGCGTGCTGCATGGCATGGTGGTCATGCTGCTGATTGCACGGCTGAGCATGGGCTGGGGGCGGTGGCTGTGGCCCGCGGGCTTGCTGGCCTTGTTGCTGCCCTTGGTGGCGCATGCCATGCTGACAGGGCCTTTTGCCCACCTGGCGGGCGCGTTGGATGCGCGGTCGCTGAACTGGCTGGGACTGATTACCCGCAAACCCATCACCGAAGACTATGTGCCGTTGCTCCCTTGGCTGGGTGTTGTGTGGTGGGGCCTGGCGGCAGGGCAGTGGTTGCTCGTGCACCAGCGGCGCTGGCTGGTGTCACCGGTGCCTGCCGTGGCATCGCCGTTGGCGCTGCTTGGGCGCTGGAGCCTGTCGTACTACATGGTGCACCAGCCGGTGATGATTGGGGTGCTTCTCGCCACTGGCTGGTTGCTTGGCCGTTAGCCATAAAAAAACGCGGCCGAGGCCGCGTTTTTGAATAGCGCGAAACCGGGTTTATTCAATCTTGGCTTTGGCGCGCAAATCTTCCTGGAACTTGGCGAGCTTCTGCTGCTGCAACTGCTGTGCGATCTGGGGTTTGACGTCTTCCAGCTTGGGCAATTGGGCCTGGCGCACGTCGTCCAGGCGGATCACATGCCAGCCGAACTGGGTCTTGACCGGGGCCTGCGTCATCTGGCCTTTTTGGAGCTTGATCAGTGCTTCGGTGAATTCCGAGACGTAGCTGCTGGGGTTGGCCCAGTCGAGGTCGCCACCCTTGGCGCCCGACCCTGGATCCTTGGACTGCTTCTTGGCGATGTCTTCGAACTTTGCACCCTTCTTGATCGAGGCGATGATCGCCTTGGCTTCTGCCTCGGTGGGGACCAGGATGTGGCTGGCCTTGTATTCCTTGCCGCTGTTGGCGGCGACAAATTTGTCGTACTCGGCCTTGATTTCGGCGTCGGTGACGGGGTTGTTCTTCTGGAAGTCGGCAAACAGCTCGCGGATCAAAATGGTCTGGCGGGCCAGTTCCATCTGCACCTTGAAATCAGGGTCCTTGTCGAGATTGCGCTTGGCGGCTTCCTGCAGGAAGATTTCGCGTGCAATCACTTCGTCCTTGATCTGCTTTTCGAGCTCGGGGGTGATGGGGCGGCCCGAACGCTCAACCTGCTGGCGCAGCACATCGGCGCGCTCTTTGGGGATGGCCTGGCCGTTGACTACGGCAATGTTCTGGGCTGCCACAGGCAATGCCACGGTGCCCAGCAAGGCTGCGGCCACAAGGCCGGACAAAAGCTGTTTCTTCATTCGAAATCCAAAAGGTGGAAGGGGTGCCGGCAGGTTGCCGGCGAGCCGCAACGCGTTTCCGCGTGGGATCAAAGAACTTCGATGGCGATGGCGTGAGCGCCCCGATCGATAAATTCTTGCAGCGCATCATACACAAGGCGGTGCTGCTTCACCCGGGAAAGGCCGGTAAGCGAAGGTGACGCAATGCGCACCCGGAAATGGGTGCCAAAGCCGGTGCCATTGGCGCCGGCGTGTCCTTCGTGCTGGTAGCTCTCGTCAAGCACCTCAAGTTGGGTGGGTTGGAGGGCTGTATTCAAGGCAGCCTGCATGGCGGGGGCGGTAATGGGGGTGTCGTTCGTCATGGCTGAGCGTCCTTTTCGGGTTCGGTGTCCTTCACGTAGCGGCTGAGAAACGCAGCCTGTGCCAGCACGAAGGCCAGCATCAATCCCAGGCCGCCAAACAGTTTGAAGTTCACCCAGGTGTCGGTATCAAAGTGGAAGGCCACCCACAGGTTGAGCACGCCCATGGCGGAAAAAAAACCGGTCCAGGCCCAGTTCAGCGCATTCCAGGCGCTCTCTGGCAGTTCGATTTGTGCGCCCATCAGACTTTTGATCAGGTTGCGGCGAAACAGCAACTGGCCCACCAGCAGGGAACCGCCCATCAGCCAGTACAGCACGGTGGGCTTCCACTTGATGAAGGTATCGCTATGCGAAAGCAGTGTGGCGCCGCCAAACACCACGATCACGCCCAGGCTCACCCATTGCATCGGTTCGACCTTGCCATGTTTGTGGCGCAGGTAGGCAATTTGCACGATGGTGGCGGCGATGGCCACGCCCGTGGCAGCAAAAATGCCCCAGAACTTGAAGGCCACAAAGAACAGGATGATGGGGAAGAAGTCGATCAGCAGTTTCATGGGCAGGTGCCGTTGGATGGTCTGTTCAGGTGGCGTCGGGCGCGAAATCAAGCGATGCGGAATTCATGCAGTAGCGCAGCCCGGTCGGGGCAGGGCCGTCCTCGAACACATGGCCGAGGTGCGAGCCGCATTGTGCACAAACCGTTTCCACCCTCCGCATGCCATGGCTGAGGTCCACGTTTTCCCGGATGGCGCCCGGCACGGCCTGTGAGAAGCTCGGCCAGCCACAGCCGGCGTCGAACTTGGTGCCGGCATCGAACAGCTTGTTGCCGCAGCAGATGCAGTGGTAGCTGCCGTCCGCCCAATGGGCTTCGTATTTGCCCGTGAAAGGGCGTTCGGTGGCAGCGTGGCGCGTGACGTTCATGGCGCTGGGTTCTGCACCCTTTTCACGCAGCACGGCTTGCCACTCGGCTTCGGACTTCTGGATAGGAAAGGTCATGATGAGCAACTGATGGACAGGTGGGACGCCCAATCGGGCGGGGGCAGGGCGTAGGCTTCGTCGCCGGGGCTCTCATCAAAGGGATGGGCCAGCAGCATTTGCAAGCGGTCAATCTCGCTGAAATCGCCCGCATTCGCCTGTCGGATGGCCTGTTCCGCCAAGTAGTTCCGCAGCACATAGGCGGGGTTGGTTTTTAGCATCAAATTGGCCGCTAGCGCACGGTCTGTCTGCGCAAGCAGCTCTGAATACGAGAGCAACCATTGGTCGAACGCCGCGCGGTCGGCAAACAGGTCGCGCACGGGCTCGAAATCGCCAGCCGCCACGGCGTGCGAGAGCCGCCGCCAGAAGATGGTGGTGTCCACCGCGTTGTCGGCGAGCAGGCGCAGGATGCCGTCCATGACCACACTCTCGTCGGCAAGTGGCGCAGGCAAGCCGAGCTTGGCCCGCATGCGCGCCATGAGCTCACGGGGAAACACTTGCTTGTAGGAGTCCAGCGCTTCGACCACGCGCGCAGGCTCGCCAATCAAGGGCTGCAGCGCTTGCCCCAGACAGAAGAGATTCCAGTAGACGACATTGGGTTGGCGGTCAAATGCGTAGCGCCCCCTATGGTCGCTGTGATTGCACACATGGTTGGGCACATAGGCGTCGAGAAACTGAAATGGTCCGTAGTCAATAGTCAGGCCCAGGATGCTCATGTTGTCGGTATTGAGCACACCATGGCAAAAGCCGACCGCCTGCCACTGGGCTACCAGCGCTGCAGTGCACTCGCTCACTGCCTGCAGAAAATCCGCGTACGGGTTGCCCAAGGCGGCACCCGTGCGGCATTCGGGGTAGTGCCGTGCGATCACATGGTCGGCCAACTGCCGGAGCGCATCGTGGTTGCCAGCAGCGGCAAAGTGCTCGAAATGTCCAAAGCGCACAAAACTCGGCGCAGCGCGCGTGACGACGGCGGTGGTCTCCATCGTTTCGCGCCGCACCCGCAGGGGCGAGCCAATGAGCGCCAGTGCCCGCGTCGTGGGAATGCCCAGCGCCTGCATGGCTTCGCTCACCAGAAACTCACGAATGCTCGAACGCAGCACGGCGCGGCCATCGCCCATGCGCGAATAGGGCGTCAGGCCACTGCCCTTGAGCTGGATTTCCATTGGCCCTGTAGGTGTTTCCACCTCGCCCAGCAGGATGGCCCGGCCATCTCCCAATTGCCCGGCCCAGACACCGAACTGGTGGCCGCTGTACACGCTGGCCAGGGGAGTGCTGCCGTGCAGGGGGGTATTGCCGCTCAGGGCGTGCAATGCCGCGTTCGAGTGCAGCCAGTCTGGATTTAGCCCGAGCTCTTCCGCCAGCCCCGCGCTGGTGCCGACCCAATACGGGTTGGGCAGGGGGGTTGGTTGTAGCGGGGTATGGAAAGCTGGCCCCAGAGAGGCGAAGCTGTTGTGCCAGGACAGACCGCAATCGGCCCGCTCCAGGGGCGCTTCAGGCTGGTTCATGCGTCCATTCTCCCGCAGGGAGCAAGCTGCGTGGCGTGCAGGGCTATCCTGGGTGACGGGACGACTGGCCGTGGGCAGGCGGCTGGGCGCGGTATCGTCCCGGACCACGCCAATGGATGGACCTGCCGATTTGCGCGTGGGTCAGGCGCCGTGCGATATTGCAGGCTATTTAGTCGCCAGCTGTGGCCGCCAGATGCGCCGCAAGCGCGCCGTCGTCCACGATGGCCACTCGCCCGAAGTCCAAAGACACGATGCCCGAAGCTTCCAGCCCGCGCAGCACCCGGTTGACGGTCTGGCGCGACAAGCCACACAACTGGCCGATTTCTTCCTGGGTGAGGTTGAGCCTGCGCGTGCTGCGCCAGAAGAGGCGGCTGAGGTACAGCGCCACGCGGTGTTCTGTCGAGCGCATGCGACCGGCTTCAATGATGGCCATGGCCTGGCCCAGCCGCATGTTCATGTGCAGCACCAGAAACTGGTTGAATGCCAGGCTGGTCTCGCGCAGGGTGGCGAACAGGGGAAGAGGCAGGCACAGCATGCACGTAGGGCGCAGGGCCACCACGTCATACCTACGCGGCTCAGGCTTCATGGCGGAGCCTTCACCGAACCAGTCGCCGTCGGATACGCCGATGAAGGCCGATGCGCGCCCCCCGGATGCAGGGCTTCGCAGCATGACCAGCCCGGACAACACAGCGTGCCAGCCCTCCACGGCAGAGCCTGCCTGCAGCATGACGTCGCCCTTGGCGCCTTCGGTGAAATACACGCCGTGGCGCAGTTGGTCCTGCAGATCGGTCGGCACAGAGGCAAACCAGGGTTGGCAGGCAATGAAACGTTCCGCAGAAGGGGTGGTGCCAAACATAGAGGGATTGTCGCGGCATGTCTGCACGCTAGCACGGGAAAACCCGCTGTAAATGTCAGGCAGGCGACAAGTGTTGGAGTTCCATTCCCGGCGAAGGACACTGCGCTGCCTTTGCGTCGGGTGTGATGCAGGAGCCGTGCAGCCCGCTTCTACGCCACGTCGGTGATGGGAACTCAGTCCACCATTCAGGCGCTGGGGCCGGATGGCGTGGGGGTGGTGGTGGCATCGGTTGTACCGTTCCCCTGGAGCCAGAGCCTGCCCGTCGCCCGGGAATACCGGGAACTGTTGAAAAAAGCCGGAATGCAAGAAACGGTGTCTTTTATCGGACTGGAGGTTTTCATCAATGCCAAGGTGCTGGTCGAAGGTTTGCGCCGCGCTGGCAAAGACCCGACACGGCCCCGCTTCATCCAGGCCCTGGAATCGCTGCGGCAGTTCGATGTGGGCGGTTTTGAAGTGAATTTTGGCAAGGGGGTACGCCAGGGTTCGCGCTTTGTGGATTTGACCATCATCGGTGCGGGCGGCAAGTTCACCCGTTAGGATGGTCCTGTTTTTGTGATATGAAAAGTTAAAGGAGCACTTATGCTGGGTTTAATGCAGAGTCAGCCACTCTTGATTTCGTCGTTGATCGAGTTTGCCGAGCGGCACCACGGCGACGGCGAAATCGTCTCGCGCCGTGTCGAGGGCGACCTCCATCGCTACACCTACCGCGACCTTGCCGCGCGCTCGCGCCAGTTGGCCAACGCACTGGACCAAGAAGGCCTGGCGTTTAGTGACCGCGTGGCCACCCTGGCCTGGAACGGCTACCGCCATATGGAGATGTACTTTGGCGTGAGCGGCTCGGGGCGCGTGGTGCATACCGTCAACCCGCGCCTGCACCCCGAGCAGATCGCGTGGATCATGAACCACGCCGAAGACCAGATTTTGTGTTTTGACCTCACGTTCCTGCCCCTGGTGCAGGCAGTGCACGCCAAATGCCCCGCAGTGAAGAAGTGGGTCGCCCTATGTGATGCCGACCGCCTGCCGCAGGACAGCGGCGTGCCCGGCTTGGTGAGCTACGAGACCTGGATTGGCGCGCAATCTGCCGAATACGTCTGGCCGCAGTTCGATGAGAACACCGCGTCCAGCATGTGCTACACGAGTGGCACCACCGGTCACCCCAAGGCCGCGCTCTATAGCCACCGCTCGACCGTGCTGCACGCTTACGCCGCTGCCTTGCCGGATGTGATGTGCCTGTCTGCCCGCGATGCGGTGCTGCCCGTGGTGCCCATGTTCCACGTCAATGCCTGGGGCATTCCGTATTCGGCGGCGCTCACGGGTTGCAAGGTCGTTTTCCCTGGCCCGGCGCTGGATGGCAAGTCGATCTATGAACTGATCGAGGCCGAGAAGGTGACCTACGCCGCCGGCGTGCCCACGGTATGGCAGATGCTGCTGGGCCACCTGCGCCCGGCGGGCCTGAAGTTCAGCACGCTCAAGCGCACGGTGATTGGCGGCTCGGCCTGCCCGCCGGCCATGATCACCGCGTTCCAGGACGAATACGGCGTCGAGGTGCTGCACGCCTGGGGCATGACGGAAATGAGCCCGCTTGGCACGCTGTGCACCTTGAAAAACAAGCAACTGCAATTGTCCAAGGATGAGCAGATGAAGATCCTGCAAAAGCAGGGACGGGCCATCTACGGCGTGGATATGAAGATCGTCGATGGGGACGGGAAGGAACAGCCCTGGGATGGCAAGTCCTACGGCGACCTGCTGGTGCGTGGCCCGTGGATCATCGAGAGCTATTACAAGGGCGAAAACCCGCTGGTGGCGGATGCACAGGGCCGTGGCTGGTTCCCCACGGGCGACGTGGCCACCATCGACGCCGATGGCTTCATGCAGATTACCGACCGCAGCAAGGACGTGATCAAGTCGGGCGGCCAGTGGATCAGCTCCATCGATATCGAGAACATCGCCATGGCGCACCCAGCGGTTGCCATGGCCGCCTGTATCGGTATGCCGCACCCCAAGTGGGATGAGCGCCCCATTGTCGCGATCGCGCTCAAGCCGGGCGCCGAACTCACGCGAGAAGCCTTGCTTGCTTTTTATGAAGGCAAGACCGCGAAATGGCAGATTCCGGACGATGTGGTGTTTGTCGACGCCATCCCGCTCGGTGCTACGGGCAAGATGCTCAAGACCCGGCTGCGCGAGCAGTTGAAGGATTACAAGCTGCCAAGCCTTTAATTTTTTTGCAACGTAAAGTCGCCTTGGCGATAGTTCCTGGGGGCAATCCCTGAGCGACTTTGCGGCACCACCGGTTAGGCTGGAAGCCGTAGTTCAACAGGAGACATTCCATGAATTTTGCTTTGAAAACAGTAGCTGCAAGCGTACTTGTGATCAGCGCTGGAGGTGCATTTGCACAACAGGGTGAAACCGTCAAAATCGCAATGATTGAGGGGCTGTCCGGCCCTTTTGCCAATGTGGGGCAAAACCAGCTCAAGAGCTGGCAGTACGTCGCCGATTATTTTTCGGGCAGCAAGAATCCTGCGGGAGTGACGTTTCAGGTCAATGCCTTTGATTCGGGTGGTTCGCCGCAGGGCGCGGTGACCCAGCTGAAGGCGGCTATTGATCAAGGCTATCACTACATTACCCAGGGCAACGGGTCGGGAGCCGCGCTGGCACTGGAACAGGCGGTTACCAAGTACAACGAACGCAATCCTGGCAAAGAGGTTGTCTACCTCAACTACGCTGCGGTTTCTCCAACCCTGACCAACGAGGATTGCAGCTTCTGGCATTTCCGTCTTGACGCCGATACCACCATGAAGATGGAGGCACTCACCACCTTCATGAAAGACAAGCCGGAAGTCAAGAAGGTGTACATGCTGGACCAGGACTACTCGCACGGGCACGAGGTCTCAAAATACTTCCAGGCAGACATCAAGCGCAAGCGCCCAGACGTACAAATTGTCGGCGATGACTATGTGCCGATCGGGCATGTCAAGGACTTTGCGCCCTACGTGGCCAAGATCAAGCAGTCGGGCGCCGACGCCATCGTGACCGGCAATTGGGGCGCCGACTTGACCCTTTTCGTCAAGGCCCTGGGCGAAGCCGGTCTGAATTTGCCGATGTACACCTACTATGCAGGTGTCTCCGGCACGCCGACGGCGCTTGCTGCCCTGGGGGACAAAACCCAAGTCTACGTAGTGTCCTACGGCTACTCTCAGACGACGGGAGAGCTGGGCAAGGTCGTTGAAGGGTTCAAGAAAAAGTACAACGACGACTTCTATACCTTTGCCATTTACAACGGCATCAAGCTGCTGAACGCTGCAATGGTCAAAGCCAAGTCGACCAATTCGGTCAAGGTTGCGCAGGCCTTGGAAGGCATGGAAGTTCCAAGCTTTGCGGGCGAGGTCACGATGCGCAAGTCGGACCACCAGTTGCAGCAAAGCCTGTTCATCACCAAGTGGGAAAAGGTCAGCGCCAAGTACCCCTACAGCAATGAGAACACCGGGTACACGTTTGCCCCGGTCAAGCAGTTTGAGCCCTATGTCTCAAGCACGCCCACCAGCTGCCAGATGAAGCGTCCTGGCTGAGGCCAGGCCTGCGGCGGCGGAGCAAGCCGGGATTGCCATTGTCATCCCGGCTTTTCTATTTCTGATCGACCTTGTATTCACGGCCTTTGACCAGACGGGTGCTGCATGGAGTTTTACGTTATTTCGATTTTGAACGGGCTGAGCTACGGGCTGCTCCTGTTCATGCTGAGCTCCGGGCTCACGCTGATTTTCAGCATGATGGGCGTGCTCAATTTCGCCCATGCAAGCTTCTACATGTTGGGAGCATTTTTTGCGTACAGCACGACGCTTGTGATCGGGTTTTGGCCGGCCTTGGTGATCTCTCCGCTGCTGGTTGGCCTGATAGGTGCCGCGTTTGAACGCTACTGTTTGCGCCGGGTGCACAAATTCGGCCATGTCCCCGAGTTGCTGCTGACCTTTGGGCTGAGCTACATCGTTGTCGAGCTGGTGCAACTGGTATGGGGCCGCGGTTCGGTCGATTACCGCATTCCGACCGTGCTCAGCGGCCCGCTGTTTACCCTGTATGGCATTCAGTTCCCGATCTATCGCGGCTTCATGATGCTGGTGGCGCTTTTGATGCTGCTCAGCACCTGGCTGCTGCTCACGCGCACCCGCATTGGCCTGGTGATTCAGGCCGCGCTAACCCATCCTCAGGCGGTTGAGGCCCTGGGCCACAACGTGCCGCGTGTTTTCATGCTGGTCTTTGGCGGCGGCGCCGCGCTGGCGGGGTTGGCAGGCGTCATTGGTGGCAATGCTTTTGTGACCGAGCCTGGCATGGCGGCGGCCGTGGGCGCCATCATTTTCGTGATCGTGGTGGTCGGTGGCATGGGCTCGCTGGCGGGGGCTTTTCTCGCGTCGCTGCTGATTGGCATCATTCAGACCTTGGCGGTGGGCATTGACAGCACGCTGCTCGGCGCCGTGAGTTTTCTGGGCGTTCACATCACCCCAGACACCTTTGGCTATCCGGTATGGAGCATGCGGCTCAGCCAGGTGGCGCCGATCCTGCCTTACCTGCTCATGGTTCTGATTTTGATCTTCCGGCCCAAGGGTCTTATGGGTACACGAGAGGGCTGACCGCATGCGATCCAAGGTTTATCAATTCAAGCCGCTGAACCTCGGGCGGCTCGTGATCTGGGGCGGTTTTGCACTGGCGTTGCTGGTCGCTCCCCTGGTGTTTACCAGTGGCCTGAGCCAGACCATGCTGTGCCAGATGGGCGTGGCCATCATCGTCTGCCTGAGCTACAACATGCTGCTCGGGCAGGGCGGCATGCTGAGTTTCGGCCACGCCGTGCACTCGGGGCTGGGTGCCTTCCTGGCGATCCATGTGCTCACGCTCGTGGATGCTGGCACCCTGTATGTCCCAGTGAGCCTGATTCCATTGGTCGGCGGCTTGGGCGGCTTGGCCTTTGCGGTGCTGATGGGATGGGTGACGACCAAAAAGGCTGGCACGACGTTTGGCATGATCACTTTGGGCATCGGCGAACTGGTGGCGGCCATGTCGCTCATGTTCCCGGGCGTGTTTGGCGGTGAGGGCGGCATCTCGGCTGACCGCGTCACCGGCCTGCATCCGCTGGGCATCACCTTTGGCCCGCAGATCCAGTTGTACTACCTGATCGCACTCTACACCTTCGTCTGCACGGCGCTCATGTTCGCTTTTACCCGGACGCCACTGGGGCGCATGCTCAATGCCGTGCGCGACAACCCCGAGCGCGTGGAGTTCGTGGGCTACGACACGCAGATGGTGCGTTACATCGCTTTTCTGGTGGCCGGGTTTTTTGCGGGTATCGCCGGCGGGCTCGCTGCGCTGAATTTCGAACTCGTCACGTCTGAGGTGGTCAGTGGCTACCGCTCGGGTGCCTATTTGCTGTTTACCTTCCTGGGCGGCGCCACGTTCTTCTTCGGCCCCATCATCGGCGGCATTCTGATGGTGCTGGCCACCATCGTTCTGAGCGAGTTGACTCGGGCCTGGCTGCTGTACCTGGGACTGGCGTTTCTGTTGATGGTCATGTATGCACCCGGCGGCATTGCCAGCCTGATCATGATGAACGTGCGGGTGGCCTCATTTGGCAGATTGCGGCCCTTGCTGATCCACTACCTGGCCCTGGCGGCTACGGCACTCATCGTCCTGGCCGGGGCCGCGGCCCTGATCGAGATGATCTACCACGTGCAACTCAATATCGGCCAGGGACCAGGCACGCCCTTCATGGGAATGGTACTGGACACCAAGGCGATGAGCGCCTGGCTGGGCGCCGGCTTCGTGATGCTCGTGGGTGCCGCGTTGTTCGAGGTCGCTCGCAGGAACTTTGCACGCCAATGGAGCGCTGCGCAGGAATACATTGAAGAACAAACCAAAGGGCGGGGGGCTCTGTAACATGGATACGGCGCCAAATCTCACCCACCGTGCGAACCTGCTTCCCACGGGCAGTGGCAGTGGCGCGGCACAAGCCGCGCACGCACAGGCCAATTACGCACTTGAACTCAAAAACCTGCGCAAGCGCTTTGGCAAGACCGAAATCATCCGCGGCGTCAACCTTGCCGTCAGGGCTGGTGAGCGCGTCGCCATCATCGGGCCCAATGGCGCCGGCAAGTCCACGCTGTTCAATCTGATCAGTGGCCGCTTCGAACCCACCAGTGGCGACGTGCTGCTGAACGGGCATCGCATCAATGGCAAACGGCCGTTCGAGATCAATCGCCTTGGTCTGTCGCGCAGTTTTCAGATCACCAACATCTTTCCCAAGCTCAGCGTGTTTGAAAACTTGCGCTGCGGCGTGCTCTGGAGCCTGGGCTACAAATACACCTTTCTGAAATTTCTAGCGAATCTGCATGACGCCAATGCGCGCGCCGATGCACTGATGAAGATGATTCGACTCGATACGAAACGCGATGTGCTTGCCGTGAACCTTACCTATGCAGAGCAGCGCGCGCTAGAGATTGGCATCACCATCGCAGGCGGCGCCAACGTGATCCTGCTGGACGAACCCACGGCAGGCATGAACAAATCAGAGACAGAGCGCTTTATCGAACTGATCAAAGAGGTGACGGTCGGAAAGACCCTGCTCACCGTGGAGCACGATATGGGGGTCGTGTTCGGCCTGGCCGATCGCATCGCGGTGGTGGTCTATGGAGAGGTGCTGGCATTCGACACGCCGGACGCCGTACGCGCCAATGCGCGGGTGCAAGAGGCGTATTTGGGCTCCTCGGTGGCCGACGCCCAGGCGGAGGGCCACTGACATGCTACACATACGCGATCTACACGCCTATTACGGCAAAAGCCATGTGCTGCATGGCGTGAGCTTTGACATCCAGCCAGGGGAAATCGTGGCGCTCTTGGGGCGCAACGGCTCGGGCCGCTCCACCACCGCCAAGGCCATCATGGGGCTGGTGGATTGGAACGGCACCATGACGTGGAAAGACCGCCCCCTGAATGGCAGCAAAGCCTACGAGGTGGCGCACGCCGGTGTGGGCTATGTGCCCGAAAGCCGCGATGTGTTTCCCAGCCTCACCGTGCACCAAAACCTGCTGCTGGGCCAAAAGGGCAATGGCAAGGGGAGTCGCTGGACCTTCAAGGACATGTACGCGATGTTTCCCCGCCTGGAGGAGCGTTGCAACGTTCAGGCAGGCGTCATGTCGGGTGGCGAGCAGCAAATGCTCACCCTGTGCCGCACGCTGATGGGCGATCCGGACCTCATCATCATCGATGAGCCCACCGAGGGACTGGCCCCCAAAATCGTCGAGCAGGTGGGTGAATTTCTCAAGACGCTCAAAAGCCGTGGCATTTCCGTGCTGCTGATCGAGCAAAAACTCACCATTGCCATGACCGTCTCTGACCGCGCCTTGGTCATGGGCCATGGCAGCATCGTTTTCGATGGCACGCCCGACAGCCTGCGTGCCAACAGCGGTGTGCGCAAGGAATGGCTGGAGGTTTGAGGTGGCCGCTCTTGTCCCGCCAGGGACAAAGCGGCCATGGCAAATCCCCGGAAACTGCCTACAATAAAAAACGCACGACCGTTCTTTTTCTATCATTAGCAAGGAAGCCAGCATGAGCGCCCAATACCAGGTCCACGGCGATGTGGCCGTCATCACATTGGCCAACCCGCCCGTCAACGGTCTGGGTCTTTCCACCCGCCAGGGCATCGTGGACGGACTGAACCGCGCCCAGCAAGATGCCGCCGTCAAGGCCATCATCGTCACCGGCGCCGGCGGCGCCTTCTCGGGGGGGGCGGACATCAAGGAATTCGGTACCGACAAATCCATGCAGGAGCCCAACCTGCACTCCGTCATTGCCGCCATCGAGGCGTCGGCAAAACCCGTGGTTGCCGCCATCCATTCGGTGTGCATGGGCGGGGGTCTGGAGCTGGCCCTGGGCTGCCACTACCGCATTGCCGCACCCGGCTGCAGCGTGGCGCTGCCCGAAGTGAAACTCGGCCTGCTGCCCGGCGCGGGCGGCACGCAGCGTCTGCCGCGCGTGGTCGGCGTCGAGGCGGCGCTGAACATGATCGTCAGCGGCGAGACGGTCAAAAGCGAGTTGCTTGGCTCCATGCCCGGCCAGAAGCTGTTCGACAGGATGGCCGTGTCGCCCGAATCGCTGGCAGAAGAGGCGCTCGCCTTTGCCCGCTCGGTGGCCGACACGCGCCCCCTGCCGCTGGTGCGCAACCTGCCGTGCAAGCACCCCCAGGGCGACGCCTACTTCCAGTTCGCGCGCAACATGGTCAAGGGCATGTCCAAGAACTACCCGGCGCCCGCCAAGTGCGTGGACGCGGTCGAAGCGGCCACCAAAGGCAAATTTGCCGACGGTCTGCTGGTCGAGCGCGAGCTGTTCATCAACCTGATGTGGACGCCCGAGTCGCGCGCGCTGCGCCATCTGTTCATGGCCGAGCGCGCCGCCAGCAAGATCCCTGACGTGCCTTCGGATACGCCCAAGCGCGATGTCAAGAGCGTGGGCGTGATCGGCGCCGGCACCATGGGCGGCGGCATTGCCATGAACTTCTTGAACGCCGGCATCCCGGTGAAGATGCTGGAGATGAAGCAGGAAGCGCTCGACCGCGGCCTGGCCACCATCAGGAAGAATTACGAAGCCCAGGTCAAAAAAGGCAAGCTCAAGCAGGACAAGTACGAGCAGCGCATGGCGCTGCTGACCACCACGCTCGACTACGCCGACCTGAAGGATGCCGACCTGGTCATCGAGGCCGTATTCGAAGAAATCGGCGTCAAGGAAGCCGTGTTCAAGCAGCTCGACGCCGTGTGCAAGCAGGGCGCCATCCTGGCCTCCAACACTTCCACATTGGACGTCAACAAGATCGCCGCCTTCACCAAGCGCCCGCAGGACGTGGTGGGCATGCACTTCTTCAGCCCCGCCAATGTGATGAAGCTGCTCGAAGTGGTGCGCGGCCAACACACCGCCAAGGACGTGCTCGCCACCGTGATGGCGCTGGCCAAGAAGATCAAGAAGACGGCGGTGGTCTCCGGCGTCTGCGACGGCTTCATCGGCAACCGCATGATCGAGCGCTACAGCCAGCAGGCGGGCTTTTTGCTCGACGAAGGCGCAACGCCCCAGCAGGTGGACAAGGCGCTGGAGAAATTCGGCATGGCCATGGGGCCGTTCCGCATGGGCGACCTGGCCGGCAACGACATTGGCTGGGCGATTCGCAAGCGCCGCGCGCTGGAAACCCCCGACATGAAGTACAGCCGCACGGCTGATAAGCTGTGCGAGCTGGGCCGCTACGGCCAGAAGACGGGCGCGGGCTGGTACGACTACCAGGCCGGCAAGCGCGACGCCATTCCGAGCGACTTGGTCAACAAGATGATTGAAGACCACCGCAAGGAACTCGGCATCACACCGCGCAAGATTTCCGACGAAGAAATCGTCCAGCGCCTGGTCTATGCCCTGGTCAACGAAGGCGCGCACATCCTCGAAGACGGTATCGCCAGCAAGTCCGGTGACATCGACATGGTCTACCTCACTGGCTACGGCTTCCCGATTTATCGCGGCGGCCCCATGCACTACGCGGGCGAGCAGGGTCTGTTCAACCTGGTGCAAGCCATGAACCGCTTTGCGCAGAACCCCAGGGACGACCAGGCGTTCTGGACGCCCGCGCCCTTGCTCGCCAAGCTGGCCGCCGAAGGCAAGACCTTCAGCTGATTCGCGCGCACCGCCGTGATCAAGAAGATCTTCCTGGGCCTGCTGGCGCTGATCGTGGTGCTGGTGGCGGCTGTGGCCGCCAACACGCTGCGCAAGGGTTCGCGCCAGCTTGATGTGCCGCCGCTGGCCGTGCTGCCGGTGGACGAGCAGGGCGCGGCCAAGCGCCTTGGCGAGGCGGTGCGTTTTCGCACCATCTCGTCGCGCGACGACGCACAGCTCAATGCCGACCAGTTCCAGCAGTTCCATGCATTGCTGGAGCAGCGCTTTCCCAAAACCCACGCCGCGCTCAAACGCGAGGTGGTCAATGGCCTGAGCCTGCTCTACACCTGGCAGGGCAGCAAGCCTGACCTGAAACCCATTCTGCTGTTGGCGCACCAGGACGTAGTGCCCATCGCGCCCGGCACTGAAGGCGACTGGACCGAGCCACCCTTCAGCGGCGCGGTGAAGGATGGTTTCATCTGGGGCCGTGGCTCGTGGGACGACAAGGGCAACCTCATGTCCCAGCTCGAAGCGGTCGAGATGCTGGTCGCCAGCGGCTACCAACCCGAGCGCACCGTGTACCTGGCCTACGGCGCGGACGAAGAGGTGAGCGGCCTGCGCGGCGCGACCCAGATAGCGGCGTTGCTCAAGCAGCGCGGCGTGCACCCGGATTTCGTCATTGACGAAGGTCTGCTGATTCTCGACGGCATCTTGCCCGGCTTGGCCAAACCTGCTGCGCTGATTGGCGTGGCAGAAAAGGGCTATCTGTCGGTCGAGCTGTCGGTGTCGGCCACGCCGGGGCATTCGTCCATGCCGCCCAAGCACGGCACCAGCGCCATTGCCATGATGAGCACGGCCTTGAAGCAGCTCGAAGACAAGCAACTGCCGGCCGGCATTCGCGGCGTCGGCGGCGAAATGTTCGACACCATCGCCCCGGAAATGAGTGGCTTTTCGCGCGTCGCACTCTCGAACCTGTGGCTGTTTGGCCCGGTTGTGCAAAAGCAATTAGAGGCCGGTGCCAGCACCAACGCCATGCTGCGCACCACGACGGCGCTGACCATCGTGAATGCCGGCAACAAGGAAAACGTGCTGCCCGGCCGCGCCGACGCCACGGTGAACTTCCGCATCCTGCCGGGCGACACCGAGGCCCAGGTGCTGGAGCACGTGAAGTCTGAGCTGGCGCAGGCCGTGGGTGAAGGCAAGGTCAAGGTCACCACGCTGCCCGGCGCACAAGAGGCGTCCAAGGTGGCCCCGACGGCGTCCAGCCAGTACCACCTGTTGAACAAGACGATCCGCGAAGTCTTCCCCGGCACGCTGGTGGCGCCGGGGCTGATGGTGGCGGCCACCGATTCCGTTCATTACGGCGAGCTGAGCGACCACATCTTCAAGTTCTCACCGGTGCGCGCCAATGCCGAAGACCTCAAGCGCTTTCACGGCACCAACGAGCGCCTGTCCACCAGCAACTACGCGGAAGCCATCCGCTTCTATTACCGACTGTTGAGCGAGGGTGCCAAGGCACCCGCGCCCTGAATGTGCACAACTTTTAAGGATTCACCATGACTTCCGCCGTAATCGTTTCCACCGCCCGCACCCCCCTCGCCAAGAGCTGGAAGGGCTCCTTTAACCTGACCCATGGCGCCACGCTGGGCGGTCACGCCGTCGAGCACGCCATCCTGCGCGCGGGCATCGACGCCGCCGAGGTGGACGATGTGATCATGGGCTGCGCAACGCCCGAAGGTGCCACCGGCGCCAACATCGCGCGCCAGATCGCGTTGATGGCCGGCTGCCCGGTCACCACTTCCGGTGTTACGGTCAATCGTTTCTGTTCGTCGGGCCTGCAGACGATTGCCATGGCGTCCCAGCGCATCATCGCCAACGAAGGCGACATCTATGTGGCCGGTGGTGTGGAAGCCATTTCCTGCGTGCAGCAGGAAATGAACCAACACATGTTGACGGACCACACGCTGGTGAAGAACAAGCCTGAGATCTACTGGAACATGCTGCAGACCGCCGAGAACGTGGCCACGCGCTACGGCATTACCCGCGAAGCCATGGACGAGTACGGTGCCGCCAGCCAGCAGAAAGCGGCTGCCGCGCTGGAAGCCGGTTTATTCAAGGCGGAAATTGCCCCCATCACCGTCACCATGGGTGTGGCCGACAAGGTCATGGGCCTGATAACCAGGCAGGTCACCGTCAGCGACGACGAAGGCATCCGCGCCGGCACCACCTACGACGGTATCAAGGGCCTGCGCTCCGCCGTGCCCGGTGGCCTGATCACGGCCGGCAACGCCAGCCAGTTCTCCGACGGCGGCGGTGCCGTGGTCGTGATGCACGAAAAGATAGCCGAGCAAAAGGGCTTGCAGCCCCTGGGCCGATTCCTGGGCTTTGCCGTGGCGGGTTGCGAACCCGACGAAATGGGCATTGGCCCGGTATTCGCCATCCCCAAGGTGCTGGCACGCCTGGGCCTGAAGATTGGCGACATCGACCTGTGGGAACTGAACGAAGCCTTCGCCGTGCAGGTGATCTACTGCCGCGACAAGCTGGGCATCCCCGCTGACAAGCTCAACGTCAACGGCGGCGCCATCGCCGTCGGCCACCCCTACGGTGTATCCGGCCAGCGCCTGACCGGCCACGCCCTCATCGAAGGCAAGCGCCGCGGCGCCAAGCGCGTCTGCGTGACCATGTGCATTGGCGGCGGCATGGGCGCGGCGGGCGTGTTTGAAGTGCTGTAAGCGCTGAAGACAGATAGAGACACAACGCCCCGCGCAGGCCGAATGGTTTGCGCGGGGCGTTTGCTTTTGTTTTGATAGCTGGCAGCGCTTGCTGGTCGGGCGCTAGAGGCCAAAAAGACTAAAACATTGTGTGTGAGTGCGCACTGGTTGGTTGGAAACAGAACGCGCGACGGACACCCCGGCTACGCAGCGCCTTCCTCGCAGGACGCTCAAGTACGGCTGAGAACTGGTGTGCTGTCCCGGGAATAATTGCGCAAATTGAGTGTGGCTGCGGTGCTTCACTGCACGCTGTGAACGTTTGCTGGCGGCGAGTAGCAAAGATGAAGTAGATGCCCAAGTGTCTGTGGGTCAGGCTAATGCAGCGAGACTTCAAGTGCTTGTAGGGTCTTCGAGAGGTGGGCGAGTTGCACGTGTAGATTAACGCCCAGGTTAACCGGCGCCGGAGCGCGAAGCGCGTAGGGCACCAACACTGGCCATAAAAATGGCGAAGCCATGGCCAGTGTTGGCGTCCGCGTTGAACCGCCAGTTAGACGGCAGCTTTATGCAACTTGCTTCGTTCATATGCGATGACTTCAGTTTGCTTGGTATTGAGGTTTGCCATGCTTTCCCATGTTTCTATCATTTTTTGACGAATTTCATCGAAGATGGAGTGCTGTACGGGTTCATTTAGCCCTTTGGATTCGTCAAGGATTTCCGCAAGTATTTCTCGGCGTTCATTCAGCGGTTTTGCCTCCCATACATCTGGATGAAGAAACCAATGATCTGTGCCTCGAATCATGAATTTCTCGATCATTCCCAGGATGTCGAATGAATTTTTATGTAGGCCCATATAACCGTGGATGAATTCCGAGTCGGCAGCCCTGCCGTGCAAAAAAATTACGGTTTCATTTGAATCACGGAAGGGGTAGACGCCTATGTTTGCGAAAACTTGGCGAGGCACGCCGTTATCTTGAACCCAAAAGGATCCAAATCCAGATAAGGCAACAGGGACCAGTATGTCTATGGTGATAACAATAGGCTTTACCTCATCGTTCTGAGTCCCGTTTATTGCATCCTCAATTTCACGCAAGTGCTCGCTTTCGATCTGGCTGAGGGTTGATTTCAAACCATCTATGCTACTTGTGATATTTTCGAGCATTGGATCATCTTTGAATGAAATGCTTCTGAGCTTTACGTCATTGGCTTGTAGCCATTCTTCGCCAAGCTTCTTGCGAAATATCTCCATCAGAGATTGGTCCCTGAGTTTCCGATAGGTTTCCTTGGTGGATTCTAGATGCTTTATTTCGTGCCGGAGTCTCACGACTTCTCTGCAAATAGACCGATACATTTGCAAGGAAAATGATTCATCGTCTTCAAGTTTTTTTGTGTTCTCGAATTTTTCAAATAACTTTTCATGCGTTTCGCAGAACCCAGGAAAAACGGATGCTTGCGCCAAACCTCTTTGGATCAGCGTGATTTCGCCGACCTCATGATTGAACTGGGGTGTGAGAGTTGTTGAGTTTTTTGATACTGAGGCAATTGAGCTCGATTTTTGAATCGTATGCGACCGTTTGATGCTTTTGCATGTGCATCCGCGATAGATAAAATTCTTGCTTTTGTTCCAATCTTTGAATTTTTGCTGAATTCCATTGAATTGCTCGGCTCTCCGCTGTGCCTCGGTAAGGAATATGATTTGATGATTGCTGCGGTAATCATCAAGTACAGAATCCAGCGCAGCGTTGACTTTTTCGGATACGGTCTTGTTCATCGCTACCTCCTGCCGTCTAACGTGATGTATCCCGCAAAACCTGCGGGATAAACTGGACCGTGCGGGATATTCTGTGCACGGCTTCCTCCTGTAAGTGGCTTGCAGGCTGGGCTTGTGGTCGATACACTGTGCAAAAACACAGGTATAAAACTCCCATGAAACCCGGCACGCCTGTTTTGCGCTCCACACGACTACTGGATCAGGTTCGGGAGCGTGCTCGCTACCTTCACTATAGCCTCAGCACCGAGAAGGCTTACCTGTATTGGGTGCGTTTTTTTATCCGTTGGCATGGTCGGTCTGGTGCTATGCGGCATCCGCGTGAGATGGGTGCGCAGTAGGTAGAGGCATTTTTGACCATGCTGGCCACCGAGCGCCGGGTATCGGCATCCACGCAAAACCAGGCGCTCAGCGCGCTGTTGTTTCTTTATCGGGAAGTGCTGGCAATTGATTTCACTTGGCTGAATAGTGGTTGCATGCCCGAAGCGTTTGGGAGCGGGACAGGCGGGTGCAGCGCGGCGGACGGTTCCTTGGACACCATGGGCTTCGGAGTACGACAGGCAACTGTGCGGTTGCGGGATGAATGGCTCTTTTTGGTTCACACCTAGCAATCAGAACTGAATCCGCCCCAATCGACGCGATTTGCTCTTACTTTTATAGCTAATAGCGCTTTCCCTATAAGCGTTAAAGGCCTAAAAAGTTACAAATTCGGGCCGCAGTAGCGGCAACCCCCCACCGCGTCGCCCAGCGGACATACCTTCCCAACTGCCCCGCCCATAATTTTCCCTATGACGACCCTACGCTCCACCCTCGAATTCCTGCTGTACGACTGGCTTCAAGCCGAAACGCTCAACGCACGCGAGCGCTTTGCCGACCATTCGCGCGAGACCTTTGACGCCGTGCTCGATACCTGCGAGCGCATCGCGCGCGAGAAGTACGCGCCGTTCAACCGCACGGTGGACGCGCAGGAGCCGCAGTTCGACGGTGAAAAGGTCATCCTGCCGCAGGCCACGAAAGACGCCTACGACGCCTATGCCGGCTCGGGCATGCTCAGCGCGGCGCAGGATTACGGCATTGGCGGCATGCAACTGCCCTACACGGTGGATGCTGCGGCCAATGCCTTCTTTGCCGTGGCATCGATCAGCATCAGCTCCAACCTGCTCAGCACGGGCAATGCCAATCTGCTGATGGTGCACGGCACGCCGCTGCAGAAGCAGGTGTTTGCACTCAATGAATTTTCGGGGCGCTTCTCGGGGACCATGTGCCTGTCGGAGCCGCAAGCGGGTTCCAGCTTGAGTGATGTGGCCACCCGCGCCGTTCCCGATGGCGAGGGCCATGAGAGCGACCCGCTCGGCGCGCGCTACCGGCTCACGGGCAACAAGATGTGGATCTCGTCGGGTGAGCACGAGCTGTCGGAGAACATCGTCCACCTGGTGCTGGCCAAGATTCCGGGGCCGGATGGCAAGCTGGTGCCGGGCACGCGCGGCATTTCGCTGTTCATCGTGCCCAAGAAGCTGGTGGATACCGAGGGCAACTTGACCGGCGTGCGCAACGACGTGGCGCTGGCCGGGCTGAACCACAAGCTGGGCTGGCGCGGCACCACCAATACGCTGCTCAATTTTGGCGAGGGCAAGTACCCGGTGCAGGGCAGGGCGGGCGCCGTGGGCTATTTGGTGGGCCAGCCGGGCAAGGGCCTCGCGTGCATGTTCCACATGATGAACGAGGCGCGCATCGGCATTGGCATGGCGGCCACCATGCTCGGCCTGGCGGGCTACTACGCCAGCCTCGACTACGCCAAAAACCGCCCGCAGGGCCGGCCCGTGGGCCAGGGCGGCAAGGACGCGGCCCAGCCCCAGGTGCGCATCATCGAGCACGCCGACGTCAAACGCATGCTGCTGGCACAAAAGAGCTATGGCGAAGGTGCATTGGCGCTGAATCTGTACTGCGCCCGCCTGGTGGACGAGCAGCACACCGGCCAGCCCGAAGCTGCCGACGAGGCGCGCCTGCTGCTGGAAGTGCTCACCCCCATTGCCAAGAGCTGGCCCAGCGAGTTCTGTCTGGAGGCCAATTCGCTGGCCATTCAAATCCACGGCGGCTACGGCTACACGCGCGACTTCCCGGTGGAGCAGTACTGGCGCGACAACCGCTTGAACATGATCCACGAGGGCACGCACGGCATCCAGGCGGCTGACCTGCTCGGGCGCAAGGTGCTGATGGAGAACGGCAAAGGCCTGCAACTGCTGGCCGCGCGCATGCAGGCCACCATGGCGCAGGCCGCCGCCGTGCCTGAACTGGCAGCGTATGTGGCTGCGCTGGGCGACGCCTTGCAGCAGGTGGCCGCGGCCACACAGGCGGCCTGGGCCACGGGCAACCCCACCGAGGCCCTGGCCAATGCCGTGCCCTATATGCAGGCCTTTGGCCACACCGTGCTGGCCTGGGTGTGGCTGGATGTGGCCCTGGCCACGCTGCGCCTGGATGCTACGCTTTCAGTAGCCGAAAACGCAGGAAGAATAGGCGCTGCACGCTATTTTTATCACTATGAACTGCCCAAGGTCGGCGCCTGGCTCAAAGTGGTGAATGCGCGCGACATGACCTGCGCAAGCCTGGCGGAAGAGGCTTTTTAAGCGCTCCGGCGCAGCCCCGCTCCCTCCCGCCGATGGGCGACGCAGCGGCTTGCGAGGCGTTTCTTTCCACGCCCGTTTTTTCGGCGATTTTTCGGCCTACCATTCGCACCCTAAGGCCCATGTCGGGCTGAACTTGTGGAGCCTGGCATGGCAAAAGAACAGCGCAACGAAAAGATGGCGAAGAAACCGAAAAAGGACACTTCGCTGCCCAAGACCGGCGGCACCGATCGGCCCACGCCACCCATCACCGCCGTGATGCCCAAGGGTAAAGAAAAGAAGAAGTAAAGCTACGCGCGACCCGCCAAGAGCGGCTAACAAAGCTCAGCGAAGCGGCCCTTACCAGGCGTTCCGTCGCAGGCAGTACGAGCAGTACGACAAGACGGAACAACGGCGCCAGGGGAGTTTTGTTAGTCGCTCTTAGTGCATCGCCCTGCGCAGCCAGGCGCTGGACTGGTCCACTGCGACCGACAGCAGCAGCATGGCGATGATGACGGTCGCCGCCTGCGCATAGTGAAACAGCGACAGCTCGAAGTAGAGCCGTTGCCCCAGGCCCCCAGCGCCGACGAAGCCCAGAATGGCGGCCATGCGGATGTTCATCTCCCAGCGGTAGAGCGTGTAGGCAATGAGCTGCGGCGCCGCGCCGGGCAGGGTGCCATACAGAAAGGCCTGGCTGCCGCTGGCGCCCGCCAGGCGCAAAGCCCCGGTCGGCGCGGGCGGGGCATTCGCCAGCGCCTCGGCATACAGGCGCCCCAGCACCCCTGCCGTATGCAGCGCGAGCGCCAGCGCACCGGCAAACGGGCCCAGCCCCACGCACAGCACCGTGATGGTGGCCCACACCAGTTCCGGCACCGAGCGCAGGGTGTTGAGCACCAGCGTGTAGGGCAGCCGCCATTTGGGAAGCGCCAGCAGCAGGCCTGCCACGGCCGCGAGCAGCGTGCCGACCACCGACATGGCGAACGTCTCCCAGGTGCCCACCGCCACCTTGCGCAGCAGCGGGGCGGAAACATCCAGCGGGAAGAAGCTGGTGACGAAATCGGCGATGGCATGCAAGGATTCGCCCGACCACAGCGCCAGCAGCGGCATGTCGAGCAGCCTGAAGCTGGCCACGGTCGCCAGCACGGTCGCTAGGGCAAAGCCCGCGCTGCGCCAGCCCCAGGGCGAGGCACGCGCTGCTGGCGGCGTGTCGAGCGAGCGGCGCAGCCAGCCGGCGAGGGCGTCGGCGCCCAGCACCAGCAGCATGAAGGTGGCGAGGATGGTGGCCGCCTCGCCCCCATTGAGCATCTTCATGGCCTGGTCCATGAGCTGCCCCAGGCCACCCGCGCCGACAAAGCCCATCACCACCGAGGCGCGAATCGCGCATTCCCAGCGGTACACCGTGTAGCTGGCCAGCTCCTTCGACGCCTGGGGCAGCAGCCCGTAGAGGATGGCGACGGGCCGGCGGGCGCCGCTCGTGCGCAGCGCCTGGGCCGGCAAAGGGTCGGTGGATTCCAGAATCTCGGCATACACCTTGGCCAGCATGCCACCATAGGTCAGCGCCAGCGCCAGCACGCCGGCGGCCGGCCCCAGGCCCAGCACGCGCACGAACAGCAGCGCCCACACCAGTTCGGGAATGCTGCGCAGAATGGTCAGCAGACCGCGCGCCACCGGGTTCTGGGTGCGCCGCTCGCGCCCGGCGCCGCTGGCCACGTAGGCCAGGGGCACGGCGAGCAACCAGGCGAGCGCCATGCCGGCAGTGGCAATCGCCAGCGTTTCCAGCGTCGCGCGGGCCAGGTAGCCACGGAATTCGGGGCCGGTCTCCGGCGGCAAAAAGCCCGCGAGAAAGCCGCCAATGACCCGCAGGTTGGCCGGGTCGAGCAGCGCGCTGGGGTGCACTTGCGCGGCGCGCAGCAGCGGCCAAAGGATCAGCAGCGCCAGCACGGCGCCGCCAAGGCGCCGGCTGGCAACCGGGTCGCGCAAGGCGGGGTTCAGCGGCATCCGGCGATGAGGGGCATGGCCCTGGCGGCGGCTTCGCCCGGTGGCGGCGGCGCGCTGACGCTCGCCTGGCCCAGCGTCGGCAGCACCTCGCCTTCACTGGCGTACAAGGCGTGCAGCAAGGCGTCGTCCACTTGGGCGGCGGGCAGGTCAAAGACGATACGCCCGGCGCGGATGCCGACGATGCGTGCAAAACAGGCCAGCGCCAGGTCCACCGCGTGCAGGCTGGCCACCAGCGTGGCGCCGCGCGCGGCGGCGTCCTGCACCAGCAGGCGCACCGTGGCCAGTGCGAGCGCCGGGTCCAGGGCAGACACGGGCTCGTCGGCCAGCAGCAGGTCGGGCTGCTGGTAGAGCACCCGTGCGATGCCCACGCGCTGCAACTGCCCGCCCGAGAGCTCGTCGCAGCGGGCAAATAGTTTGTCGGCCAGTTGCACGCGCGCCAAAGCCGCCCGTGCACCCGCGATGTCCAGCGGATAGACCAGCGAGGCGAAGGATTTCCAGGCCGGCCATTGCCCCAGGCGCCCGGCCAGCACGGCGGTGACCACGCGCTGGCGCGGCGCAATGGGCGGCGCCTGGTGCACCGTGCCGATGCGGGCGCGCAAGGCGCGATCAGGGGCTTGCGCTGTGGTTGGCAGCGGGGTTTGCAGGACCACCGCCTGGCCGGTGCTCGGGCGCAACGCGGTGCCCAGCACCGAGAGCAGCGAGGTCTTGCCCGCGCCGGACGGCCCGACCAAGGCCAGGCATTCGCCTTGTCCGGCTTTGAGCGCAATGTCCTGCAAGGCGACGGTGCCATTGGCGTGGGTGAGGCCCACGCCGTTCAGGTCGAAGCTCATGCGCTTGCCAGGGTTTACTTCAGCAAGCCGGCCGAGCGGGCCGCCTTTTCGATGCCATCGTAGTTCTCCGCACGCGTCGGGATGAAGCGCGAGGCCCGTTGCAGCGCCAGGATGTCCTTTTGCTGCGGGTTGGCCGGGTCGAGCTGGAGGAAGGCGTCCTTGAGCTTCTGGATCAGCGCCGGGTCGAGGTCGCCGCGCACCGTCCAGTTGTAATCAAAGTAGGGCGGCGTGGTGGCAAAGACATGCACCTTGCTGGTGTCCACCTTCTTTTGCTCGACCAGCTTGTCCCACACCGAGGCATTGAGCACCCCGGCTTCGACCTTGCCCGAGGCCACAAAGGCCGCGGTTGCGTCGTGCGCGCCCGAGAAGGCGACGTTCTTGAAGTCGTTCTCCGGGTTCAGCCCGGCCTGCTGCAAATAGAAGCGCGGCATCAGGCTGCCCGAGGTGGACGAGGGCGCGCCAAACGCAAAGCTCTTGCCCTTGAGGTCGGCAAGGGTCTTGATGGCGGGGTCGGCGGTGATGAACTTGGAGGTGAAGCGCGCATCTTCCTCGCGCTGCACGATGGGAATCGCCGTGCCATGGGTGCGAATTTTCGCCTGCACATACGTGAAGCCCCCCAGCCAGGCCAGGTCCAGCTTGCCCGTGGCGAGCGATTCGACCACGGCGGCGTAGTCGGACACAGGGGTGAACACCACCTTCATGCCGGTCTTCGCGGCCAGGTACTCGCCCAGCGGCGCGAACTTGCGTTGCAGCTCCGTGGGGGCTTCGTCCGGAATGGCGGAGACGCGCAGCACCTTGTCGGCGGCAGCCGCAGGCAGGCAGGTCAGGGTGGACGCAAGGGTGGTGAGGGCGGCGCAGCACAGCAGCGCCTGCTTGAGCGCCGAGCGGCGCGCAGGGGTAAAGGTCATGGCAAAGTCCGGTTTGAAAGCAGCCACCACCGTGCGGAGTCACGGCGGTTTAAAAAGGCTCCCGAGGAGCCAAAAGTTGGGCGCGGCATGCACGCCGCGCCCGTGCATTCTCGCGGAAATGTCCCAGCGCCGCGCCGGCCCATGCCTTTTTGTTACGCCGCCCCAGCGGTGCGCCCCTAGAATCCGGCTCCATCGGTAAAAACCCTGAGTCATGACCGGAATTCGAGAAAGGCGCATGGATTTGGCAACAAGAAACTTCACGCTGGGCTACAACCCCGCCCTGGATGGGCTGCGCGGTGTCGCCATCCTGCTGGTGGTCCTGTCGCACGCGCACGTGCCGCTGTTTGATGGCGCGTTTCTGGGCGTGGATCTGTTTTTTGTATTGAGCGGGTTTCTCATTACGTCGCTGCTCTTGCTGGAGCGCCAGGACCACGGGCGCATCGATTACGCACGGTTTTACTGGCGCAGGTTCCTGCGCCTGATGCCCGCGCTGGCCCTGTTTCTAGGCACCTACTGTCTGGTAGCGCCGCTGCTCTGGCCTGGTCTTGGCGATGTGTACCAGGATGCGTTGGTGTCTCTCGCCTACCTGGCCGACTACGGCATCGCCTTCTTTGACAGCCCCGGCACGCTGCTGCACATGTGGTCGCTGTCGGTGGAAGAGCATTTCTACCTCGTCTGGCCGCCGCTGCTGATGCTGCTGGTGCGGTTTTCCCCGCCAACGAAGGTCTGGCGGCCGATAGCGCTTCTCTACCTGCTGAGTTGGCTGTGGCGGCTGCTGTGGGTGGTGCACGGCCAGCAGTTCTACGAGATCTTTTTCCGCTTCGACACCCGCGTTTCCGGTTTGCTGGCGGGCAGCTTGCTGGCGGCGCTTGTGCACGAACGCCCGGCGTTCGTGCATTGGCTGCACCAACACCTCCCGCGGGCCATGTGGCTGCCCTTGGCCGTGCCCTTGTTGATGGAGCTCGGCTGGGACAACCAGGGCGCCATGGTCTGGGGCATCACGGTGGTGGAGCTGGCCACCATGGTGCTGCTCGTGGCCGCGCAGCAGCGTTCGGGTCTGGTGTACGAGATGCTGAGCGCCCCCACGCTGGTGAAGCTCGGCACGCTGTCGTACGGCGTCTATTTGTGGCACTACCCCGTAGTGCGCTATTTGCGCGCCGATTTCTCCTGGCCGGTGGTGGTCGTCCTCACGCTGGCGATCTCGACCGCCCTGGCCGCGCTCTCGTTGCATACCATCGAGCGCTGGGCCTTGCGCTACCGCGATCGCAAAGGCGGACAGGGCGATGCCGGCAGGGCCGCGCCGGGCCTGGGTCAGGCTGCTGCGCGATGGCGGGGCGCCCCCCAAGCCGGGCGCCGCGCGCGCCAGGTGTGGGTCCAGGCGCCGCGTTAAGAAGGCTGTCGTGCGGGGTTGAAGCACGCACTGAGCCCCCCACTGCGCGCTTCAATCGCCAGCGCGACAGTGCGCAGGGGCGCAAAGTCGCAGAATGGAATGCTTCTCGATTGCTGGGCCAGCCCGGCCAGCACCACGAACGCCAGAACTTCCCAGGAGACCCCCCTATGACCCGCACCATCCAGCAACTCTTTGACCTGACCGGAAAGACGGCCCTCGTCACCGGCGGCTCACGCGGCCTGGGCTTGCAAATGGCCCATGCCTTGGGTGAAGCCGGGGCCAAAATCATGCTCAGCTCGCGCAAGGCCGCCGACCTGGAGGCCGCCACTGCCGAACTGCAGGCGGCCGGCATCGACGCCCGCTGGATTGCCGCCGATTGCGCGCAGGAAGCCGAAATCCACCGCCTGGCGAGCGAGACGATGGAGCGCATGGGCGACATCGACATCCTGGTGAACAACGCCGGCGCCACCTGGGGCGCACCGGCCGAGGACCACCCGCTGGAGGCTTGGGACAAGGTGATGAACCTCAACGTGCGCGGCTATTTCATCCTGAGCCAGCACATCGCCAAGCACAGCATGATTGCGCGCCAACGCGGCAGCATCATCAACGTGGCGTCCATTGCCGGGCTGGGCGGCAACCCGCAGGGCATGAACACCATTGCCTACAACACCTCCAAGGCAGCGGTGATCAACTTCACGCGCACGCTGGCGGGTGAATGGGGCAAGTACGGCATCCGCGTCAACGCCATCTGCCCGGGTTTCTTCCCGAGCAAGATGACCGCGGGTCTGCTCAAGACGCTGGGCGAAGAGAACCTCAAGGCCCATGCGCCGCTGGGCCGTCTGGGCGATGACGAGGATTTGAAAGGCCTGTGCGCGCTGTTTGCGTCGGATGCCAGCAAACACATCACGGGTCAGCACCTTGCGGTGGACGGCGGCGTGAGCGCCCTGGTCGGAGGCTGAATCGTGTTCAATCCCCTGAGGCGCTGCGCGCCTCGGTTCTCCCGCCGCAGGCATCCGCTCTTCGGGGCGGCCCTTGCACGGTGGCCGCTGGCTGATGACGCGCCAGTTTTGGCCGCTGCAATTTTGAGGACGAATCTTGCTTGATTTTGGCGTTGAAATCCCTTTCGTCGAGTTGCTGGGCTTTGCCATGGTGCGCATGCAGGACGGCGAATCCGAGCTGCATTACGAGGCGCGGCCGGAGCACCTCAACTCGTTTGGCGTCACGCACGGCGGCGCTTCGATGACGCTGCTGGACGTGACCATGGCGACGGCGGCGCGCAGCGTTGCGCCCGAAATGGGCGTGGTCACCATCGAAATGAAGACCAGCTTCATGCAGGCGGCGCAAGGCCCACTGGTTGCCAAGGGCCGCTTGATCCACCGCACGGCCACACTGGCATTTACCGAAGCGACGGTTTTTGACGCCAAGGGCCGGCCGTGCACCCACGCCACCGGGACCTTCAAGTACGTGCGGCGCCTGCCAGTCGGGCCGGGCAGCGTGAACGAGCTGCGTGCCATCGCCACCGATTGACGGCACGTCTGCACCAGATTGAAATTTCAGGTCAAATTGGCCTCTAGCGCTTGATGGATCTGCGTAAGCAGCTATCAAAACAGTAGTTTCTCCATCCTTATCAGGAGTCTTCCATGCCCCGCAACCAGCAAATTCTTCTCGACAACCGTCCCCAGGGCGAGGCCGTGGCCAGCAACTTCAAGCTCGTCGCGACCGACACGCCTGCCTTGCAGGACGGCCAGGTCCTGGTGCGCCACCACTATTTGAGTTTGGACCCCTACATGCGTGGCCGCATGAACGACGCCAAGAGCTACGCCCAGCCGCAGCCGCTGGGCGAGGTGATGCAGGGCGGCACCGTGGGCGAAGTGGTCGAGAGCCGCAGCCCCAAGTTCGCCGTGGGCGACAAGGTGGTGGGCTTTGGCGGCTGGCAGGAATACAGCGTGGTCGACGCCAACCAGCCCGGCTCCTTGAAGAAGGTGGACACGACCCACGTGCCGCTGTCGCATTACCTGGGCGCCGTCGGCATGCCCGGCGTGACGGCCTGGTACGGCCTGGTGAAAATCATCGCGCCGAAAGAGGGCGACACCGTCGTGGTCAGCGCCGCCACCGGCGCGGTGGGCAGCGCCTTTGCCGCCCTCGCCAAGGCGCGCGGCTGCCGCGTGGTGGGCATTGCCGGTGGCCCTGACAAATGCCAATACGCCGTGGACGAGCTGCACTTTGACGCCTGCATCGACTACAAGCAGCACAGCGACGGCAAGGCCATGGGTCAGGCGCTGAAAGAAGCCTGCCCCAAGGGCATCGACGGCTACTTCGAGAACGTGGGCGGCTGGATCATGGACGCCGTCATGCAACGCATGAACGCCTTTGGCCGCATTGCCCTGTGCGGCATGATCGCCGGCTACGACGGCGCGCCGCTGCCCATGGCGCACCCGGCGCTGATTCTGGTGAACCGACTCAAGCTCGAAGGCTTCATCGTCAGCGAGCACATGGAAGTCTGGCCCGAGGCGCTGACCGAGCTGGGCCAGCTCGTGGCGACCGGCAAGCTGCGCCCGCGCGAGAGCGTGGCCCAGGGCATTGCCGCCGCGCCCGAGGCATTTTTGGGTCTGCTCAAGGGCAAGAACTTCGGCAAACAGGTCGTCAAGCTGGTCTGAACACCCGCGTCGAGCCATGCCCACCGCCGTGCACTGGACCTGCAAACGCTTCGATGACCTGGGCGTGCACGCCCTGCACGACGCGCTGGCCCTGCGCTGCCGGGTGTTCATTCTTGAGCAAGGCCCGTACCAGGACCCCGATGCCGCCGACAGGCAGGCATGGCACCTGCTGGGCTACGACGCCGCGGGCCAACTCCAGGCCTGCCTGCGCGTGGTGGACCCTGGCGCCAAGTTTGCCGAGCCCTCCATTGGCCGTGTGGTCACCGCCCCCGAGGCACGCGGCCAGGGTCTGGGCCGTGTGCTGGTGGCCGAGGGCCTGGCGCGCTGCGCCAAAGCGTGGCCGGGCAGGGCGGTGCGCATCAGTGCGCAGGCGCATCTGCAAGGCTTTTATGGCGGGCTGGGCTTTGTGCCGGTGGGCGCGCCCTACCTGGAAGACGACATTCCGCATATTGAGATGCTGCGCCCCGCGGAGCCAGCGCTTGCCAAGGAGACACCATGAGCACGGAACTCATCCTGCACCATTACCCCTCGTCGCCGTTTGCCGAGAAAGTCCGCCTCGTGCTGGGTTTCAAGCAACTGCCCTGGAAGTCCGTCATCATCCCCAGCGTCATGCCCAAACCCGACGTGGTGGCGCTGACGGGTGGCTACCGGCGCACGCCGGTGCTGCAGATTGGCGCCGACATCTACTGCGACACCAGCCTGATCTGCGAGGTGCTGGAGCACCGCCAGCCGGAACCCGCCTTGTTCCCGCCGCACCTCAAGGGCGTCTCGCGCATCTTTGCCCAGTGGGCCGACAGCACGCTGTTCTGGACCTCCATGGCCTGGAACATGCAGCCCAAGGGCATTGCGGCACTGTTTGCCAAGCTGACACCCGAAGCCGGCGCCGCCTTTGCCGAAGACCGCAAGGCCATGAACGTGAACATGACGCGCTTGCGCACGCAAGATGCGGCTCCCGCCTACCGCTCTTACCTGCGGCGCATCGCGCACATGGTGGAAGAGCACGACTTCCTTTTTGGCGCCGAGCCCTGCGTGGCGGACTTCGCGGCCTACCATGCGCTGTGGTTCACCCGCCTTTGCACGCCGACCGTGGCCAACGTATTCGACCATGTGCCCGCCGTGCTCGAATGGATGGACCGCGTGGCGGCCCTCGGCCACGGCCGCATGGAAAAATTCAGCGCGCAGGACGCGATCACCGTGGCGGCCAACGCCGAGCCCCTGCCGCTGACAAACGAAATCTTCCAGGACGAGCACGGCATTGCGCTGGGCAGCGAAGTCACCGTGACCCCCGAGAGCTTTGGCACCGAGGCGACGCAAGGCACGCTGCTGGCGGCCAGCCGCACGCACTACACCCTGCGCCGAACCGATCCGCGCGCCGGCACGGTGCATGTCCATTTCCCGCGTATCGGCTATGTACTTAAAAAGGCAGACACATGATTGAAGACTTCGCAGGCAAGACCGCCGTTCTGACAGGCGCTGGTTCTGGTTTCGGCTTGGAGTGCGCGCGCATTGGCATGCAGCGCGGCATGAACCTGGTATTGGTCGATGTGCAGCAGGACGCCCTTGACGCCGCCGAATCCGAGGCCATCGCGGCCGGCTGCCAGGTGCTGGCGCGGCGTGTGGATGTGTCCGATGCGGCGCAAATGGAGCAGCTCGCCCAGGCCGTGCAAGAGCGCTTTGGCGCGCCGCACTTCGTCTTCAACAACGCCGGCGTGGGCGCGGGCGGCCTGGTGTGGGAAAACTCGGTGGCCGATTGGAACTGGGTGCTGGGCGTGAACCTCTGGGGCGTGATCCATGGCGTGCGCCTGTTCACCCCCATGATGCTGGCCGCCGCCAAGCAGGATGCGGCGTGGCGCGGGCATATCGTCAACACCGCCAGCATGGCGGGGCTTCTGGCGCCGCCCAATATGGGCATCTACAACGTCAGCAAGCACGCCGTGGTGAGCCTGACCGAGACGCTCTACCAGGATTTGTCGCTGGTGACGGACCAGGTGGGCGCCAGCCTGCTGTGCCCGTTTTTCGTGCCCACCGGCATCAGCCAGAGCCACCGCAACCGGCCCGCCACCCTGGCAGCCGACAAGCCCACGCAAAGCCAAATCATCGGCCAGGCGATGAGCGACAAGGCCGTGGGCAGCGGCAAGGTCACCGCTGCCGAAGTGGCGCACAAGGTGTTTGACGCCGTCGCCAGCGGGCAGTTCTACATCTTCAGCCACCCCAAGGCGCTGGCCTCGGTGCAGACGCGGATGGAAGACGTAGTGCAGGCGCGCAACCCCACCGACCCCTTTGCCGACAAGCCCGAGCTGGGCCAGCAGCTGCGTGCGCAACTGCGGGCGGGTTGATTTTTGAAGCAAAATCGGCCTCCAGCGCTTATCAGGAAAGCGTGAGCAGCTATTAAAGATGTAGTGATGAACGCACCCGCAGGCCACGCCTTGTTCGGTACTGCCATCGGCCCCTGCGGCATTGCCTGGGGGCCACGTGGCATTTGCGGCGTGCAATTGCCCGAGCAGGATGACGCGGGCACCCGCGCGCGCCTGCTGCGCTACACCGGCCCGCTGCCCGAGGCGGCACCGCCACCCGAGGTGCTTTCAGCGATTGGCCAGATTGCCGCCTTGCTGGCTGGCGAGCCACACGATATGAGTGGCATCGTGCTCGACATGAGCGGCTTGACCGACTTCCAGCGCCGTGTCTACGCCCTGGCCTGTGCCATTCCGCCAGGCCAGACGCGCACCTACGGTGAGTTGGCGGCGGATTTGGGTGGCAAGCACCTGGCCCGCGCCGTGGGCCAGGCGCTGGGATTCAACCCGTTCGCTCCGGTGGTGCCCTGCCACCGCATTTTGGCGGCAGGCCAGCGGCCAGGCGGGTTTTCTGCGCATGGCGGCGCGGCAACCAAGCTGCGCATGCTGGCAGCCGAGGGCGCAGTGCCCGACGGTGCAAGTGGCCAACTTTTTTGACGCGCGCAATCGTCTGGCGCAATGGCACTTGCAAGCGTGAGGGCTGCCACTGTGCACCCGTGTGATGGGGCGCAAATCACGACAATCGTGCCCATGCCATTTTTGCTTTTGAACGTTCGCACGCAGGGCCTCGCCGCATGAGTCCCTCCGCCGTTGCCCCCGCGCCGCAAGACGGCCTGCCCCAGCCCGAGCGCAGCCGCGCCATGCTGGTCATCATCCTGGGGCTGACGATGGCGGTGCTCGATGGCAGCATCGTCAACCTGGCGCTGCCCGGCATTGCGCGGGAACTGCATGCCAGCGCGGCCAGCGCGGTCTGGGTGGTCAATGCCTACCAGATCGCCACCCTGGTCATGCTGCTGCCGCTGGCCTCGCTGGGCGACCGCATGGGCTACCGGCGCGTGTACCTGGTGGGCATGGCGCTGTTTGCCGTGTCGTCGATTTTTGCCATGGTGGCGACGTCTCTGCCGGCGCTGATTGCGGCGCGTGCGCTCCAGGGCTTGGGCGCCGCCGGCATCATGAGCGTGAACGCCGCCATGGTGCGGCTCATTTACCCGCGCAGCCTGCTCGGGCGCGGCATGGCCATCAATTCGATGGTGGTGGCGCTCTCGGCGGTGGCCGGGCCAACGGTGGCGGCGGGCATCCTGTCGGTGGCGACCTGGCCGTGGTTGTTTGCCCTGAACCTGCCGCTGGGCGCGCTGACGCTGTGGATGGGGCGCAAGTCCCTGCCGCGCAACGTGGTGGCCAGCCGAGCCCCACGGCCGGCCATGCTGGACGTGGGGCTGAACATTCTCATGTTTACCCTGGTCTTTCTGGGTGGCGAGCGCCTGGGCATGCACAGCAGTGTGGGCGCCAGCGGCTTGCCGCTCACCGGTCTGGCGCTGCTCGCTGCGGGGGGAGTGGTGGGTTGGGTGTACCTGCGCAGGCAGTGGCACCTGGCGGCGCCCTTGTTTCCGGTGGACTTGCTGCGCAACCGTGTCTTTGCGCTCTCCATGGCGTCCTCGGTGGGCGCATTTGGCGCGCAGATGCTGGCCTATTTGTGCCTGCCGTTCCTGCTGCTGGAGAGCTATGGCCGCACGCCGCTGCGCGCCGGCTTGCTCATCACCTGCTGGCCACTCGCCATCGCGGCGGTCGCGCCCATTTCGGGACGGTTGATTGGCCGCTACCCCGATGGCTTGCTCGGTGGCATTGGCATGGTGATTTTTGCCTCTGGCCTGTGGCTGCTCGCAGCGCTGCCTGTCAGCCCGGGCGACCTGAACATCGCCTGGCGCTTGGCGGTGTGCGGGGCGGGCTTTGCACTGTTTCAGTCGCCGAACAACCACACCATCGTCACGTCGGCGCCCTTGCACCGCAGCGGCGCGGCCAGCGGCATGCTGGGAACCGCGCGGCTGACGGGGCAGACCGGCGGCGCCGTGCTGCTGGCCGCGCTGTTTACCGCATGGCCGCCCAGTACGGGTCGGGGTGAGAAGATGGCCCTGGTGGTGGCGGGTGGCCTCGCGCTGGCGGCCGCGTTCACCAGTTCCCGGCGCGTCGCCGCGATGCACAAGAATCGAGAGTGAAAATAGTCTGCCGAAGCATGCAGAACATCGTCGCGATGAAGAACCCAGCGGAGTCGTTTTTCCAGGCGCCTGAGGTGGGCACCAAGTTGCTGCGGCAGTTGCGGGCGGCTTGAACGATCTGGCCGTCCAACCTTCAGGTGGCTTCAGCCTCGCGGGCTGCTCAGCGGTGCAGTTCTTAGAACGTGTTTACGATCTCGCAGGGGCCGCGTTGGAGCGCAATCGGGATGAGTGGATGCTTCGGATGCGCCGCATGGGCTCATGCCCATGCAAGCAGCCGGGGCGTCCAATTGCCCGATTTCGCTCCAACCCTTTGGGCAGTGGTCTTTGCGGGCGGCCTGCGGCGTTGCGGCGCTTGCCAATAGCGGGGCTATTGGCCGCCCACCGCGCCTTGCATCCCATCCCGCAAAGACCGCTGCGCGGCCCCTGGGAGATCGTAAACACGTTCTTAGCGTCCGACCTGGGTCAATTGATCGCGCCAGAACACCGGCATCAAGTCGTACAGGGGGGTCGGCTCGCGGTGCAGCAGGTGCGTGGTGCCAAGTACCCCCATGGTGGGAATCGTCGTGCCGACGTCCACATAGGCCAGCTGCTGCATCCAGCCCGGGTCGATGCCGCCACCGGGAGCGGGCCTGGAATAGATCAAGGCCAGAATGCGCCGTGCTTGCACACTGCCGCGCTGATCGGCCAGCCGATAAAACCGAATCGCCTCGGTGAAATTCGACGGAACGCCCTGGCCCCGGTGGTACTTGCGCGCGGTCATCAGTGCCTCTTCGGCGCTTTCGCTGAGCGGCAACTTCTGTTGTGCCTGGATCGGGCTGCTGTCGCGTGCTGCCAACTGCTGCAAGTTGGCTCGTGCAGCCTGCGACTGGGGGCCGGCGCGGCGAAAGTACTGCTCGGCCTGCTCGAAGCGCTCGTTGGTCACGGCGTCCATGCCCAGCTCGATGTTGGCGTGCATGTCGCCAGCCGCAGCGGCTTTCTCGAGCAGCGGGCGGTCTGGCAGCTCCAGCACCTGATCCTGATTCACCCCGGACTTGGCCACCTGCAGCGGCGCCTGGCGCATGCTCAGCACCCACTGCAGAAAGTCGGCGCGCGCGGGGTGGCGCGGGCGCAGCCGCTCGATGGCGCGCTCCGCAGCCGCCGGGTCGGGCGGCCCCGCGCAGCCTTCGAGGTAGCACCAGGCCAGCCCGGCGTAGGCCCAGGGCTCGCGCCCGAAGCGCGCCGCCTGCTCGAACCAGCGCTGCGCCAGTGCCGTGTCGCGCCGAACGCCCGCGCCGTGCAGGTAAATCAAGCCCAGCGTCCAGGCTGCCTGGGCCGACTGCGGGGTGCTGCCGATCGTGCGTGGCGCCTCGGCGGTGCGCAGCAAGCGCCGCAGCTCACGATCCACCGCTTGCGCCTGCTGCGTGTCGCGTAGGGCAAGCGAGTCCTTCGTGACCGCTGGGGCGACAATGCTTGGCTGATCGTCGCCAGGCCTGGTGTCGATTCGTGGCACCGTTGCCGGTGCCGATTCAATGTGCGGCACTGGGGCAGGCTCCGCCTCAATGTGCTCCTGGGTAGGCTTGGGCATTTGCAACTGGGCGATGACGGTGGCCCGCGTGCGCGCGGTGGCGCTTGCGCTCGGCGCTGCGGAGGCCAGCACCACCAGCAGCAAGGACGCAAGTCTCGTGATGTCGCAGGGGTTCATACGAGGCTCGGTTTCCTGGGGATACGGCTCAGTCGGCTGCGCGATTCAAAGCCGCGGGCCGAATGGTGCCGAACCTGTGGCGGCTCTGTTCATGTTATTGCCTTGCAGGGCGTTGGGGCACCGCCGCGGTCGGCGGCGGTGAGGGCCGGCGTGGCTGCACGACCCACTGAATCGCTTGCGAAACCTGGCCGTTTTCTCCGGTTACCGCGGCAAAACGCTCCAACACGCCTTGCGTTCCCCGCACGCCATTCATCACAGTGAGCGCGGGCACTTGCATGTCGGTGGGTAGCTTGGGCGCGGCGTCTTCTTGCGTGGCGATGCAGATCACGCCTTCGGTTCCGGGTCTGCCAGCCTCCAGGATGAAACCGGGGTTGGGTGCCATCCAGTCCGGAATACGGATGGCCTCATTGGCCGAAACCAGCGAACTCGGTTGCAGTCCGTTGGGCAGCAATCGCATCACCGCCCCGGCGCTGTCGGCGTAGTAGCAGTAGAGGTGCGAGGCGCGCGAGACGGTGGCCGACAGGAAGACCTGCTCGCCTACAGTGAATGCGGGCCGCTCGCCGGCCGGCTGCGGGTTTTCGACCTGCAAGTCGATGCTCCAGGGTTTGGCGGTGGTCAACCCAATCGCAGGCGCGGTTGCGCCGTCTGCAACGGCTACCGCCTCGGGTCCGCTGCTGTTCCAGCCGATGCGAGTGAGTGCGCCCGCCTCATCCAGCGTCACGAAGTGGTTCAGTGCCGCCTCGTAAGTCGGAAAGTCGACGATGCCGCTTACCGTCAAACGCCGGTCGGCCTGAAATCTGGCCAGCGCACGGCGCATGAGGGGGTGGTTGGTCGAAAGGTTTTCCGATTCGCGCGGCAGATAGCCCTGGCTGACTAGCGAGGCCTTGACCAGATTGAATTGCCCATCAGGGCCACTTTCGCTGTACCACTCTTGCATCGTCCGCTGAAAGTGCGGATTTGCCTGATCCAGGGTCAGGCATTGCCAATAGGGAACGCGAGCCCACTTGCCAACGACTTCAATCATCGCCAGATCGACCAGGGTGCGCATCGCGGCGCCGGTGCCGACGGCATAGTCGTGTCCGACGTTGAACTTGACCCCGTAGGTGCCAATGCGGCCCCCCACGTCAAGTCCCTCGCCGCCGCTGCCGGTCACGACCTCGTTTGCGGAATCGATGCCAGGGATGAGGGTGCGTGTGCGAAAGTCCCCCAGATGGACCTCCAGACCGATGATCGTGGCGCTGCGCGAGCGGCTGTAGCCAAGGTCAACACGCGGGCCCGACACGCCCGCGTCCATGGTGTTGTTGATGACGCTCTGGTCGACAAAGGCAATCGCACCTGACACATACAGCGCTGGGCGCTGCAACTGCATCTGGTTGTTGTTGAGAAGAATGGTCGTGAGGTTCTGCACCGTGTCCTGACGCGCGATATCGACCTCGAAGTCGACGAAGCGAAAGGCATTGCTCAGACGCGACATCTGTGACAGCGAGGTGGTGATCATCTCCTTCGTCGCCACGGGCACCTTGCCAGAGAAATCGATAAATTGCTTGCTGGTGATCAGCGTGGTGGGCAACTGCGCCTCACGCAGCATTCGGTCCATGCAGACCAGCGATTCGGAAAAACTCGAGACAGATCGCACCGGGCGCACCACCGGGCGGTCGGCTACCGAGGCGTGCGACTGGTATTCGGTGTCCTTGCGCGCATCCAGAGGCGTGGCGCAGCCCGCCAGCAAGACGGCAGCAGTCATGGTGGCCGCCAGCCAGTTGCACGCCGCGGGCGCTGGGTGATGCTCGGACCCTGAGGTTGCGTTGCGCTTGGTCATAACCTTCCCCTTGTGTCGATCTCGTTCTTCTATTGCGAAAGCAACTCCGGGCGGAGTTTCGTCAACCACAGCCCCAAAAAAACTGGCAAGAACCCAGATCGGGTTGCTGCCTGTCGGCTCTCGCGTACAGGTCACCTGCAAATGTTGACCAGGTCACCTCGGACCACGACCACCTGGTCTTCACCCATGGTGGCACCGACACTGGGCGCACTGGGTTGCAGCGTCTGCACGCAGGTGACGCCCCCCATGCTGTTGGTCTGAACACTCGACACCACGTCCTTTTCGGTCTGGATGCCTTCGGTATTTGCCGAGAAGGACTTGGCGACGTAGTGCGCGATCTTGGCTTTGGCGTCATCCGGCATGCCGGTTTTGTAAACGATGCCACTCGATATGGACCGTGGCGCCGTGGGCATTTGCAGGTAACTGACCTTGCCGGTGATGTGCACGGGATCTTCACCCGGTGCCGCCAGGGCGCAAGTGGCTGCGCCGGCCAGCATGGCCACGATGAGTTTGCCCATCGTACTTGTGGAATTGCGTTTCATGGCTGTTCTCCTGGTGTTACCCGTTGGAAAAACGGCTTTGGTCAGCTTTAGCCGACCAAAGCCTGTGGCAACACCTCAGCTTGGTCGGCCCCAGCCGCAATAGCCGGTGGGGCAGTCAGGCAGTTTGAAGTTCGGCGGATCGCAGGCGTCGTTGGACGACAGGTTCTGCACCGCGAGGCTCTTCACACCGTTGGCCAGGTTCGCCACCGTGCCGCTTACGTGCGTGTATTGGTTGGAATACCCGGAGATCGTCACGTCGCCAAAATTGGACGACAGGTTCTGGAAGGCCTGAGCGGACCTGCCATTGGCTTCGTTGCTGATGGTGCCGCCGTAGCCGGTGACAGCCTGGTCAGAGTGGCCCCCACTCATGATCTTCACGCCGTCGTAGTTGCTGGCCAGGTTTTGCACCGCGGTCGTGTCAGCACCATTGGCGAAGTTCGTGACGGTGGTCCTCATCAGACCAACCGCCTGATGACTTTTGCCATCGATCGCCACGGTGCCGATATTGGTAGCCAGCGACTGAATCCCAACGGCTCCCGCGCCCGTCGCCTTGTTGTCTACGGAACTACCGCCGCCAACATTGGTGCTTTGGGTGCTCTCACCAGCGATCGTCACGTTGCCCACGTTGCTGGACAGGCTTTGCACGGCCAGGGCAGCGTCACTGCAGTCCACGCCACCGCACCTATCCACCGACCCGGCACCGCTGGCCGTGTTCGTCACAGAACCGTTGATGGTGGCATCCTGCTTGGACGAGCCGCCTTTCTTGACCTCGACCTTGCCCACGTTGGATGCGATGCTCTGAACCGCGATGTCTCCGGGGTTCACGGCCTTGTTCATGACCTGACCACCCGAATTCACTTCGGTGGTCTGGTTCGAATAGCCCGCGATGGTGATGTCGCCCTTGTTGCTCGAGAGGTTCTGGACGGCAGTGGTGTAGGCGTTGGCTGTGTTGGACACAGTCGCATTACTGTCTACGCCTGTGTGCTGGATCGACATTCCGCTGATTTCGATCTTGGCCGCCGCGGTCGGAGTCGGGCCGGCGGCAAAGGCTGTCGCGGACGCGAGAGCGGTGAGTGTGAACAGAGCAAGTGTTTTCATGACAGTTCCTTCAGTTGTGCTGACCAGAGTACCGATTGCAGTCCCTCCGCAACCGATCTGGCTTGACAGGACACCCGGGCCGTTACACGAAGTGGAACTGGGGAAGCCCTGTGTGTTCTGTCGGGATCAGTCTGGGCCCGGCCCGCGCTTGCTTCCATACCTAGGTTGACGTAGCGTAACTTGGTGAGACATTTCCAACACCTTGGCTGCATTTCCCTGTACAACAGTCGTATGAGATACCAGCCTTGCTACAACAAACAGAGTAAGCAGGGTCGGTAGTTTCTATATGTAAGGCGTGCAACGTATATAAATTGCCGTTTTTGCCGCTAGACGTTTCTTTCGGTTTCTTTTAGTGTTCAAGCGTGTGAATGTGTGCGCAGAGGTTGGTGAAACCCGTAGAGATTTGCAATGCAGTATCAGCGCCCATAAATCGAAGTTTTTTTGCGAGCCAAGAAGCGCAATTGGAGGGGGCCATGGCCACTTTTTCCAGCCAACCCAGGGTATGCGGACCATTGCATGCCGCCCAGGCAGATTCAGCAGTGGGACAGGGGGGATTTGCCGTGATGGGCAATCCCTCGTCCATCTGGCCCGATTTCATGATCGGCCAGGAACAGCGCCCGGTACGCGTCGTATTGGTGGACGACGACCCTCACATTCGCCTTGTGATCGGGCAGGAACTGATGAACGAACCGCGCACCCTCCTGGTGGCGCAGGCGGACTGCTTGCGTGAGGCGCGGCGAGCCATCAAGCTTCACGAGTTCGACGTCTTGCTGGTCGACCTGCATCTGGGCGACGGTGAGGGCTTTGAGCTGCTGGACTATGTGAAGAGCATTCGGCCGTCGGTGGAAACCATCGTGATTTCCGTGATGGAAAATGAAGACCAGGTGCTGCGTGCCTTTGAACTGGGCGCCACGGGCTTTCTCAGCAAGAATTCCTGGTTTGGCAGCTATGCCCAAGCGGTGCTGCAAGTGGTCAACGGGGGCGCATCGATCACGCCGAATCTGGCGCGCCGCCTGCTGCAGCGGTTTGATAAAACGGGAATAGCCGTCCCAACGCCGCGTGCGCGAGAGGAGCCTGAGCGTCTTTCGGTGCGCGAAAAAGAAGTGCTCAGGCTGGTCGCCAGCGGCTACACCAGCGTGGAAATCGGCGCCCGCCTGCTGATCAGCAGCATGACGGTGAATACGCATGTGCGCAATATCTACCGCAAGCTCCAGGTGCGCACCCGCGCGCAGGCCGTACGTTTTGCGTCCCTTCGCGGTTTGTTTTGAGCGTACACAGGCGGCGCATATCGAAAAGGAGACTCCGTGTCTCTTCCCCGGCCCCTGAACTTCCTCCTGCTTTGTCTCGGCCTGCTGCTGCTGCAACAGGCGTCGTCCAGCTTTGTGGCCTGGACCCTGTGGTCCCGGGCCGGGCCACTGATGCATGGGACTTGGGTGCTTGTGTTATCCACCGGGACGGTGCACCTGGTATTGCTGCTCGTGCAACTGCCGCGCGCGATGCGCTGGCGCCCGCGGCGCAGTGTTCGGCCGAGTACTGAGCTGCGGCAGGAGCGCCAGCGCATTGCCCGGGATCTGCATGACCGCGTAGGCTCGCAACTCGTCAACGCCCTGGCCCTGTTCGATCCGGCGAAGGAGACAGACGCCCTGCAGCGCGCCGCGCTGGAGCATGCATTGCTCGAGTTGCGCCTGCTGGTCGACGCCATGGGCGACCCGGACCGCACGCTCGTCGACCAATTGGCGCAGCTGCGCTACCGCCTTCAGCCGGTCCTTGCACGGCAAGGGATTGCCATCGAGTGGGAGGTCGGTGCCGCCAGCTTGCCGGACGCTCCCCGCGACCCGCTTCTGGCCGTGATCGCCCAGGAAGCCCTCAGCAATGTGATCCAACACGCGCAGGCCACTCGCGTCCGAGTGTCCCTGAACCGCTTGCCGGGCTCGAACACCTGGCAATTCGAGGTCTGCGACAACGGGCGTGGGCTCCCCCAGGCAAGCGCGGACAACGCACCGCAAGGAGGGTTTGGCATGAGCAGCATGCGCGAGCGGGTGCGCCAGGCCGGTGGGGAGCTGCAGTTCCTGCCATCGGCGCTGGGAGGCACCTGCCTGCGGGTAGTGCTGGCGCGCCGTCTGTAAACCAAGGTCTAGAAGACCTTGTGGCACACTGCGCCGCTTTTCTGATTGCCACTCCGTTCTCCATGCAAAAAATCATCCAGCAGCTCGCCCGTGAAATTCAGGTGGGAGCGCACCAGATCACCGCCGCCGTCGAATTGCTGGATGGCGGGGCCACGGTTCCCTTCATTGCGCGCTACCGCAAGGAGGCCACCGGCGGGCTGGACGACATTCAGTTGCGCGAGCTGGAAGCGCGCCTGTCGTACCTGCGCGAGCTTGAAGACCGGCGTGCCGTGGTACTGAAGACGATCGACGAGCAGGGCAAGCTGACCGATGCGCTGCGCCTGGCCATCGCCCAAGCCGAAACCAAGCAGGAACTTGAAGACCTGTACCTGCCGTTCAAGCAAAAGCGCCGCACCAAAGGCCAGATGGCGCGCGAGTTCGGCATCGAGCCGCTTGCCGACAAACTGTTTGCCGACCCAACCCTTGATCCTGTGGCCGAGGCGGCCGCCTTCACCAAGCCGGCGGAGGTGCTCGATGACGGCAAGCCCGGCGCCGATTTCTCCACCGTTCCCGCCGTGCTCGACGGTGTGCGCGATATCCTGTCCGAGCGCTGGGCCGAAGATGCGGCGCTGGTGCAGGGCCTGCGCGAGTGGCTGTGGACCGAGGGCTTGCTGCGCAGCAAAAAGGTGGATGGCAAAAACGAGGCCGACCCCGAAGTGTCCAAGTTTCGCGACTACTTCGAATACGACGAGCCCATAGGCCGCGTCCCTTCGCACCGCGCATTGGCCGTGTTTCGCGGCCGTGCGCTGGAGATTCTCGAAGCCAAGCTGGTGCTGCCCGTCGAACCCGAGCCAGGCAAACCCAGCATTGCCGAGGGCCGCATTGCCCTGCACCTGGGCTGGAGCCATGCGGGCCGCCCGGCGGACGACCTGATCCGCAAGTGCGTCGCCTGGACCTGGCGCGTCAAGCTCAGCCTCTCGACCGAGCGCGACCTGTTTGCCCGCCTGCGCGAAGACGCCGAAAAAGTAGCCATCAAGGTCTTTGCCGACAACCTGCGCGATCTGTTGCTGGCCGCGCCAGCCGGCCCCCGCGTGGTGCTGGGGCTGGACCCCGGCATTCGCACCGGCGTCAAGGTGGCGGTGGTGGACGCCACTGGCAAGCTGGTCGAGACCGCCACGGTGTTCCCGCACGAACCGCGCCGCGATTGGGACGGCGCGCTGCATACGCTGGCCCAATTGAGCGAGAAGCACGGCGTGCAGCTCATTGCCATCGGCAACGGCACCGCCAGCCGCGAGACCGACAAGCTCGCAGGTGAGCTCATAAAATTGATGCAAAAACGGCCTCCAGCGCAGACTGGACAAGCGCATCCAGCTATCGAAAAGATAGTTGTCAGCGAAGCCGGCGCCTCGGTCTATTCGGCCAGCGAATACGCGTCCCAAGAAATGCCCGACGTGGATGTGAGCCTGCGCGGCGCCGCCAGCATCGCCCGGCGCCTGCAGGACCCGTTGGCCGAGCTGGTCAAGATCGACCCCAAGAGCATTGGCGTGGGCCAGTACCAGCACGATGTGAACCAGAGTGAGCTGGCGCGCACGCTGGCCACCGTGGTCGAAGACTGCGTGAACTCGGTGGGCGTGGACCTGAACACCGCCAGCGTGCCGCTGCTGTCCCGCGTCTCGGGCCTCTCGGCCAGCGTCGCCAAGGCAGTGGTGCGCTGGCGCGATGCCAATGGCGCCTTCAAGAGCCGCAAACAACTCCTGGACGTGGCCGGCCTGGGGGCCCGCACGTTCGAGCAGAGCGCTGGGTTCCTGCGCATTCGTGGGGGTGACAACCCGCTGGATGTGACCGGCGTGCACCCGGAAACCTACCCCGTGGTCGAAGCCATCATGGCGAAGACCGGCACGCCGGCGGCCGAGCTGATGGGCCGCGCCGACATGCTCAAGACGCTCAAACCCGAGCTGTTTGCCAACGAAAAATTTGGCGTCATCACGGTGCGGGACATCCTCGCCGAACTGGAAAAACCCGGCCGCGACCCGCGCCCGGACTTCAAGGTCGCGCGTTTCAACGAAGGCGTGGACGATATCCGCGACCTGCGCGAAGGCATGGTGCTGGAGGGCACGGTGAGCAACGTCGCCCAATTCGGCGCTTTCATCGACCTGGGCGTGCACCAGGATGGACTGGTCCACGTCAGCCAGCTCGCGCACAAGTTCGTCAACGACGCGCGCGAAGTGGTCAAGACCGGCGACATCGTCACCGTGAAGGTGATGGAAGTGGACATTGAGCGAAAACGCATCGGCCTGTCGATGAAGCTCGGCGAAGCCCCATCGGGGGCGGGCGGCGCCAGGGGGCCGCGTGAAAACCGGTTCGAGGGGGCAGGGCGTGGGCAGAACGCGCCGCGCAGCCGCGACGCGGCGGCGCCCTCAGCCATGGCGTCGGCCTTTGCCAAACTGCGCAATCGCTGAGGCAGGACAGTCTTGGCGGCTTTACGGGTCACCCGCTTGAACTGACGGATGTGCTGCCGTGGATAATCAGCGCGTCCCAACCAACGCAGCGCCGATCCCATGGATTTGAATGCACTGCTGGCCTCGCCACCAGCGTTCCCGAGCCTGCCGCGCGCCGTTGCGCTGCTGATGGCCGAGCTGGCACAGGACGAACCCAATCTGCGGCGGGTGAATCAGTTTTTTGCCACCGATCCGGCCTTGGCTGCGCGCCTGCTGTGCCTGGCCAACTCGGACGAATTCGGCGGCCCGCGCCAGGTCGCCGGCCTCCCAGAGGCGCTGGCGCTGGCCGATACCGGGCAATTGCGCCAGTTGGTTGCCTCCGCGCCGCTGGGCACCACGTCGCGCTCGGTGCCGGGCATCAACATGCAGCAGTTCTGGCGCTACAGCCTGCATACGGCCAAACTGGCGCGTTCGCTCGCCGGTCACGTGCACCACAACCAGGCGGCGGCGTACACCGCCGGCCTGCTGCACGGCCTGGGCGAACTGGTGATCCATCTGGGTGACCCGGAGCGGGCGCAATCGCTCAACACGCTGGTGGCGCCGCTGGACCTGCGCCGCGCCAAACTGGAATCGCGCATCTTCGGTTTTTGCTATGGCCGGGTGAGCGGTGCGCTGGCCCGGCGCTGGCAACTGCCCGAGGCGGTAGTGGATGCGCTTAACTACCAGCACGCGCCCTTTGAGAACGACACCTACGAGCCGCTTGCCGGCATCCTGCATCTGGCCGCCTGGCGGGTGCGCGCACGCGAAGCAGGGCTCGAAGAGCGCGAGCTGGCGGTGAGTTTCCCCGACCAGGTGGGATTGCCGCTGGGCCTCGATATCGACATGGTGCTGCACCAGGACCCGATCGACTGGAGTGCGCCCAAGTTCGATACCGAGGCCGAGGCCGAGGCGGCCGGGCTGGACTACCTAGTCTAGTATTTCGCTCTTATTGGTGCTTTCAGAGCGATTCGCGCAGCATGGCGCGGTATTCATCAGGCGTTGCGACGCGCGGGTTGGTCTTGTGGCAGTGGTCGGCCATGGCCCCTTTGATGATCGCGTCGAATTGATCCTCAGTCACGCCCATGGCGGCAAGCCCTGAGGGCAGACCCAGCCGGGCGCTCATGTCGCGGATGGCGTCCGGGATGTCGCTCGCCGAGGCCAGCCCCATGGCGCCGGCCATGCGCTCCAGGCGCCGGTCCTTTTGCACCGAAGGCGCCTCGGCGTTGAAGCGCACCACGGCCGGCAGGAACATCGCGTTGAGCGTGCCGTGGTGCAGGCGCGGGTTCACGCCACCCAGGCTGTGGCTGAGCGAGTGCACCGCGCCCAGCCCTTTTTGAAACGCCATGGCGCCCTGCATGCTGGCGCTCATCATGTTCAGGCGCGCTTCGCGGTCGCTGCCATCTTGCGTGGCCCGTGCAATGCTGCCCCAGCCGCGCTCAAGGCCATCGAGCGCAATGCCGTCGGCGGGCGGGTTGAAGGCCGCCGACATGAAGGTTTCCATGCAGTGGGCAATCGCGTCCATGCCGGTGGCTGCGGTGAGCATCGGCGGCAGGCCCAGCGTCAGTTCGGGGTCGCAGATGGCGGCCTTGGGCAGCAGGTTCCAGGAGTGAAAACCGAGCTTGCGGTGGTCGTCCACGATGATGATGGCGCCGCGCGCCACCTCGCTGCCGGTGCCGCTGGTGGTGGGCACGGCAATCAGCGGCGCCACGCGTTCGCTGATGCGGGGCGAGCCGCCCTCAATGGTGGCGTAGTGCGTCAGCGGCCCTTCGTGTGTGGCGGCAATGGCAATGCCCTTGGCGCAGTCGATGGCCGAGCCGCCGCCTACCGCCACCAGGCCGTCGCAGTTGCCGGCACGGTACACCGCCACGGCCGCGCGCACAGCAGCTTCTGTGGGGTTGGATGGCGTCTGGTCAAACACACTCACGGGCAGGTCGCCCAGCGCATCCAGCGCCGTTTGCAGCACGCCGGCCGCCTTGACGCCTGGGTCGGTCACCACCAACGGGCGCTGGATGCCCACGCGCTCGCATTCCTGGCGCAGCAGGCGCACGGCGCCATGCTCGAACTGAATCTGGGTAAGGTAGTAAATGAGTGACATGGCGATTGGAGGCGTTCCCGCTACGATAGACCCACACACTTTACAACCGGGAGACACGCATGCCACGCAAGCAAACCCTCATCGCCCTGGCCTCCCTGGCCCTTGGCGTCGCCGCGGCGACATCGGCCCATGCCGCCTGCCTGAGCGATGTGCAAGTTGCAGAAATGGCCGAGCACTACGCCGCACGCACGCCCGCCGCCAACCCCGAAGGTCTCTCGGATGCGGATGGCGCCTGTACGCGCGCCAAGTTCAACAGCTTGTTGGCGCAGAAGATGGGCAAGGTCATTGGCTACAAAGCGGGACTTACCAACCCCGCTGTGCAAAAACGTTTCCAAACCGATCAACCCGTGTGGGGCAAGCTGTACGAAGGCATGGTGTTGCCAAGCGGCGCTGAGGTGCCCGCTGCTTTTGGCGCCCGCCCGCTGTACGAGGCCGACATGCTGGTGCGGGTCAAGAGCGCCAGCATCAACCACGCGCGCACCCCCATGGAGGTGCTGGAGGCGATTGACCAGGTCATTCCCTTCATCGAGCTGCCCGATTTGATGGTGCAGGCGCCTCCGAAGCTCAACGGCGCGGCAGTGAGTGCGATCAACGTCGGCGCGCGTCTGGGTGTGGCCGGCACGCCCATTCCCGTGCCGGTGACGCGCGCTGAGCGCTACGCCATGCTGGACGCCTTGCGCGACATGCAGGTGACGCTCACGGATGGCTCGGGCTACCTGCTCGGTGGCGGCAAGGGCAGCGACCTGCTGGAGCACCCGCTCAACGCAGTGGTCTGGCTGGCCGAGGCGCTGCAGAAAGAAAACATCACGCTCAAGCCGGGCGATCTGCTCAGCCTGGGCTCTTTCTCGCCGCTGCTTCCGCCCAAGGCAGGCCTGCACGTACAGGCCAATTACCAGGGCCTGCCGGGCGCTCAACCCGTGCGCGTGACCTTCAAGTGACCCAGGCGCACCCCAATATTCACGCCAGCCGATTGGCGCCGCAGATGCGCGGCGTGCTTGAACGCATGGAACGTGCAGGGCGACCGCGGTTGCACACGCTGTCTCCCGAGCAGGCGCGCGCAGCGTATGCGCTGGGTGCCGACATTCTCGAAGTGCCGCGCGCCGCGATGGAGCGGGTAGAAACGCTGGCCATTCCGACACGGGATGGTGCCCAGTTGGCAGCCCGGCTGGTGGCGCCCTCGCGCGCTGCACGCTTGCCGGTGCTGCTGTACCTGCACGGCGGAGGTTTCACCATTGGCAGCAGCGCCACGCACGACATTCTGTGCCGCGAGTTGGCGCGGCTGGCCGGCTGCATGGTGGTGTCGCTCGACTACCGTTTGGCGCCCGAACACCGCTTTCCCACGGCGTCGAATGATGCCTGGGACGCGCTCACCTGGCTGGCGGCCCACGCGCAGGAACTGGGTGCGGACTCTCAGCGCATTGCAGTGGGTGGCGACAGTGCGGGCGGCACGCTGGCGACCGTCAATGCCATCTTGGCGCGCGACGCCGGCCTGCCGTTGGCGCTGCAACTTCTCTTCTACCCCGGTTGTGCTGCGCACCAGGACACGCCCTCGCACAAGCAGTTCGCCCATGGTTTGGTGCTTGATGAGCCCGCCATCTCCTGGTTCTTCAACCAGTACGTGCTCGACCGGGCCGAGCGTGAAGACTGGCGCTTTGCACCGCTGCTCGCCCCGGATGTGGAAGGTGTCGCGCCGGCATGGATCGGCCTGGCCGAATGCGATCCGCTGGTGGACGAGGGCATTGATTACGCCGACAAGCTGCGCGCTGCCGGGGTGCCAGTGGACCTGGAAATCTACCGCGGCGTCACGCACGAATTCATCAAAATGGGCCGCGCCATCCCTGCGGCACGCACCGCCCATGCCGACGCGGCAGCTGCGCTGCGCGCTGCGTTCAATCTTGTGTAAGGAAGCCATCCATGCCATTGCAAGACTACCGTTGCCAGTCGCGTCTGCGCGTGCGCTGGGCCGAAATCGACATGCAGCGCATCGTCTTCAACGCGCACTACCTGACCTATTTCGATACGGCGATGACGGACTACTGGCGCGCGCTGGCACTGCCGTACGAGGACGCCATGCAGCAGCTCGGCGGCGAGATGTATTTGAAAAAAGCCACGCTCGAATACCACGCGTCGGCGCGCGAGGGCGATCTGCTGACCATCGGCCTGCGCTGCCTGCGTGTGGGCAATAGCTCGGTGCAGTTCGACGGCGGCATCTTTCGTGGTGAACAACTGCTGGTGTCGGGCGAGCTGATTTACGTGTTTGCCGACCCTGCGAACCAGCGGCCCATTTCGGTGCCGCCGCTGCTGCGCGAGCTGTTTGCCGGGTTCGAGGCCGGCGAGAGCCCGACGCACATCCAGTTGGGCGCCTGGCAGGATCTGGGCGAGCGCGCTGCACGTGTGCGCCAGGCCGTGTTTATCGATGAGCAGGGCATAGCGCCCGCGATTGAAATGGACGGGCAGGACGCGACGGCGCTGCATGCGCTGGTGACGAACCGGCTCTCCCAGCCCGTGGCCACGGGTCGGCTGGTCGTGCTTTCACCGGGCGTCTCGCGCATTGGCCGCATGGCCGTGCACCGGGCGCTGCGCGGCGGGCGCCTGGGGCGGCAGATGCTCGACGCCCTGGTGCAGGCCGCAGCCGATCGCGGCGACCACCAGGTGGTGCTGCATGCCCAGGCGAATGCGCAGGCGTTCTATGAGCGCGCCGGTTTTGCGGTGAACGGCCCGCGCTGCGAAGAAGCCGGTCTGCCGCATGTGCCCATGCAGCGCGCGCTGGTTACAGGTCGTCCTTGAGCGTGTAGGGCAGGGTGCCCAATCGAAGGACTTGGCCGTCCGCGCTGCCGGCATGCAGAGCGCCGGATTCGGCGGCAGAGAGCTGCAGTACCACGATGGCGTCCCAGCCGCCGCCGGGCGCAGGAGCCGTTTGCGCCACCACACCGCACGCTTGTTCGGGTTCCGTTGCGCTGAAGACCTCAGCGCCTGCTTCCAGAACGCCATCGGCATGGGCGATGAACGCGCGCCGCTTGATGGCGCCGCGAAACTGGCTGCGCGCCACCACCTCCTGGCCGGGGTAGCAGCCTTTCTTGAAGCTCACGCCATCGACCGATTCGTAATTGAGCATTTGCGGCACGAAAGCATCGACCAGCGGCGCCGTCAGCGTCGCCACGCCGCTTTGCACCTCGCCCCAAGCCCACAGGCCTTCGGGCAGCAGCGTGCCCACGGGCGCAGGGGTGCCGGCAGGTGCGACCCACAGGGCGCGGGGCACGGCGCCGGCGGGCGGCAATCCGATGACGGAAATATTGCCTAAATCGGCCTTAGCGCTTGTCTGCATTTCGCTACCAGCTACTTTTTCAATAGCACTTCCTGCCAAACCATAGAGCAGGAACTCTTCGCTGGCATCGCTCAGCTTTGCCTTGGCACGCATCACAAACATGGACATGCGCTTGAGCGTAGGCGCCAACAGGTCACGGCTGCAGACCAACAGCACCTCGGTGGGGCTGCGCTTGAAGCCGATGAAACTCGCTTGCATGCGGCCCTTGGCCGACAAAAATGCGGTCAGCCGGGCATGCTGCAGGTCCAGCAGGGCGAAGTCGTGGGTGAGCTGGCCGTGCAGGAATTTCACGGCGTTATCGCCTTCGGCGCGGATCACGCCGAGGTGGGGCAGGGGGGTGATGCCATCAAAGGGGGTTGTCATGCGTCAATTATCATTCCGGGCTCCCATTCATTGCAGGTAGCAGGGTTGTGCGTCGCGCTTTCAAAGGTTTGTTGTTGTTGGTGCTGGCGCTTGCTGCGGCGGCTGCGTGGTGGCTGCACGCGCCGCTGCCCATGGGCGACGCGGCTGTCGAGCTGGCCATCGAGCCCGGCACGGCCCCGCGCGGCGTGGCACGCGATGTGCAAGCCGCTGGCGTGCACACCGATGCGCGGCTTCTGTACTGGTGGTTTCGCCTCTCGGGCCAAAGCCGGCTGATCAGGGCAGGCAACTACGAAATCTTGCCCGGCACCACACCGCGCAGCCTGCTGGAAAAGCTGGTGCGCGGCGATGAAACGCTGCGCGCGCTCACTCTCGTCGAGGGCTGGAACTTCCGCCAGGTGCGCGCCGCCCTGGCCCAGGCCGAGTTGAAGCCCGACAGCGCCGGCCTGACCGATGCCGCACTGATGGACCGCCTGGGCCGCACCGGTGTGGCGGCCGAAGGGCGGTTTTTCCCCGATACCTACACCTACGCCAAAGGCGCGAGCGACCTCGCGGTGCTGCGCCGCGCCCTGCACGCCATGGACCGGCAGCTTGCCGCTGCGTGGGAGCAGCGCGCCGCCGACACCCCGCTCAAGTCGCCCGATGAAGCCCTGGTGCTGGCCAGCATCGTCGAGAAGGAAACCGGGCGTGAGGCCGACCGCGCCCTGGTGGCCGGGGTGTTCACCAACCGCCTGCGCGCCGGCATGCTGCTGCAGACCGATCCCACGGTGATTTATGGCCTGGGCGAGCGCTTTGACGGCAACCTGCGCAAGCGCGACCTGCAGACCGATACGCCCTACAACACCTACACCCGCCCAGGTCTGCCGCCCACGCCGATCGCCATGCCCGGCAAGGCCTCGCTGCTTGCCGCTGTGCGGCCTGAACCCACCCAGGCGCTGTACTTTGTGGCACGGGGCGATGGCAGCAGCCATTTCAGCAGTTCGCTGCAAGAGCACAACCGCGCCGTCGACCGCTACCAGCGCGGCCATTAAGGAACGTACCGCATGGCAACCAGAGGTTTATTCATCAGCTTCGAGGGCATCGATGGTGCCGGCAAGTCCTCGCACATCGAGCCGCTGGCCGACGCCTTTCGTGCCCAGGGGCGCACGGTGGTGCGCACGCGCGAGCCGGGCGGCACCGAGCTGGCCGAGTCGCTGCGCGAGCTGCTGCTGAACCGCACCATGGACGCCTTGACCGAAGCCCTGCTGGTGTTTGCCGCCCGGCGCGACCATATCTGCCAGGTGATTGCGCCCGCCCTGGCGCGCGGCGAGGTGGTGCTGTGCGACCGCTTTACCGACGCCACCTTTGCCTACCAGGGCGCCGGGCGCGGCTTTAGCCTGGAAACGCTATCACTTCTGGAGCGCATGGTGCAGACAGGCATTGCGGTAGAGCCTGATTTGATGCTTGAACCCGACCTCACGCTGTGGTTCGACGTGGCGCCTGCGGTCGCCGCTGAGCGCCTGGCCTTGGCACGCGCACCCGACCGGTTTGAGGCGCAGGATGCCGCTTTCTTCGAGCGTGTGGCCCAGGGCTATGCCGCCCGCGCCCAGGCCGCGCCAGAGCGCTTTGTGCGCATCGATGGGGCGCAATCGCGCCACGCCGTGTGGCAGCAGCTCACCAACGCCCTGGTGCGCCGTGGCTGGCTGGCCATCATGGTGGCCGCCAACGGAGGGCCAAAGTGAGCGCAGCGCCCTGGCTTGCCAGCCAGCGCACACAGCTGCTGGCGCAGCGAGGCCATGCCTGGTTGCTGCACGGCCCTTCGGGACTGGGCCAGTTCACGCTGGCGATGGAGCTGGCCCGTGCCTGGCTGTGCGAAGCGCCTGGCGCCGAAGGTGCCTGCGGCCAGTGCCCCAGCTGCCACGCCATTGGCGTGCACGCCCACGCCGACCTGGCGGTGCTGATGCCCGAGACGGACATGCTCGCGCGCGGCTGGCCGCTGCCCGAAAAGGCCCAGGCCGATATCGACGACAAGAAGCGCAAGCCCAGCCGCGAGATCCGCGTGGACGCCATGCGCGACACCGTAGAGTTCGCCCAGCGCACCAGTGCGCGCGGGCGTGGCAAGGTGGTGGTGGTCTATCCGGCCGAACAGATGAACGCCATCACCGCCAACGCCCTGCTGAAAACGCTGGAAGAGCCCGCCGGCGACACCCGATTCGTGCTCGCCACCGAAGCAGCCCATGCCTTGTTGCCCACCATCCGCAGCCGCTGCATGGCGCACGCGCTGCACTGGCCACCGAAAGAGCAGGTGCTGCAATGGCTGGCGCAGCAGGGCGTCGCAGCCGAGGTGGCCGCGGTGCTGCTGCGCGCCGCCGGTGGCAGGCCAGACGATGCACTGAACTTCGCCAAGGCCGGCGCCAGCCCGGCGGCCTGGGCCGCCTTCCCCAAGGCCATGCAGCGGGGCGACGTGCGTGCCGTGGAAGGCTGGAACCCCGGCGAGGCCATTGCCGCGCTGCAAAAGCTCTGCCACGACCTGCAGGTCGTGAGCACCGGCGCCGCACCGCGCTATTTCGAAACGGCTGATTTGCCGCCGCCGCCGGGTCTTGCCGTCCTGGCGCGCTGGAGCAAGGAACTGGCGCAAGCGAACCGTACCGCCGACCACCCCTTCGTGGTTCCCTTGATGCTGGAGGCGCTTGTCGCGCAGGCGAGAAACGTCCTACACTCGGCCGCAGCCACCGCCAAAAATACCCCATGAGCAGTACCCCCAC
>NZ_JBWKZM010000020.1:0-89886 GCF_059424465.1 Simplicispira sp. GW247-4R2A | reverse complement strand
CTGGTAGTGCGAAGGAGAGGAGTGCATCTGCTGACCTTAGAGGTTGGCAGGTGTTGCGCTTCAGTTTTGAATCCGCCCTTTCGGCTCTATTTTTTATAGCTACCAGCGCTTGCCCATCAAGCGCTAGAGCCAGATTTCGCTTCAAATTTCGCCATATTCCCGGCACTTTGTCTTGCGGTCCCGTCAACACCAACCCCCAGGCCAGCACCATCAGCCAGGCCACCATCACCTGGAACGCCAGCTACGACAACGCCGGGCGCCTGGCCAGCCTCAGCAAAACCACCGCCGCTGGCACGCCGCCCGACACCACCGCCTTTCAGTACGACACCAACGGCAACCTCCTGGGCAGCCAGCGCGAACGCGCCGGCACCTCCACCACGCGCAGCTACAGCACGGAGGCCGGCCACAACAAACTGCTGGGCTTTGAGCAAACCATCGCCAGCAGCACCGGCAGCGCCAGCGCCAGCGCCAGCGTCAACTACCAGTACGATGCTGCAGGCACCCTGCAAACCGACGGCCTGCACCGCTACAGCTACAACAGCCAAGGCCGCCTGGAGACTGCCAGTACCGGCCAAGGCCCAGAGGCCCCCACCACCAAATACGCCCACAACGCCCTGGGCCAGCGCGTCTTCAAGACCGAAGCGCTGTACAACACCAGCTCCGGCCTATTGGACGAAGACGAAGAAGACCTGGGCTTGCTGCAAAGCATCCAGCAATTCTTCACCCGCCTGTGGAGCCCCAAGGCGAGCGACGCAGAGCACCTGGGCTGGTCCTACCTCTACGATGAAAACACCAGCCTGCTGGGCGACTACGGCATGGGCGGGGCCAACAGCGGCGGCCAGGGCCAGTACTTCTACCTGCCCACGGCCAGCGGCCCCATGCCCATTGCGGCGGAGATCGACGGGCTGCTCTACGCCATCCACAGCGACCACCTGAACACCCCAAGGCGCCTGACCCAAGCCGACGGGCAGACCGCCTGGCAATGGGCCTACAGCGCCTACGGAGACGAAGCGCCCACCCTGGGCGCCAACCGCTTCGCGGACGACACCACCACGCCAAGCACGGGCACCACCAGCATCCCGCCGGTGCGCTTTAACCTGCGCTACCCTGGGCAGACCTTTGACGAAGAGACGGGGCTGCACTACAACTACTTCCGCAGCTACGATCCGAAGACGGGGAGGTATACGCAGGGCGATCCGATTGGGCTGGAGGGGGGGTGGAATCGGTTTGCCTATGTGAATGGCAATCCGCTGAAGTGGACGGATCCGAGAGGCCTCGATAATCCAAGCATGGGGCCATATGGCCCACCATGGACTGGTGTGTGGCGCTGTGAAAGGCCAATAAACATTGACTGGGTTGGTCGTGCCAGTATTGTTTTGCCAAATCACAATTGGCTTTTGACAGGGGCACTGGAAGCTGGTATGGGTGCTCAGTGTCCAGTTCCAGGGCAAGGATGCTCTGATCGGCCGGGTGCGCCAACGCAGACGCTTGACCATAGCGGCCAAAGTTCACAAGAGGGTTCTGAGTGCACGCCGGTTCCCTATGTTGATGAGCAGTGTGTAAGCGAGGCCATTCGTCCGGGGCAGTCGACTGGACATTGGATGCCTTGGAATCAATGCCAGAGCTTTGCTGACGATGTTCTGACCCATTGTTCTATTAAGCCAGGAATTCCTTTTATGCCAAGTCGTCCCGGCCAGTCGTGGAGATGATGGATGCACCGCCTCCTTTTAACGATACTGTGCGTTCTACTGGCGCTGTTCTTTGGCTTCTGGGGAATACAGACTGCATGGATAGGTTCATTGCCTAATCACAATCCCAGTGACTATGAAACCCAGGCAACAGTACAACTTGGTTTTGGGATCTTCTTTCTTTTCATTCCTCTTGTACTGTGGTTCACGATCTGGAGAAAAAAGAAGTAGCAAAGTTCTGGACTAAAAGCCATTCGCATCCCTGGCTGTTGCAGCAATTCACCGAACTTAAGCCCAAGGTGTGATTTGAAAATCACAATGAAATTGATAGCTTCCAGCCATTTGCCATCAAGCGCTGAAGCTCGATTTTGCTTCAAGTTCCGACGAATTCCCTGTACCCTTGGATACACACACGACCGCGTCGCAACCGCCACCCGCAGCTACACAACGGAGGCCAGCCACAACAAACTCCTCGGCCTGGAGCAGACCACCACCAGCAGCACGGGCAGCACCAGCACCAGTACCCCCTACCAGTACGACAGCGCCGGCAACCTGCTCAGCGACGGCCTGCGCCAGTACCACTGCGACAGCCAGGGGCGCCTGCAAAGCAGCCAGACAGGTCAGGGCCCGGACGCGCCTACCACGCGCTACGCGCACAACGCCCTGGGCCAGCGCGTCTTCAAGACCGAGGCGCTGTACAGCACCAGCTCCGGCCTATTGGAAGACGACGAAGAGGACCTGGGCTTCCTGCAAAGCATTGCCCAGTTCTTCACCCGCCTGTGGAGCCCGAAGAACAGCGAGGCCGAGCACCTGGGCTGGGCCTACCTGTACGACGAAGAGGGGAGCCTCGTGGGCGAATACGGCATGGGCGGGGCGGGCAGCGGCGGCCAGGGCCAGTATTTCTATCTGCCGACCGCCAGCGGCCCCATGCCGATCGCCGCCGAGATCGATGGGTTGCTCTACGCCATCCACAGCGACCACCTGAACACCGCCAGGCAGCTGACGCAGCAGGGCGGGCAGCCCGCTTGGCAGTGGGCCTACAGCGCCTACGGGGACGAGGCGCCGACGCTGGGCAGCAGGCGGTTTATCAACGAGGTGACGAACCTGACGACCGGATCGACCAGCATCCCCGTCGGTGCTCGGGATTCAAACTAAGCCCATGGCGCCCACTGCGGCTGCGCAGCCCCCAAAGCCCCTACTGCCAAGCCGATCCGCGCAGCGGCGTAGGCTGTCACCCAGCACCAGGGTGAAGCACAAGGTGCCCGCTTCACCATTGCCACAGCGGCCCTTGGGCTGCACGGCCAGGCAGGGCGCCGCTTCTGATGGAGGAGCAGACCATGAGCGATACCCCAACCCCTTTGCAGGGCGACGATTTCGCGGCGGGCGTAGCGCTTGACCGCATTGCCGAAGGCGCCATGCTGTTGGGCCACGCCCACGGCGAAGCGCTGCTGCTGTCGCGCCACGGCGGCGAGCTGTTTGCGGTGGGCGCCACCTGCACCCACTACGGTGGCCCGCTGGCCGAGGGCCTGGTGGTGGGCGATACCGTGCGGTGCCCCTGGCACCACGCGGCTTTCAGCCTGCGCACCGGCGAGGCGCTGCGTGCGCCGGCCCTGGGCGGCGTGGGTTGCTGGCAGGTAGAGCAGCGCGCTGGCAAGGCCTACGTCACCGGCAAGCGCATCGCCGGCCCCAAGCCCAGCTCGGCCCACGCGGGCATGCCCGAATCCGTCGTCATCGTGGGCGGCGGTACCGCCGGCCAGGCCGCTGCGGAGACCCTGCGGCGTGAAGGCTACGCCGGGCCGGTGACACTGCTCAGCAGCGATACGCACCTGCCTTGCGACCGCCCCAATCTGTCGAAGAACTTTCTGGCGGGAACCGCTCCCGCCGAGTGGCTGTCTCTGCGGCCGGCAGAGTTCTACCAAGAGCAAAACATTGGTGTGCGCCTGGCGACCCAGGTGGTGGGCATCGACCCCGCCCAGCGCCAGCTGCAACTGGCCGATGGCAGCCGCCTGGCCTATGGCGCGCTGCTGCTGGCCACCGGTGCCGAGCCGGTGCGGCTGGACCTTCCCGGCGCCCATTTGCCGCATGTGCACGTGCTGCGCACGCAGGCCGATGGCGAGGCACTGGCCACGGCCGCTGAGGGCGCCAAGCGCGCCGTTATCATTGGTGCGAGCTTCATTGGCCTGGAAGTCGCTGCATCGCTGCGCGCCCGCAATATCGACGTCCACGTGGTGGGGCGCGAGAGCGTGCTGATGGAGAAAGTGCTGGGGCCGCAGGTGGGCGCCTACCTCAAAACTTTGCATGAGCGCCACGGCGTGGTGTTTCACCTGGGCACCGACCCAGTCGGCATTGACGCGCAGGCGGTGCGCCTGCGCAGCGGCGAAATACTCCCTGCTGATCTGGTGGTGGTGGGCGTTGGCGTGCGCCCGGCGCTGGCGCTGGCCGAACAGGCCGGTTTGGCCATGGACCGCGGCGTGGCGGTCGATGACTACCTGCAAACCAGCGTACCGGGCATTTACGCGGCCGGTGACATTGCGCGCTGGCCCGACCCGGCCACGGGCGATCGCATTCGTGTCGAGCACTGGGTGGTGGCGGGGCGCCAGGGCCAGACGGCCGCGCGCAACCTGCTGGGCCAGCGCGAGCGCTTTGACGCGGTGCCCTTTTTCTGGACCGAGCAGTACGACTTTGCCCTGGCCTATGTCGGCCACGCCGAGGGTTGGGACGAGGCGCTGATCGATGGCGACCTGGAGCAGCAAGACTGCCGCATCACCTACCGGCGCGCCGGCAAGGCACTGGCCGTGGCCGTGGTGCATCGCGATCTGGCCGGGCTGCACGCCGAAGTCGAGATGGAACGGGCCATGGCCAGCCAATGCGGCAAGGCAAAAGTGACGCCATGACCCACCCGGTGCCTGCCAGCCATGTGCTGATCAAGCGCGCCTACGAACCGCCTGCGCCGGAAGACGGCACGCGTATCCTCATCGACCGCTTGTGGCCGCGCGGCGTCAAGAAGGAAGCTCTGGCGCTGGACCAATGGGCCAAGGAGCTTGCGCCCAGCACGGCACTGCGCCAATGGTTTGGCCACGATCCGGCGCGCTGGGCCGAGTTTCAAAAGCGCTATGCAACCGAGCTGCAAACCCAGGCCGAGGCGCTGGACGCCTTGCGTGCACGGGCGCGCAGCGGCACGGTGACCCTGGTCTATGGCGCACACGACGAAGCCCACAACAACGCGGTCGTGGTGCGCGCCTTGCTGCTGGCACCCGATAGAGCGGCAGCGCCATGAAGGGCGCACCGCAACCGAACCGCACACTTTTGAAGGAGCTTTCCATGCAACCACGCCTTGATTACAAACAAGCCGCTCCGGCCGCCTTCCAGGCCATGCTGGGGCTGGAAAACTACGTGCGCCAGTCTGGCCTGGAGCACAGCCTGCTGGAACTGGTGAAGACACGCGTGTCGCAAATCAACGGCTGCGCCTACTGCCTGGACATGCACACCAAGGACGCACGCGCCGCCGGAGAAACCGAGCAACGCCTGTACCTGCTGCCCGCCTGGCGGGAAACCAGCTTCTATTCGGAACGCGAGCGTGCCGCGCTGGCCTGGTCCGAAGCCGTGACGCAACTGGGCCCGCACGGTGTTGCCGATGCGCTGTACGACGAGGTACGCCGCCAGTTCGACGAAAAGGCGCTGGTGGACCTGACGCTCGCCATTGTCGCCATCAACGGCTGGAACCGCCTGGCGATCCCATTTCGCTCCGAGGCCGGCAGCTACCAGCCCCCCAAGGCCCGCGCGGCCTGATCGATTTCGGTTTTGAAAGGAGCTTCCTATGGACGAATCCCTCTATCCCCACGCCAGCGCTGACATTGCGCGCAAGCGCCGCGAACTGGCGCCTGAGCCTCTCAACGCCTTCAAGGCTTTTAGCGCTGCCGTCTTTGCCGATGGTGCGTTGCCGAGCAAGACCAAGCAACTGATTGCGGTGGCGGTGGCGCATGTGACGCAGTGCCCGTACTGCATTCGTGGCCATACGCAGGCGGCACTCAAAGCGGGTGCCACGCAAGCCGAGATCATGGAAGCCATCTGGGTGTCGGCCGAGATGCGCGCGGGCGCAGCCTATGCGCACTCGGCGCTGGCGCTCGACACCATGCTGCATGCACATCCAGAGGGCGGTGTCACCGCCTGAGTGCGGAGTGAAACGGTAGAATGCTATAGAAAATATAGCTTCTATCGCTTACTGGTATTGCCTTAAGGGGCTTTTTTAACCAATAAACCGTCTACTTTGCGCACGTCGTCCAGGCTGAGCGTGCCCGCCGCCTGGCGCAGCTTGAGCGTGCCCAGCAGCACGTTGTAGCGCGCCTGGGCCAGGTCGCGCTGGGTCTGGTAGAGCTGGCTTTGGGCGTTGAGCACGTCGATGTTGATGCGCACGCCTACCTGGTAGCCAAGCTGGTTGGCTTCGAGCGCGCTTTTGCTCGATTGCTCGGCCGCTTCCAGGGCGCTGACCTGGCTGCGGCCCGACTCCAGCCCGAAGTAGGCGGCGCGCGTGGCCTGTGCGATGGCGCGGCGGGCGGTTTCAAGGTCGGCGCTGGCCTTGTCTTCCAGGGCCAAGGTTTCGCGCACGCGGTTTTGTATGGCAAAGCCGGCAAACAGCGGCACGTTGAGTGCTACACCGATGCTGGCGTTGTTGGCGCGTGTGTTCAGGTTCGGGATGGTGGAGGAGCCACGCGGGTAGTGCGCCACACCGTAGCTGGCCTGCAAATCCACGGTCGGAAGGTGGCCGGTCTCGGCCTTCTTGGTTTCCAGCCGGGCGACGTCTAGCGCAATGGCGGCCGCGCGCACCTGCGGCTGTTCGGTCTGTGCCGTTTGCACCCACGTGTTGACGTCCAGCGGCGTGGGCTCGGGCGGGCGGACCGGTTGGCTCAAAGGCAATGGCTCGGCATTGGTGCGGCCCGTGATCTGGTCAAGTGCCAGGCGTTTGACGCGCAAGTCGTTCTCGGCCGCGATTTCTTGCGCACGCACCAGGTCAAAGCGCGCCTGCGCTTCGCGCGAATCGGTGATGGTGGAGGTGCCGACCTCGAAATTGCGCTTGGCCGCGGCGAGCTGTTCGTCCACGGCAGCCTTTTGGGCCTGCACCGAGGCCAGGGTGTCCTGCGCCGCCAGCACGTCGAAATAGGCTTGGCTGACGCGCACCAGCAGGTCTTGCGTGGCCCCTTCGAGCTGCACGCGCGCCAGATCTACGCCGCGCTTGCCTTGCTTGTAGGCAATGCCGTTGGCCGGGCGGTACAGCGGCTGCGAGGCGCTGATGGCGACGCTTTGCGTCACGGTGCTGAAGTCCATCGGCGGGCGGCTGATCTCGGTATCCGCGACGGACCAGCCCGCTGACAGCCCCGCACTGGGCAGCAGCCCGGCACGTGCTTGGCCGGCGCGGCCTTCGGCCGCGTCCAGTTGCGCCCGTGCGGCTTGCCAGCTGGAATCGGTTTCGCTGGCGGACTGCACCAGCTCCAGCAGGCTTTGTGCGTGAGCGGGCGCAGCGAACGCTGCGGCCAGAGCCAGAGACAGGGGTACAAGCCGGCACGGGTGCATGAAGGTCTTTCGGAGTAGTCGGAACGAACGAAAGGGGGCAGAAAGGCAGGGTGCGCCTCAGTAGCGCGGCACCGAGGAGTCGCACTCGGCAGACCAGGCATTGATACCGCCGGTGATGTTGGCCACGCGCGCAAAGCCGCGCTGCTCCAGAAACATCGCCACGTTGAAACTGCGTGCGCCGTGGTGGCACAGGCAGGCCACGGGCTGGTCCGGGTCCAGGGCAGCGAGCTGCGCCGGCACGCTGGCCATGGGCATGGCGCGCACTTCGAAGCCGGCGGCCTGGACGCTGGCGATGGCCAGCTCCCAGGGCTCACGCACGTCCAGCACCAGCGGCGCGGCGGCGGGTTCCGCGGCAAACCATGCGGCGAGATCGGCGGGGCGCACTTGATCGACCATTGGCGTACTCTCAGAAGCGAAATGCCGAGGGCTCTGGGAAGTTGCGCAGGCGCGGTGCCACCGTGTCCCAGGGCTGGATGGTGTCAAAGCGCTCGCCCTGGCGGCGCACGATGGTGGCGCGCATCATGGGCTCTTCGCCAGTAATGGCGGCCAGGCGCCCGCCGTCGCGCAGCAGCGCCAGCAGTTCCTGCGGCACGGAGGCCACCGAGCCGCTGAGCAGAATCACGTCAAATGGGCCATCGGGAATCAGGCTCGAACCATCGGCTACGCGCACGGCAGCGTTGCGCACGCCGGCGCGCCTGAGGTTGTCGAGTGCCATTTGCGCCAGTTCGGGCTCAATCTCCAGGCTCACCACCTGGTCGGCGACCTGCGCCAGCAGCGCGGCCATAAAGCCCGAGCCGGCGCCGATTTCCAGTACGCGGTCGTTGCGGGTGATCAGCAGGTCCTGCATGAGGCGCGCCTCCACCTTGGGCAAGAGCATGCATTCGCCCTTCTGCAGCGCCTCTTCGGCATTGCCGCGCAGGGGAATCTGGATGTCCATGAAGGCCAGGCTGCGGTAGGCGGGCGGAACGAAATCCTCACGGCGCACGCGGCCCAGTGCGTCGAGCGTCTGGCCGTCGTACACATCCCAGGGGCGAATCTGCTGCTCAATCATGTTGAAGCGCGCCTGCTCAAGCGCGGCATCGGGATGGGCAGAAGGACTAGTGGGCATATTCATGGGCGGTCTCCGAGAGAAAAAGGGGGGAGGGCATTCAGGGCAAACCCTTGATTTTAGGCGCTGCCCCCGCGCCATTTGCGGCGCGCCCAGTTCGCCAGGTCGTCCATGTAGCAGTACACGACGGGCACCACCACCAGGGTCAGCAGCGACGAGGTAATGACGCCGCCGATCACCGCCTGGCCCATGGGAGCGCGCTGCTCCGAGCCTTCGCTCATGGCAAAGGCCAGTGGCAGCATGCCGAAGATCATGGCCAGCGTGGTCATCAGAATGGGGCGCAGCCGCACGCGCGCCGCCAGCAACAGCGCCTCGCTGCGCGGCAGGCCGGCTTGCACGGAGCCGTCGTCGCCCACATGGTCCTCACGCGAGCGGATGGCAAAGTCCACCAGCAAGATGGCATTTTTGGTGACCAGGCCCATCAGCATCACCACGCCGATGATGGAAAACATCGACAGCGCCGAGCCAAAGATCAGCAGGGCCAGCACCACGCCAATCAAGGTCAGCGGCAGCGCCGTCATCAGCGCCAGCGGCTGCAGAAAGCTCCTGAACTGGCTGGCCAGAATCATGTAGATGAACACGATGGCCAGCAGCAGCGCCGAGATGGCGTAGCCAAAGGCTTCAGCCATGTTCTTGGTGGAGCCGCCAAACTGGTAGCGGTAGCCGGGCGGGAATGTCGTCTGGTCGAGCACTTTGCGGATGTCGGCCGACACTTCGCCGGTGGACCGGTGGTAGACATTGGCGTTGATGGCCACTTCGCGTGTCATGTCGCGCCGGTTGATCTGGTTGGGCCCGGTGGATTCGCGCACCTGCGCCACCTGGCCCAGGCGCACCGTGCGCGTGCCGCCACCGGTCGCTGCCAGGGTGAAAGGCAGGCGCTCAATTTGCGCTGGCGTGGTGCGCGCCTCGGGTGCCAGGCGCACGTTCACGTCGTAGGTCTCGTCGTTGGGCGCGCGCCAGTTGCCCACCGTCTGGCCGGCAATCAGGGTGCGCAGGCTGGACGCCACCGAGCCCACCGAGAGGCCCAGGTCCGAGGCCGCGTCACGCCGCAGGTCCACGGCAATCACCGGTTTGTCTGCCTTCAGGCTGGAATCGAGATCGACCAGACCCGGAATGTCCTTGAGCCGCGCCGTCACTTGGCGGGTCAGGCGTTCAAGTTCCTGCAAATCCTGCCCCTGCAGAGAAAACTCGATCTGCTTTTGTCCGCCCACCGGGTCCAGCAGGCCGACATGCGTGATGGTGATGCCGGCAATCCGGTGCAGGCGCTCACGCAGCAGGGCGGACATGGTGGCCACGTCGCGCTTGCGGTCTTTGCGGTCCGTCAGGCGCACGTAAATGCTGCCGTAAATCTTGCCCTGCGCGCTGCCGGTGTTGAGCGTGGCCAGCGTGTAGCGCACCTCGGGAAACTCGCGCACCACGGCTTCCACCTGGCGCGCCTTGGCCTCGGTGGCTTCCAGCGACGAGCCCACAGGGGTGTAGAAATTGATCGTGGTTTCGGAAAAATCAGCGGCGGGAACGAATTCGGTGCCCAGCAGCGGCACCATGAAAATGCTCAGCACAAAAATGCCCAGCGCCAGCGCCAAGGTTTTCAGCTTGTGCACCAGCGCCCAGCCCAGTACCTTCTGGTAGCCCTGTGCCAGACTTTCCGTGGCGTCGTCGAACCAGCCCGTCACCCGGCCGATGGTGCGGCCGTACCGGCTGTGGTCTTCCACGCGCTTGCCGTGTGCGTGAATGCTGGGGTCTTCCCAGAGGGACGACAGCATGGGATCCAGCGTGAAACTGACAAACATCGAAATCAGCACCGCCGCGACGATGGTGATGCCAAACTCGTGAAAAAACTTGCCGATGATGCCGCCCATGAAGCCGATCGGCAGGAACACCGCGACGATGGAGAGCGTCGTCGCCAGCACCGCCAGGCCAATCTCCTGCGTGCCGTCCATGGCGGCGGCGAAGCTCCCCTTGCCCATCTGCACGTGGCGCACGATGTTCTCGCGCACCACGATGGCGTCGTCGATCAGCAGGCCCACGCACAGGCTGAGTGCCATCAGCGTGATCATGTTGATGGTGAAGCCAAACCAGTACATGAACAAAAAGGTGCCGATGATGGAGATCGGCAGCGTCAGGCCGGTAATGACCGTCGAGCGCCAGGAGTTGAGAAACAAGAAGACGATCAGCACGGTGAGTGCCGCGCCTTCGATCAGCGTCTCGCGCACGTTTTCCACCGCCACGCGGATCGGGCGCGCGCTGTCGCCAATGGTCTCCAGCCGCACGCCTGCGGGCAGCTCGGCGCGCAGCGCGGCCACCGCCGCATTCAAGCCGTCGACCACCTCGATGGTGTTCTCGCCCTGGGCCTTCTGCACCGACAGCAGCAGCGTGCGCTGGCCGTTGTAGAGCGCCAGGCTTTCGACCTCTTCGGCGCCGTCTTCCACGCGCGCCACCTGCTCGATGCGCACCGGTGCATCCCCTTTTCGGGCGACGATGATGCGGCCGAAATCCTCGGGCCTTTGTATGCGCGCGTCGATCTGCACCACGCGCTCCTGGTTCAGCGAGCGGATGGCGCCCAGCGGCAGATCCTGGTTTTCACTGCGCACTGCGTTCACCACCTGCTCGGGCGTGATGCCAAACGCTTCCAGCGCTTGCGGCTGCAGGTAGATGTTGATCTCGCGCCGCGTGGCCCCCACCAGATTCACCGCACCCACGCCGCGCACGTTCTCCAGGCGCTTCCTCAGCGTCTGGTCGGCCCAGGTGGTCAGCGCCTCGGCCGACAGCGGGGTTTTTGCGTCCGCCGTGGGCAGCACGGCCAGCGACCAGACCGGCCGGCTGGCAGGGTCAAAGCGCAGCACGCGCGGCTCTTTCACCTCGTCGCGCAGCAAGGGGCGCACGCTGGCCACCTTCTCGCGCACGTCCTCGGCGGCCTTGCGGCCATCGATATTGAGATCAAATTCGATGATGACGACCGAACTGCCCTCGTAGCTGCGCGAGGTCAGGGCATTGATCCCCGCCACGGAATTGACGCCTTCCTCGATCTTCTTGGTGACTTCGCTCTCAACGATCTCGGGCGATGCGCCCGGGTATTCGGTGGTGACCACCACCACCGGAAAATCGATGTCGGGAAACTGATCGACCTTGAGCCGCTGGTAAGAAAACACCCCCAGCACCACGAAGGCGAGCATCACCATCGTGGCGAACACGGGGTTGCGCAGACTGACTTTGGTAAACCACATGGCGGGGCCTGGCAGATGCCGGTGTCAGTGCGCCGCAGCGGCTGCAGAGGCCTGGGGAAGCGCTGGGGCCGCAGCGATTGGTGGCTGAGGGACGGGCTCGGGCAGGCGCAGCGCGGTGCCCACAGGCAGGGCGCCCACGCGGGCCGCGAGCACCTGCGCGCCCTCCGCCACGCCTTGCACCGCCACCCAGGTCGCGCCGTCCATCAAGGTGCGTTCTCCCAGGCGGACAACGTGGTGCGCTACCTGGCCGCCCTCGGCCACCTGTAAATACGGCTCGGCCTGATCGGTTCGCACGGCATCCAGCGGCACGGCCAAGGCCTGCTGCGTGCCAGCTGCGAGCGTGCCCTGCAGATACACCCCCTGGCGCAGGCCGGGCAGGGCGGCGGCGTTGTCGATGGCTAGGTACACGGGCACAGCGCGCGTGCCGGCCTGTGCGCTCGGGCTGATGCGCACCACGCGCGCCTGCAGGCCATCGTGAGTGCCTTCCAATTGCAGGCTGGCTGTCTGGCCGACCCGCACCTGCGCGGCGTCGGCGGCGGGAACCAGGGCTTCGACTTCGAGTTTCGACAGGTCTACGACTTCGAGAATGCGCACATCCACGGCCACGCGTTCGCCGTTTTGCACCAGGCGCTGGGAGACAAAGCCGTCGATGGGGCTCTTGAGCACCGTGTCGGCAAGCGACTTGCGCGCTACGTCGGCCGCCGCTACCCCCGCCTGGTACGAGGCCTTGGCGGCATCCAGGCTGGCCTGCGAGGTGTCGAGCGCCGTTTTCGAAATGAAGCCCTGTGCCACCAGGGCCCGGTTGTTGTCGAACTGCCGCTGGCTGATCGCCACCTGCGCGCGGGCCGCGTCGGCCTGCTGCTGCGCCTGGCGCACGCGCGCCTGGGTTTCGGTCGCGTCGATCCGCGCCACCACCTGGCCGGCGCGCACGGCATCGCCTTCGCGCAGGTTCAGGTCTTGCAGCTCACCCGCCACCCGTGCCTTGATGGTGGCCGACTGCACCGCACGCACCGCACCCGAAACGGGGATGCCCAGCGTGAGTTCGCGCGAGCGCAGGGCAAATACCTCGCCGGGCGCAACCTCCATCACCACGTGTTCGGTGCGCGCGCTGCTGGCCGTTTCCTGCTGCGCCTTGCGCGCCGAGATGGCACGCAAGGCGCCAGCGGCCACCACGGCAACGACGATAGCCGCGGCTATCCAGGGAATCCAGCGTTTCATGGGTGTGGGGGCAAAGGAGAAGCAGGGGCAGCCGGCGCTGGACGCACGCACAGGCCATAGAGCAGACCATCAATCTGGTGGTCGATAAAAGTCTGCGGATCGAAATCAGCGGCATTGGGCACGCAGGCGCCCATGGAATGTTTGGTGAGCATCAAAAACATCAGCGGCGCAATGATGGCGTGCACCGCGTACACAGGGTCGACCGCGCGAAACTCCCCCGAGGCCACACCCCGCGCCAGCACGCGGCGAATCAGCTGCTGCGCCGGTTCGATGACCTCATGCTGGTAAAACTGGGCGATTTCTGGGAAATTGCCCGCCTCGCACAGCATCAGCTTGGTGATGCCCGAGGCGCGCGTGTTGCCAATGCGTTCCCACCAGGCCTGGTAGCAGGCGCGCAGCATCTCGCCCGTGCTGCCGGGGAACTGGTCGATTTGTGCCGACCATTCATCGAAGCGTCCCACGATGCTCTCGCGCACCACGGCCTTGAACAGCTCTTCCTTGCTGGGGAAATAAAGAAACAGCGTGCCCTTGGACACACCAGCACGCGCAGCCACTTCTTCCACCCGCGTGGCGGTAAAACCCTTTTCCACGAACAGGTCCAACGCGGCATCCAGCAGCTCGCCAGGGCGGGCCTGCTTGCGGCGTTCGCGGCGCGCCGCCCCACCAGGCGCGGCACCCAGGGTGTCGTCGTGAAGAGGTTCGGCAGGAAGGGGAGCAGGGCGTGTGGACAAAGTGCTGATTACTGACTGACTGGTTAGTAATGTAGCAAAGCCGTCTGCCGAGGTCAATGCGCGCCTGATTGAAATAGCCCCAATGCGGTCATGCAGTCAGAAGTGTTTACGATTGCCCAGCGGCACGCGATGTGCCGCATCCAAAGCAAAAGCAGGTGCCATGACAGAAGTGCAAGACCCCGGATTTCCCGATTTTTTCGCGCAAGCGCCCGTCATTACGGTGCGCGACCCGCTGGCCCAGTTTCTGGGCGCGGTCCGACAGGGGCTTATTCGATATGGCTACGCCGACGTGGTGCGTCTGGCGGGCCACTCGTGCCCGACCGTCGCGGGCGCCTACCTCATGGCCCTGCATGGCCTGCGCGCGCTGTATGCAGGCGAGACGCCCGTGCGGGGCGATGTGGAAGTTTTCATGCGGGACCCGCGCGATAGCGGCGTGACGGGGGTTATCTCCTCGGTGGTGCAATTGGTGACCGGTGCCGCGGCTGAAACCGGGTTTCCTGGCGCCGGCCCGTCGGCGCTCTTTGCACGCAAGAACCTGCTGCACTTTGGTACCGACGTTGACGGCGTTCTGGGCATGCGCCGCCGGGACACTGGCAAGGCCGTCAGCGTGCACCTGGACGGTGCCCTGCTGCCCTGGCCGGACGAAATGCGACCGCTGATGGCCAAGGCCTTCTCCGAGCGCGCCAACAGCGCCGAGCTGGAGCGCTTTGCACAGCTCTGGCAAGAGCGGGTGCGGCTCATGCTGGTAGACCATGCCGACGACCCAGCGCTGGTGGGGGTCAGCGACTGGCATCCCGCCCCACGAGCCTCGAAAAAATCGGAAGGAGCTTGACGCCATGAGCAATCCAGGCAATCAACCCGGTACACCGGCCTCAGCCGGAAGGGCGAGCATCACCCTGGCTGGCGGCTGCTTCTGGTGCACAGAAGCGGTGTTTGACCGCGTGCGCGGCGTGACCGACGTGCAAAGCGGCTACGCCAATGGCCATGTGCAAAACCCCACGTACGAGCAGGTGTGCACCGGCCACACCGGCCACGCTGAAGTCGTGCGCCTGCAGTTTGACGACACCGTGATCAGCCTGCGCGAGATTTTGGAAATCTTCTTCGCCACGCACGACCCGTCGCAGCTCAACCGCCAGGGCAACGACGTGGGGACGCAGTACCGCAGTGGCATTTATTACGAGACCGAAGCCCAGGGCGAACTGGCCCGCCAGATGCTCAAGGAAATGGCGGAGGAGGGCCTCTACGACGGACCCATCACCACCGAAGTCGCACCGCTTTCCAACTGGAGCGCCGCCGAGGCCTACCACGACGACTACTACGCGCGCAACCCCAACCAGGGCTACTGCGCCGCGGTGGTGGGGCCGAAGGTTGCCAAGTTTCGCAAGACGTTTGTGCGGTTTTTGAAGGATGGGTGAGATGAACGTTTAAGGAAAATAGGCCTCTAGCGCTTACTTGGCGGGCGTTGAAAGCTATAGAAAGGTGAGCTTTTGCGCACGATGCATCGCTATATTGCCAAGGCACGGGGCATGAGCCAAGTGGCGCGTGACACAGGCCTGTCGCGTGAAAGCTCTCTACAAGAGCCTGTCTGGGGAACGCACGCCCAGCTCCGATACTCTGTTCAAGGTGCTGCATGCCATGGGGTTCAAGCTCTCCCTGGCGCCGGTCCGGCAACAAACCGCAGCTCATCTTGCGTCAGCCAAACGGCTGGCGCCACACATCCGATTCAATGACAAACCGATTCCCCGGCTCCCGTCTGACCCACTTTTCGCGTCCGCTCACGCCTCTGCTCCTGGCCTTCTTGGCCGCCTGCAGCAGCAACCCGCCCAGCCCGCCGACCGCCGCCCCAGAAACCACGGCAACCACGGCAACCACGGCAACCATACCTCCTGCACCGCCCATAAAAATCGGCATCGCCCTAGGCGGCGGCGCGGCCAAGGGGTTTGCGCACATCGGCGTCATCAAGATGCTGGAGGCCAATGGCTTTGCTCCGGCTGTGGTGGCGGGCACCAGTGCGGGCAGCGTGGTGGGGGCGCTGTATGCCAGCGGCCTGAATGCGTTTGCGTTGCAGGAAAAGGCCATCGCCATGGACGAGGCCAATATCCGCGACCTGCAGTGGTCCTCTGGCGGCTTGGTGCTGGGCCAGAAGCTGGAGGACTACGTGAACGAGCAGGTGCACCACAAGCCCATGGAGCAACTGGCCAAGCCTTTCGTGGCCGTGGCGACGCGGCTCGAAGATGGCGAGCGCACGGCGTTTGCGCGTGGCAACACGGGCCAGGCGGTACGGGCGTCCAGCAGCGTGCCGGGGGTGTTCCAGCCGGTCACCATTGGCAAATACCATTATGTGGATGGCGGTGTGGTCAGCCCGGTGCCGGTGGATGCGGCGCGCCAGCTGGGCGCCGATGTGGTGATTGCCGTGGACATTTCCAGCAAGGCCCAGGGCAAGGTGTCGGGCGACATGCTGGGCACGCTGAATCAGTCGATTGCCATCATGGGCCAGAAGCTCGGTCAGGCCGAGCTGGCGCGGGCCGACGTCGTCATCCGCCCCAAGGTGCTCGACCTGAGCTCGGCCGACTTCAGCCAGCGCGCCACCGCCATCATCGAGGGCGAAAAAGCCGCGTTGGCCGCCATGCCGAAGATACGCGAGCGCGTGGCCCGCCTGCAGGCCGAACGCGCCAGAACCATCCGCTTGGCCCAGCAAAAAGCGGCCGAGGTCGAACACCAAGCCTGTTTGGACAATCGCTCGCGTCTGCAGAAAGTGGCGGGCATGGCGGGGCTGGATGACTCCTGTGCCCACCCGTGACGCAGGGCGGAGCTTGTGCCCGTAGAAAGCGGTGGCTGGCCCGCCCGGCTTGCTCCGCTTCGAGGCGGTGGCCGATGCCGCGGCGCTTTCAGCCGCGTCCAGCGCCAAATTGAAACCCCTGGTAACATATTTTCCGGCCGTGTTGGGGGCCGAATTGGAAGCGCGAACGTCCCAAAACATGCAGGAGTCATTACCCCGTGCCCGAAACCCAGCTTGCTGCACCGCTGTTCATCAAAGAGATTTTCGAAACGGCGGTGGACATTGCCCAAACGCCGTTTTTCTTCAACGATGGCGGCGCCCCCACCTATCTCAGCCAGCCGCCCGCTGGCGCCGCGCCGATCGAACCGGCGGCCACCAACCCGGCGATGGCCATGGGCAACGAGTACGTGGTGGCCGAAGTGCTTGGGGTCAAACCCACGCCGCCGTACGGCATTGAAACGCAACTGGGGTTTGCAGCCCGGCAGGTCGATTTCGCGCCGCTGTGGGCGACGCGGGATGTCGCGGCGGCCTTTGGTATCACGCTGGTGGAGCCGGGGCAGGTGGTCCGCCTGAGCAGCCCGGTCGCGCAATTGCAGCAGATCGAATACGAATACGGTGTCTTCGCCGGGCATTGGTCGCCCTACCAGGGAACGGGCAATACTCTGCTTAGCGTGGTGTGCACCGACCTGGAGCACCACGACTTCCCCCACGTGTTCGCATCCACCGACCCCACGCAGCCGCTGGTGATTTCGGTCGGCCGCTACTGGCCAGGGCTGGGCAAGATCCGGTTGGCGGATCTCTGGGTGCCGCGTGGCAGTGCGCTGTATATCCCGCCCAAACCGGCGAGTACCAGCCTGGAGTGCATCGACCTGCACAACAACCGCAATTCGGCGCGCGCCTGCTGGGGCGACATCCGGCAGGGCAGCATCGTCACGCACACGCTGCTGCAAAAAGACCACGGATTTTTCTATTGGTACTGGAACGCCATCGACACGGGGCATGGCCAACCGGTCGCCATCGGGTAAGCAGGCATTGAACCCATATTGACCAGGAGACATGGAACATGGCAGACGTGAGCGACCTCCATAGCGACAACGCGGTGTACCGGACCCTTCTGGAATCGACCAAGGCCATTCCGTGGAAGATTGATTGGGCCAGCAAGCGGTTTACCTACATCGGCCCGCAAATCGAAGAGCTGCTCGGCTGGAAGCCCGAGAGCTGGATGACCGTGGAAGACTGGGCAGCGCGCATGCACCAGGATGACCGTGACAACGTGGTGAATTTTTGTGTCGCGCAATCCCAGGCTGGGGTGGACCACGAGGCCGACTACCGGGCGCTGACCAAGGACAACGGGTACGTGTGGCTACGTGATGTCGTGCACGTGGTGCGCAACCAGGAGGGCGGGCCGGAAGCGCTGGTGGGCTTCATGTTCGACATCAGCGAACGGAAAAGGACCGAAGAAAAACTGCTCGCCCTGCAAAAGGAACTGGAAGCGCTGTCGTTCAAGGACGGGTTGACCAACATCGCCAACCGGCGCCGATTCAATGTCAGCCTCGAACTGGAATGGGAGAGCGCACGCAGCAACGGCCAGCCGCTGTCCGTCCTGATGTTCGATATCGACTTTTTCAAGCAGTACAACGACCTGTATGGGCATATCAAGGGCGACCGCTGCCTGACGGATATCGCACAAACGCTGAGTCTGGCCCTGGATGGCCCGCGCGATCTGGTGGCGCGTTTCGGCGGTGAAGAATTTGTGGTCCTGTTGCCGCAAGCCGATGCCACCGTGGCGCTGAAAGTCGCCCAGCGCTGCGAGCGGCTGATCAAGAAGCAGGCCATCACCCACGCGCAGTCGCCGCATGAGCAACGCCTTACCGTCAGCATCGGTGTCGGTACGGTGGTTCCCGGCCCGCGCATGTCGCCTTCCGACTTCATGGAGGCGGTGGACCGGCAACTGTATGCGGCCAAGAAAAATGGCCGGAACCGCATTGAAGTGGCGCCGGTGGAGGCTTGAAGCGACGGTTTTTGGCTGGTCGCGATGCACAGGAGCCCTGTCTTTGCGGCTCCAAGCCTCCTCAAGAACGCGGGCGCGCGCAATGGGAGCCGTGCGATGCTTACGGTTTCTTGATGAAAATAGGGTTCCAGCGCTTTAGGCATAAGCTCGCCCAGCTATCAAAAATATAGTCGCGTCTTGAACTCTCCCGTTTTTACTTCTCTGGTCCCGGTCGGCCTGTTCATTGCCATCGGCTTTCTGGCCGCGCGCCTGGAGTGGATCCGGGCTGCCTCGGTCAAAGACCTCTCCAACCTCGTCTTCATGGTGCTGACGCCGGCCCTGCTGTTTCGCACCATGAGCACGGTGCACATCGAAACGCTCGACTTTGGCCCGGTGGGCATTTACTTCGCAGCCGCCGCACTGGTTTTTGCTACCACGCTGGCGCTGCAGGGCTTTGCGACGCTGGCGGCGGCGCGGGCTCTGGCCTATACCTTCGGCAACACCATCATGATCGGCGTGCCGCTCATCGGCCTGGCCTTTGGCCAGGCCGGGCTGGTGACGCTGTTCACCCTGATCTCGGTGCACGCCCTGGTGCTGCTGACGGGGGCCACGGTGGTCTTTGAGATGGCCGCCGCACGCGAGCGCGCCCACACGCCCGGTCAGCCCAAGCCGCACATGTTGCGCACCGTACTGCAGGCGGTGAAAAACGGCATCCTCCACCCCGTGCCCTTGCCCATCATCATTGGCCTGCTGTTTGCACAAACAGGCCTCGCGCTACCCACCGTGGTCGACAAGCCCCTGCAACTGCTCGGTCAGGCGCTGGGGCCGCTGGCGCTGCTGCTGGTAGGGGTCACACTGGCCTTCTCAAAGGTAGGGTCGAACTTCCAGCCCGCGCTGCGCGTGGCCTTGATCAAATCCCTGGTGTTTCCGCTGGTCCTGGGGAGTCTGGGCATGGCGCTGGGCTTTGGCGGGCCGGCGCTGGCGGTGCTGGTGGTCACCGCGTCGCTGCCGATTGGCGCCAACGTGTTCCTGTTTGCCCAGCGCTACAACGTGGCCGAAGCCGAAGTGACGGCAAGCATTGCCGTCTCCACGGCGATGGCCTTGCTCACGCTGCCGGTGGTGATGTTTCTGGTTTCGCGGTTGGTGACTGCCTGAGCGTCAATCCAGAAACAGGTCCGGCAGGAAGTTGCGGTTCCCCGGCGTAACGGCGTAGCGGTCGAAATCGGTCACCCCGTGCGCCGCCAGCACCGTGTCGTCGATGTAGAAATTGCCGGTAGCGTCTGAGGTGTCGGTGAGCACGCAGTAGGCGGCGTCGGCCATGATTTCGGGCGTGCGGCACAGCGCCACATCCATTCCGGGAATCATCTGCATGGCGGCCGTGGCAATGGCGGTGCGTGGCCACAGGCTGTTGACGGCGATGCCGTGGCGCTTGAACTCGCCGGCGTGGCCCAGCGTGCACATGCTCATGCCGTACTTGGCCATGGTGTAGGCCGTGTGCGGCTGGAACCAGTGCGTTTGCATGGTGAGCGGCGGCGACATGGTCAGCACCTGCGGATTGCGCCCGGCCTCGGCCGATTTTTTCAGATCGGGCAGGCAGGCCATGGTGCACAGATAGGTGCCACGGGCGTTGACGCCGTGCATCAGATCGAAGCGCTTAATGGACGTGGCTTCGGTGTTGGTCAGGCTGATGGCGCTGGCGTTGTTGACCAGGATGTCGATGCCGCCAAAGGTCTCCACCGCCTTGGCGACCGCCTCAAGCACCGCCGCCTCGTCGCGGATATCCACCGCCAGCGGCAGGGCGCGCCCGCCGGCAGCTTCGATTTCGGCTGCGGCGCTGTAGATGGTGCCCGGCAGTTTGGGGTTGGCCTCGGTGGTCTTGGCCACGATGACGATGTTGGCGCCATCGGCTGCGGCGCGCTTGGCAATCGCCAGGCCAATGCCGCGCGAGGCGCCGGTGATGAAGAGGGTTTTGCCTTTGAGTCCGTTGGGGGCTGCTTGCATGGCGTCGTCTCCTTGTTGTCTCGATTGAACAGGCTCTTACGGCGCCAGGCGCTCGCGCACCCAGGTGTCTGCCTCCAACCGGTAGCGCAGCCGGTCGTGCAGCCGGCTCTTGCGCCCCTGCCAGAACTCCCAGTGGTCGGCTTTGAGGCGGTAGCCTCCCCAGTGCGGCGGGCGCGGTGGGTTCAGCAGGTACTGGGCGCCGTATTTGGCGGCGTTGGCCACCAGCACGCCTCGGCCCGAGATGACTTCGCTTTGCGGGCTGGCCCAGGCGCCGATGCGCGAGTCGAGCGGGCGGGTTTTGTAATAGGCGTCGCTCTCGGCATCGCTGACCTTTTCCACCACGCCTTCAATGCGCACTACGCGCTCGAGCTCCACCCAGTGGAACTGCAGGGCGGCGTAGGGGTTGCCAGCCAGTTGTTTGCCCTTGCGGCTCTCGTAGTTGGTGAACCAGACGACGCCCTGCGCGTCACAGCCCTTGATGAGCACGATGCGCGTGCTCGGGCGCAGGTCGCTGCCCACGGTGGCCAGGGTCATGGCGTTGGGTTCGGGCAGCTGGGCGCTGATGGCTTCGCCCAGCCACTGGTTGAACTGCTGCAAAGGGTCGGCGTGCGATGCCTCTTCGTTCAGCTCGGCGCGCTCGTAGCTTTTGCGCAGATCGGCGAGGTGGGCTGACAGGGGAGTGGAGGGCGGGTTCATGGCAGGATTGTGCCGCGCCTGTGCCCCATCCCTTGGAATGGGAACGCATTGCGATAGAGTCTTTGCCATGCCTCCCCTCCCGTCTGATCCGATTCTGCCCTGCGTGCTGGTGCTGGCCTCGGGCCGGGGGGATCGATTCCGCGCCTCAGGCGGGCAAGTGCACAAGCTAGCGGCGATGCTGGAAGGCCGCAGCGTACTCGAGCACACGCTGGCTGCCGTGCGTGCCAGCGGCCTGCCCTGGCACTTGGAAGACGCTGGCCACCCCGGCATGGGCGATTCAATTGCTGCGGCGGTGCGTGCCACGCCGGTAGCGGGGGGCTGGCTGGTGCTGCCCGGCGATCTGCCCTTGGTGCGGCCAGACACGCTGCGTGCGATTGCTGCCGCATTGGCGGGCGGCGCCGAGGTGGTGGCCCCGGTGTTTGGCGGCCAGCGCGGCCACCCGGTGGGTTTTGCTGCGGCCTTCGGATTGGCATTGGCAGCGTTGACGGGGGAACAGGGCGCCAGCGCCCTCCTGCGCACGGCGGCGCAGCGTGGAACTTTGCTCAGCCTGCCAGTGGAAGACTGCGGCGTGGTGACCGACATCGATACGCTGGCCGACTTGCAGCGCGCCGATGCCTTGCTGCGGGCGCGGTGCGAAGCGGGCTAAGGCGGCGAGCGCTCAGTCGCGCTGGATCACGGCGCAGGCCAGGCGCGGGCCGGCATTGCCGGTGGGCTGGGTAACGAAGTCGTCCGGGTCGCGGTGCACGATCAGGCCGCGGCCGACGATGTCGTCCATGCCGCTGCCCACGCGCACACCGGTGATCTTGACGTCGATGTGCGCAACGCCCTGGGCGTTGGCGCGAATGCTGGGCAAGTCGCCCGTGTGGTGCTCTGCGCCCATGGCCATGCCGTGGTGGGTTTGGTGCGGGTTGAAGTGGCCGCCAGCGCTGTTGCCATCGCCACTGGAGCAGTCGCCTTTTTCGTGCACATGAAAGCCGTGCTCGGAATGGGGTGCCAGGCCCTGGATGTCGCCGCGTATCTGCATTTGATCGCCCATCTGAACGAAATGCACCATCCCGGTGACATGGTTGCCGCGCATCGCCTCGAGCTGCGCTGTCGCACTGGGCCCTTGCATGGCGCCGTGGCCGGGCATGACGCCGGCACAGCCGGCAAGGGCGAGGGTGGCCGCCGCAGCAGCAGCGAGGGCAAAGCGTTGCATAAAAAAACTCCCAAGTTAAATGGTGCGAAAGAGACGCTCGCTCGTCATGGTGTGGCGAGCGTTGCCGTTTGGCTGTCAGCGAGCGCCCCGCAAATCGGCTCAAGCACTCATTGCGGCTGGGCAGCTAGCCATTCCCAGGCCTCGGCCAGTTCAGACTCGGCAAAACTGCGCAGTTGCATGCTGCGGAGCAGCGGCCGGAGCGTATGCATGAGGGTGTCGATCCAGCCAGGCGCCGCCACTAGGGCGTAGCGCGCCACCTTGGGGATTGCCTTGAACTTCGTCTGCAGCAGACCGGGCTGTAGGTACAGGGCCGGCTCAATGCCGCCAAAGTGCTTGAAATGTGCCAGCACATCGATGTGTTCGTGTCCGTCCAGAAAGGCCTGTATCTGCGGCAGGACGCTGGCGACGCTCTCACGCGTGATCGGTCCGTCGATCTCAACAGCCAGCAAGCGCTCGCTGGTGGTGGGAATCAACCGCAGTGCCGGTGCGCCAACGCCTACGGCCTGCTCCGCTGTCGATTCAGCCACCCACTGCAGGGCGTGCTCGCGCTCGGCAGAAGAAAATTGTTGCAGTTGCACACCGTGCAGCCAGGGCGCGGCCATGCGCAGGAGCAGGCCCGGCCAGTGCTTGTCGGACACCAGGGCGAGCCGGTCAAACTGGCTGGCGTGCCTCAACAAATCAAGATCAGCACTCGCGCCGGGCGCCAGGGTGCCCATGGCCATGTCGTTCAATTCGGTCATGTCAATCAGCAGGCCCAGGCGTGCCGGCTGCTGGACGTGGGCGTCCAGCAGGGCCTTGTACTGGCGCACATCTTCGCCGCTCAGATTGCCGCTGAGCTGTACGGCAAGGACATGGGAGGGGGCGGAAAGAGAACGAAGCATGGAGACCGACCTTGTTTGCAGCAGCACCAAAAGAACTACGGTACGCCAATGGCAAGCGATGTGCAAACGCCCGGCCAGGAACGCAATCGAGGCGCGAGCCGCGTTGCCGCGGGGCGCCGTCTACGCAGACCCGGCAGGGCAATGCGGAACAAGTCCCTCACGCGCCGCGCACCCGTACCTCGGGCAGTCTGCGGCGTTGCAAATCCTCGCGCCATGGCTGCGGTTTGCGCGCTGGGGGCCGCCCCCTTGCATCCCCTCCCGATGCACGGTGCGCGTCATCGCGGTGACTTATTCAGCATCGCCTTAGAAGGCGCATCGCCCCCAGCCGTGCGAATCAAGCGCTCCAACTGGCGATCGCGGATGCCTACGGCGCGCAGGCCCTCCTGCGTGGCCTGGGCGTAGTCTTGCGTGCTGCCGTAGCGTCCACGCGCCTGGCGAAAGATGCGGCGGTATTCGTCCGGGTGCAATTCGCCGGTGTGGCTGGGGCTGCTGCGCGCCAGCGTAAAGGCCAGCGCACGCACCGGCCCGGCGGGGGTGTGGCAGAGCAGCCAGCGCGGTTCGTAGACCGGGATCGGCATTTCCCGCTCCCACAGCCTGGCCAGCGCCTGCTCGCCCTGCGCCTCGGCGATGCGGTAGGCCATGCCGCGGCAGCTGCCCCCCGCCAGCATGCAGAAGACCAGGCCGGGGCATTCGTGCGTGCCGCGGTTGATGCGGCTCCACATCTTGAGCGCGCGGTGCCAGCCATGCACGCGCGCCTCGCGCCGCTCCAGGTAGTCAAACTCGGGGCGCCAGATGAGCGAGGCGTAGCCAAAGACCCACAGGTCGCCTTGGCCGCGCCACTCTCGCACCGTGCGCTCCAGCAGGGAAGGGGGTTCGCGCATCAATCCGGCCCCGGCAGGCAAAGGGCAAGGCACCGTACAAGCCAGCAATTTTTGGCTAGAAATAGCATTAAAAACAGGCTCTATCGCTTATAGGTATTGCGCAAACAGCTATCAATATGATTGCAAACGGGCTTCGCGCAGATTCAGCGCAGCCCGCCACCGGCGGCCTCGGCGGGCCGCTCGATCAGTTCGATCTTGTAGCCATCGGGGTCTTCGACAAAGGCAATCACTGTGCGCCCACCCTTTACCGGGCCAGCTTCGCGCGTGATTTTTCCGCCAGCGGCGCGGATGGCCGCGCACGCGGCGGCGGCGTCGGGAACGCCCAGGGCGATGTGGCCGTAGGCCGTGCCGAGCTCGTAGTGGTCCGTGTCCCAGTTCCAGGTCAGCTCGATCTCGGCCTGGCCGGGGTTGCCGCCGTCAAAACCGAGGAAGGCGAGCGAGTATTTGTAATCCGGGTTCTCGGACCGGCGCAGCAGCTGCATGCCGATCACGTTGGTATAGAACTCGATGGAGCGTTCAAGGTTGCCGACGCGCAGCATGGTGTGGAGAAATCGCATGCCCATCATTGTGCCGGCAGATCGAACACCAGGCAGGTGGTGGTGGCGTGCGCGTACAGCGTGCCGTCCGGCCCCACCAAGCGGGCCTCGGCTGTGGCCAGCTGGCGCCCGCAGTGGATGACGCGCCCTTCGGCGCGCACCCGCTGCACCTTGGGGGTGAGCGCCTTCACCATGTTGATGCCCAGCTCGGCCGTCGTGTAGCCACGCCCCGGCAGCATGCAGGTGTGCACGGCGCAGCCCAGGGCCGAGTCGAGCAGGGTGGCAAACCAGCCGCCGTGCACGGAACCCATGGGGTTGAGGTGGGCCGCGCCGGGCGTTCCCTGAAATACGGCGCGACCGTGCTCTGCCTCGATGATCAAAAAGTCCAGTGTTTTGGCGATGGCAGCGTAGGGCAGTTCGCCACGCAACATGGCCTGCATTTGCTGCAAGCCGGTGAGGCCGGCGATCTGCGCGCGGGTGGCCACGCCGGGGCCTGGGCCTGCATCGAGGAGGGCCAGGATCTCGCGCTCCTGCGCAAGCCAGTGTTCGAGATGGTTGTGGTGGGACATGGACGATCCGTTCAGAGTTTGGGCCAGATGGGCGGCGGGTGCAATTAAAATTGTATATGCAAATATTGCAGCTACAATTGTTTCATGCCAAGCCAAACTGTCGCTACCGATCCCTCCCCACCACCGGCAATGCCGCAGGGCTGCACCAATTTCCGGCTGCGCCAGCTCATGCGCCGCGTGACCCAGCACTACGACGCGCAGATGGCCCCGTGCGGCCTGAAGACCACGCAGTACACGCTGCTCTCGCACGTGCTCACGCTCGGGCCGATTCGCCCCGGGGAGCTGGCGGCAGCCATGACCATGGAGCCGTCCACGCTGACCCGCAACCTGCGCCCCTTGGTGGATGCAGGCTGGGTCACCCTGGAATCGGGCTCCGACGCACGCAGCCGCCTGGTGCACATCACACAGGCCGGGCGGGACAAACGCGCCCAAGCCCAGCGCAGCTGGAAGGCGGCGCAACGGGCCTTGAACGACACCCTGGGCGTGGAGCGCGTCGCCGCCCTGCACACGCTGATCGACGAATCTTTGGCGCTGCTGGCGCCGGCAACGGAGCAATCCAATGGCGAAGATTGAACGCGCGGGGAGGGCGGTGCGCCCTTTGGCACCTTGGCTGGTGCTGCTGGCGGCGGCGGGCGCATTTGCGCTCACCATGGGCGTGCGCCAGACTATGGGGCTGTTTCTGTCGGCGCTCAACACGTCCACGGGCCTGGGCGTGGGCCGTATCAGCCTGGCTTTTGCACTGGGCCAGCTCTGGTGGGGGCTCACCCAGCCGTTTGCCGGCGCGGTTGCGGACCGCATCGGCACTGGGCGGGTGATTCTGCTCGGCGTGGTGCTGGTGGCGGTGGGCACGGTTCTTACGCCGCTGATGACCAGCACCGCCGGCCTGATCCTGGCCATTGGCATGCTGGCTGCGGGCGGCGCGGGCATGGCCGGCCCGTCGGTGCTGATGGCGGCCGCCAGCCGGCTCGTACCGCCTGAAAAACGCGGGCTGGCCACGGGTATCGTCAACGCGGGCGGCTCGTTCGGCCAGTTCGCCATGGCGCCGGTGGCCATCGGCCTCACCGCCGCCGTGGGCTGGGCCAGTGCGATGCAGTGGCTGGGCGTGCTGGTGCTGCTCGCGCTGCCGGCCGCTTGGGTGCTCAAAGGCAATTCCAATGTGCTGGCGGCGCAGGCCGCTGCCCAGTCGGGCCAGCGCCCGCTCGGCGCCCGCGAGGCCATTGGGCAGGCGCTGGCCACGCCCAGCTACCGCTACCTGGCCGCAGGCTTTCTGGTGTGCGGATTCCACGTGGCGTTTCTCGCCACGCACCTGCCGGGCGTCATCGCCGCCTGTGGCCTCGCGCCCGAGGTGGGCGGCTGGGCGCTTGGCCTGATTGGCCTGTTCAACATCGTCGGCAGCCTGGCCATGGGCTGGGCCGTGGGGCGCTGGCGCATGAAATCCCTGCTGTCGCTGCTGTACGCGACGCGCGCCGTCGCGGTGCTGATCTTTCTGTTCGCGCCAAAGACCACCGGCGTGGTGCTGGTCTTTGCCGGCGTGATGGGTGTGACATTTCTCTCCACCGTGCCGCCCACGGTGGGCCTGGTGGCCAAGATGTTCGGCACCGCCAACATGGCCATGCTGTTTGGCGTGGTGATGCTCGCGCACCAGGTCGGCGGTTTCCTGGGTGCCTATCTGGGCGGCAGCGTGTTTCAGGCGACGGGCAGCTACGACTGGGTCTGGTACATCGACATCGTGCTGGCCGTGGGCGCTGCGCTGGTCAACCTGCCCATCCGCGAAGCGCGGTTGGACAGCGCGAAGACCGCGCGAATAGGCTCTGTCACCTGAAAATTATAATAAAAATAGCCTCTAGCGCTTGCTGCTATTGCGCTAAAAGCTATCAAAAAAGAAGCGTTCGACACATGAACGGCAGGGCGTTTGTCCCGTCAGACGGGCACGGTGTAGTTGAGCGTCATGCGGCCCCCGTCGACGGTGACGATCTCGCCCGTCACATAGCTGGCCGCGTCGCTGGCAAGCCACGCCACCACATCCGCAATCTCGGATGGCTCGCCCAGCCGGCCCATGGGCGTGCGGCTCAGGATTTTCTTCTTCGCCTCATCGCTCGTGAGTACCGCCTTGGCCGCCAGTTCAGTGGCAATGGTGCCGGGCGCCACCGCATTCACCCGAATGTTGTGCGGTGCCAGCGCCAGCGCCATCACGCGCGTGAGCTGGTTGATGCCGCCCTTGCTGACGTTGTAGCTGGCGATGTTGGGGATGGCGAGCGTGCCGTTGACCGAGCTCATGTTGACGACTGAGCCGCGCCCCGCCTGCGCCATGGCGCGGGCCACGGCCTGGCCCACCAGGAACGCGCCTTTGACGTTGACGCGCAGCACGGCGTCGAAGTCTTCTTCGGTGACCTCAAGAAAATCGGCCGCCCGGAAGATGCCGGCGTTGTTGACCAGCACGTCGATGCGGCCCTGCCAGGCGAGCGCCTGCCGCACCAGTTGGTCCACCTGCGCCTTGTCGCCCACGTCGCAGTGCACGTACCGGCCGGAGAGCTCGGCCGCCAGTGCCGCGCCGCGCGCATCGTCCACATCCGCGAGCACGGCATGTGCGCCCTCGGCGGCAAAGCGCCGTGCGCAGGCCGCGCCTATGCCTTGGGCGGCGCCAGTGATGAGGCAGACACGGCCAGCGTGGCCGAAGGAAATGGAGTGGTTTTCGGTGGGTACGGACGTCATGGCCGCATGGTAGCAAGCAGGAACCGCGGCCAGGTCGGGTTCCGGTAGGCATAGCCTGACGGTACGGTGCTTTCATGCCTGTGCACGCTCGGCCGAAGCAGGGCGCGCAGAAGTGGTGAAGAATGCGCATACGCAGTCATTCCAGCGGCTTGCCTGCAGCGGCCGCTGAATTCCGTTAAACCATGGAATTGCAGAAGGAGCGCACCATGAGCAACGAACAGCGGGCACCTGAAACGAAAGGTGTGACGGTAAGCTTACTTGCGTCGGTGGACCTTGGCCCTGAAATCGAGGGAATGGCTGGGCGCCAACTTCGAATGCGAATGGTGAACATTGCACCTGGTGGCGTCTTCGGCCCGGTTCACGACCACAAGGACAGGCCAGGTATCGTGTACATCCTGGAAGGCACCATTACCGACCATCGGAATGGCGTCGCCACAGACTATGGGCCGGGAGTCGGCTGGCCCGAGGACAGGAACACCACGCACTGGCTGGAGAACCGAGGAACAACTGCGGCGGTGGAGATTTCGGTCGATATCGTCCGGCAGGCCTAAGGCAATGCTGAACCCTCACGCGCCACGCATCCGTACCTCGGGCGTTTGGCCACCACGTGCCAGGAAACCCCAGGTGAAGCCAGCCTTCCTGTTGCCGCTGCTGCTGTCCATGCTCCCGCACGACGCTGCCGCGCAGTTCAGTTCGGCTGCGATCACTGCGGGTGGACGCAGCCTTGCGTATCGGACATCGAACTCTGCGATCGAGACAGCGCCATTATTGAAGGATCAAACCGGATTTCGGGACGCCAAGGTCTCCTCGGACTCGAAGCTGATTGGCTGGCTCGCGGAATATCCCAACTGCTGTACGTCGTATGCCGTCCCGCTTGAGCTCATCGTCATGGATCGGCATCGAAGGCTGCACAGCTTTTCTGGTCCCCAAGCCATCTTCGGCTGGTGTTTCGCCAGCGACTCGAAGGCAGTGGCATTTCGACAGACCGCCTTGCATGGGCGATCCAATGAGGTCTTCGAGCTGCGCCGCGTGCAGGACGGCAAGCTCCTGCAGCGCTTTGTTCTGCCGTGGAGGGATCCGGATGATGGGTCTAGCCGTCCCCAAGTACCGCGTTGGGCGAGCTGTGCCGTCGGATAGACCGAGACCTTTTATTCGAATCTATCTTCGAGTAGATACGATGTATATTATGTTAACTATTAGAGAGGTATGCACATTGGTGTGTTCAAGGTGCAAGGCGCGTGAGGCAACAAGCCGATAACGATGTTCTGAATGACTCGGATTGGTGGGTGGCCGGAAGCCGCCTCAAAAAGACTGGTACCGTTCAGCCTTGCGCTATTGGGCGCCCTGGTTCGGCCTTAGGTTCGGCCAAACCGTCGCTTTGCCTTTGCCTGCAAATGCCGTGTTGCAGTTCAGTCAGAAAGGTGGGGATCTCGGAGGACCGCTCTCCCCTACTACAGTCAAGGGTCAGAAAACGGAAAATTAAGCACGCTGAAGCGTAGTTCTCTCGTGACCACCTCGTACTGACACCGCGAGCTTCGCTCTCTCTTGCAACGACTCAATCAACGGGCAGGACACGTTTCCATTTCGGGCATGGCAGGCACACACAAGCTCGGACAGCACCGCCTCGATGCGTGCCAGGTCGGCCATCTTCTCGCGCACGTCCTTGAGCTTGCGCTCCGCCAGGCCACTGGCTTCTTCGCAGTGGGTGCCGTCTTCCAGCCGCAGCAGTTCTGCGATCTCGTCCAAACCAAATCCCAGTCGCTGGGCCGATTTCACAAAGCGCACCCGCGTGACATCCGCCTGGCCATACCGGCGAATGCTGCCAAGGGGCTTTTCTGGCTCGGGTAACAGTCCCTTGCGCTGATAGAACCGGATGGTCTCCACATGGACCCCGGAAGCCTTGGCAAAAACGCCAATGGTCAGATTCTCAGAAATGCTTGGCATAGCGCTTGACTCCGTACATAACTACGGAAGTAAGCTTGCGCCATTCAACCCAAATACACAAGGACAAGCACATGTCTGAACCGCAAAACGGGCGCGGGGCGCTCTTCGCCGGCGGGTTGGCCGCCGTCCTCGCCTCGACCTGCTGCCTGGGGCCCCTGGTGCTGATTACCTTGGGCTTTAGTGGCGCGTGGATCGGCAATCTGACCGTGCTGGAGCCGTATCGGCCGCTCTTCATCGGTGCGGCGCTGGTGGCGCTGTTCTTCGCCTGGCGGCGGATCTACCGCCCGCCGCAAGCCTGCCAACCGGGTGACGTCTGCGCGATTCCAAGGGTGCGCGGCGCCTACAAGCTCTTTTTCTGGATCGTGTCCATGCTGGTCGTGGTCGCGCTCGGATTTCCCTACGTGCTTCCTTTGTTTTACTAACCGGAGACCGCCATGAAAAAGCCATTTGCATCCCTCGCGCTCGTCGCTGTCCTTGCCGCCGCTGCCCCTGCGTGGGCCGCTACCCATACCGTTACGTTGGCCGTACCCGGCATGACCTGCGCCGCCTGCCCGATCACGGTCAAGAAGGCGCTTTCCAAGGTCGACGGCGTAAACCAGGTGGCCGTAACCTTAGAAAAGCGTGAAGTTGTGGTGACCTTCGACGATGCCAAGACCGACATCCAGAAGTTGACCCAAGCGACAGAAAACGCGGGTTATCCCTCTTCCGTCGCGAAATGACACTAAAAGACCCGCGAATTCTGCTTCGGACCAGCATCGTTGGCACCGTGCTGGTGGCGCTATGTTGTTTCACGCCGGTACTGGTCATCTTGCTCGCAGCGGTCGGTTTGTCCGCTCTGACCGGCTATCTGGACTACGTGTTGCTGCCTGCATTAGCGATTTTCATCGGTTTGACGCTCTACGCCATCCGGCGAAAACGCCAAGCCGATGCCTGCTGCGCCCCAAAATTTAATGGAAGCAAGAAATGATAGAAAAACCCAATCCACTTGAGAACGCCGGTTTGCACATCGCCGTCATTGGGAGCGGCGGTGCGGCCATGGCGGCAGCGCTGAAGGCCATCGAGCAAGGCGCGCGGGTGACGCTGATCGAGCGCGGCACCATCGGCGGCACTTGCGTCAATACCGGCTGCGTTCCCTCCAAGATCATGATCCGCGCCGCCCATATTGCGCATCTGCGCCGTGCCAGCCCCTTCGACGGCGGCATCGCGGCGACGGTGCCCGCGATAGATCGCAGCAAACTACTGGCCCAGCAGCAGGCCCGCGTGGACGCGCTGCGCCACGCCAAGTACGAAGACATCCTGGACGGCAAGCCGGCCATTGCGGTGCTCCACGGTGAGGCGCGCTTCCAGAACGCGCAAAGCCTGGTCGTCCATTTGAACGATGGCGGCGAGCGCATCGTGGTGTTCGACCGCTGCCTGGTCGCCACGGGTGCCAGTCCGGCCATGCCGCCGATTCCAGGGTTGAAAGAGTCCCCCTACTGGACTTCGACCGAGGCTCTCGTCAGCGACACCATTCCCGAACGCCTGGCCGTGATTGGATCGTCGGTCGTGGCGCTGGAACTGGCGCAAGCCTTCGCCAGACTGGGTAGCCAGGTCACGATCATGGCGCGCAACACCCTGTTCTTGCGCGAAGAGCCGGCCATTGGCGAGGCCATCACCGCCGCCTTGCGTGCCGAAGGCATTGAGGTGCTGGAACACACGCAAGCCCGTCAGGTGGCCCATGCCAGCGGTGCATTCGTGCTGACCACGGGGCGCGGTGAAATCCACGCCGACAAGCTGCTGGTCGCTACCGGCCGGACACCGAACACGCGCCGCCTGGCATTGGAAGCGGCGGGGGTGGCCGTCGATGCACAGGGCGCCATCGTCATCGACACAGGCATGCGCACCAGTATGCCGCACATTTATGCCGCTGGCGACTGCACAGACCTGCCGCAATTCGTCTATGTAGCCGCCGCCGCTGGTACCCGCGCGGCCATCAACATGACAGGCGGGGACGCTGCCATCGATCTGACCGCGATGCCGGCGGTGGTGTTCACCGATCCGCAGGTTGCCACCGTGGGGTACAGCGAGGCGCAAGCGCATCGCGACGGCATCGCAACCGACAGCCGCCTGCTCACACTGGACAACGTGCCGCGTGCACTTGCCAACTTCGATACCCGCGGTTTTATCAAGCTGGTGACTGAGGCCGGGAGCGGGCGGCTCATCGGTGTACAGGCGGTGGCCCCAGACGCGGGCGAGCTGATTCAGACCGCAACGATTGCCATCCACAACCGGATGACGGTGCAGGAACTGGCCGACCAGTTGTTCCCCTACCTGACAATGGTCGAGGGATTGAAGGTCGCGGCGCAGACCTTCAGCAAGGATGTGAAGCAGCTTTCGTGCTGTGCCGGGTGATTGTTACCATCTCGCTTAATGCTCCTCGACCAGCGGTGTGCATCGTCCGTGACAGCGCTTGCGGGAAGTGAACCAGCGCGGTCAACCAAAACGGAAAGTCCGTGATACCGCGCCACATACCGGATATTGTTAGGAATGTCCTTACATGGGCGTCCTTAGTGAGACCTAATATGCGTCGATTCTCGAAAAATACGACACGTGCGCGTCCGAGTGCTCGGGCCAGTTTGCAAGAAACATCCGCGTCCATCGCTCTTGGTTGTAGGCAACCGGCAGCGCATCGACACAGGCGCCGGCAACCTGCGCACTGTAGGCCACCGGATGAGGTGACGGCGCCAAGCCAATGCGCGTGATGAGGCCCGGAAACCTGCCGCCCGCGTTGGGCATGCCGGCGGCGCCATTGTTGATGACGGCGGCACCGCGACCTTTGAGCGCCAGTCGTTTGAGCACCGGCTCGCAGGTGTGCGTGGACGCAAATACATCAACCCGCGAGGCCTCGAATACGCGCTGCAACCACTCGGCCTGGTCTGGCTTGTCGATGTCGCCGACACCGAAACGCCACCCCGCCAGCGACTCGGCGTCGCCGTGCACCACCGCCACGCGGCAGTCCCCCACGTCATAGCGCGCGAACAGGGGCAGGTTGTCCAGGCGCGCCGTCAGGTCCGCATGGCGCTGCGCCGTGGCCTTGAGGCGTGCATGGATGCGGTTGGAGCGCTCCACCAAGGCTGCGTCGACCTGCTCCGGATAGGCACAGCCACAACCGGCAGCATCGCCGTCGGCCGACAGCTCGGCCTCCACGTTACCGGCGATGGCCTCGTGTTGAAGCACCCGCTGGTTGAGGGCGCGAAAGCCTTCGTCGTCGACATTGAACCAGTTGAAATCGCCGTTGAAGCACAGCGTAACAGGGCCGGCCTCGCTGGCCGCCATGTGCTCGATGGCATCCAGCGCCGGCAGGTTGCCATACAGCCCCCCAATGACGTACAGCGTGTCGGCAACGCGCTGCGGCGCCGCCGCGATGGCTTGCGGACCATAGCGGTAACGCAAGGGGCAGCTTCGGCCCGCAAGGGTGATCGCCTGTTCGATCATGTGGCGATTCCATTTCCGTGGTGCATGGAGACGGGCAGCGCCACTTGCCAGTGCGGTGTGAATCCGCTGCCTTGGGGTCGGTAGAGGTCGACCAGTTGCCGGTCGCCAACCTGGGATAGCGGCAGATCAAAGGCCACCCGGCCCTGGCGCAGTCCGATTACCCGGTTCGCGAGCACCGGCAGCAAAGCAGGGTTGTGGACCACGGTCAGTAGTGTCGCGTCAGCAGCAGCAGCTACCAGCCGCTGGCAGACCTCTGCCGCAGCGGTCGGGTCGAGCGCGGCGGTGGGCTCGTCAGCCAGGATCAGGCGCGGGCCCTGCATCAGCAGGCGGGCGACGCCGACCTTTTGCTTCTCGCCGCCAGAAAGCTGGTCGGTCCGGATGGCGGCGCGGGCCAGCATACCCACCTGCTGCAACGCGGCCTCGGCGCGCTGAACCTCTGCGGCTGGGAAAAAACGCGTCCAACTGCGCCAGCCGCCGACCCGCCCAAGAGCGCCAATCAACACGTTGTCGAGCGCGGACAAGCGCCCCACCAAATGCAGGCCCTGCATGACCTGACCGATTTCCCGCCGCAGCAGGCGCCACTCTCGGGCATTGAGTGTTGTGGTCAGAGAGTGACCGAGCACCTGCACCTCGCCATGAGTGGGCTGCAGGAAGCCGGTCAGCACTTTGAACAGTGTGGACTTGCCTGCCCCGTTGTGGCCGATGACCGCCACCCGTTCGCCCTGCTCCACCGTCAGCGCAGGAATGTCGAGCAGCGTCTGCCCACCGATCTGGCAGCAGACGTTGTTGAGGACGATGCAGGGCGTGCTCATGACAGCGCCTTGCGGATGCGCCGGCTTATTGCGTCAAACGACCCCACCAGAACGATCACCACCAGCAACACGGTGGCCAGGCGGTCCCACTGGAACAGCGAGGTGGCCTCCGAGATCAGCAGGCCGAGCCCGCCAGCGCCGATGATGCCCAGGATGGTGGAGTCACGGATGTTGAATTCCCAGATGTAGAGGTGGCTGGAGACGAACTGCGGCAGCACCGAAGGCCACACCGCATTGAAGAAGACCTGTGTGCGACTGGCCCCGACGCTCTGCACCGCGTGGATGGCAGGCATATTCAGCGACTCGACGGCCTCGGCAAACAGCTTGCCGTACGTGCCCATGGAATGCAGGCCAATGGCCAGAATGCCCGCCGTAGGCCCCAGGCCCACGATGCCCACCAGCACCAGGCCGAACACCAGCGTGTGGATGGAACGCATCACGTCCAGCACCGCCTTAGCCGCCAACGCGAGCGGGCGTGGCGCGCCGAGGTTGCGCGCCGTCAACATGGCCAGCGGAAGCGCGAGCAACGCGCCCAGGAGGGAACCCAGGGTGGCGATACGGACCGTCGTCCAGGTGGCGCGCGCCAAGCCAGCCAGGTAGTCGGCCTCCACCTGCTGGCGGTTTTCCACCCGCAGCAGGGTGCCGTCGTCACTGCGGTATTCGAGCCTGGCATCGCCGAACCAGACATCCAGAAAACTGGGGTGGGCGAATTCGGTGAAAGTCTTGCCCAGATTGGTCAGCGGGTTGCGGCCCAAGGACAGATCGCCTTCAGCGCCCAAGGACCACAAGCAAGCGACAACCAGCAGGCTGTAGACCAGCGCCAGGCCCAGGAAGCGCAGCCGCCCGCTCAACCTGACCGGGAACCTGGCGCCATGCACCGTTATCATCGCCATACTCACTTCGCCCGCAGGTTCCCGGTGGCCAGACCGGCGTCGCGGATGGGCTTGTAGAAGGTGTTGTCACGCGTCACAAAGCCGGTGTAGTGCGCGGGCAGCAGCTTGGGCTGCGATGCGAGTGCCGCACCGACACCGGCCAGCGCGGTCTGCAGCCGGGCGACAAAGGCCTTGTCGGTCGCCAGGGCCTTGCTGACGACAAAGGCATCATTGGGCAGCGGCGCCGACTGCCAGATGATTTTTGACTGCTCGGCCTTGATCAGGCCCTGCTCGATCATGGCGTTGCGATTGCGGTTGTAGTCGGCACCGGCGTCCAGCACGCCTTGCGTGACCTGGGTCTCGATAGCCTGGTGCTTGGTGTACAGCACCTTGCTGAAATAGCTGTCGGGGTGGATACCCAGCGTCATGAAGTGGTGGCTAGGAATCAGGTACCCCGAGGTGGAGCCCTTGTCGCCGAAGGCGAAGGTCTTGCCCTTGAGGTCGGCCAGGGTGTGGATGCCGGAATTCGGGTGCGTGACGATGATGGCGTAGTACTCGGGCTTGCCGTCATAGAGGATGGTAGAGACCACCTCGGCACCGGCCTCATTGTTGGCCAGCACATAGCCCCAGGGGCCCATGAGGGCCATGTCGGTTTCGCCGTTGGCCAGCGATTTGGCCAGGCCCTCCCAACTGTCCACGGTGCGCAACTGCACCGGGCGCTGGAGCTGGCGTGCCAGGTACTCGGCCAGGGGTTGGTAGGTGGCGTCGTTCTTTTCCTTGTCGGGCTGGAACAGGCCAACCCCGAGTTGCAGCGGAGCTTGCTGTGCCTGCGCCACGCCTGCAAGCGTCAGAACTGCCAACAGTGCAAGGGTGCGGCGATCAAATTTCATGGAAAAAACTCCTGGGTGTTGACGGTACCCATTGGTCGCTGGCCGAGGCTCGGTTCTTACACTCCCTCGCCGCCGTTCATGGCACCCGCGCGCCCGTGAACTGGCACGGTTCTTCGGCCCCCACAAAGTGCAGTTCCGCGAAGCCGGCACGCGCTTGCTCCCCCGTGTTGTCGGTGTCGGACGCCACGGCCAGCAAGCTGGCCTTGAAGGGGAGATCGCCGAAGGCTTTCGCGGCATCGGCCAGCACATTGACCCGCTCGCTGACCCAGCGGCCCACCTGTTCCTTGCCCGAGCGCTGCACCACCATGGCGGCGCGGTCGGTGTAGGCGTTGAAAGCACGCATGCCGACTGGGTTCCGGTTGTCCCAAACATAGTTGACTGCCGCGTCCGGCACCAGCTCCCCATACAGGCTGCGCCCCAGGGCCAGCTTGAAGCGCAAGCCCACGCTCAGCGACTCCGGCGGCAAAGTGAAAGCCACATAGACCCGGGCGGCATAGTCGTCGCCCGCCTTGCGGCTCAGATCGGCCTGCTTCAGCACGTCGTCCACGCGCCACAACCAGCACAGGACGGGCGTGGTCTGCAGATCAACGGTCAACGGCCGGGCCAGCAGCGCCATGCTGGCATTGGCACTCGCTTCGACGGCGGCGTGCCCGTCCCACTGCAGGGTGCGGTAGCGCGTGGCGGGCACACGCTGGTCGAGCTGCACCACCTTCCAGGGCGCCGGCAGTGCATCATCGCCCCCTGAAAAGTCGCCAACGCGCACAGGTGCCGCCGCGGCGCTGGCGGTCAGCGCGAGCAGTAGGACAAACACGCTGGGCCGGAACCGGCCGTTGTGGGAGGCATGCATCATGGGTTCGGTTGTGAGGAGGTTGTCATCAGGCCAGCTTGCAGCTCTGCTGGAAGCCAGGGCAAATCCTTGGGCTCATCGATATCGTTCAGCGTGGGTAGGCTGCACAAACGCCAATCCAACCGAGCCACGCGCCGCCGGGTCTCGGCAGCCACGGCATCGGTGCTCCAGGGCATGGCGTCGAACAGCGAAGAGGCAAAACGCTTCAGGCCCAGCAGGGCATAACCGCCGTCGGCAGTGGGCACCAGGGACGCCTCATGGTCTTGCAGGGCTGCCGCAGCGCTTTGCAACAGGCCGCTATCGAGTGCCGGGCAGTCCGTGCCGATCAGCAAGATGGCCTCACCCCCTACCGTCACCCTCTGGGCAGCCCGGCCCATGCGCGTACCGAGATCCCCCTCGCCTTGCTCCGACCAAGCCAAGCCACCGGGCAGACCCAGGCCCTGCCAGTCAAAGGCCTGCAGGCCGGGAGTGGCACAGAGTTCGACCGTGCCCAGCCCGGCGGCCAGGGCCGAAGCCACCGTGCGCGCCAGCATGCGCTGCGCCAGTTGGGTGGCTCCTTGCTCGCCTAGCGCCGGAATCAGCCGGGTCTTGCAAAACCCTGCGATGGGGGCCTTGGCAATGATGACAATGCGCACCGACTTCATCGGTACGCCTGGGCAAGCTGGCTGGCCGGCACGCCGCGCCAGTAGGCCCAACGCAGGCGCCACATCAGAAAAACGGTGCGCCACGGCCCCCGCTGCTCCCAGCGGCGGCCCGAGGTGACGACTTTGTCGGTCAGGCAGAGCGGGCGCGCCAGGCGGCACAGGCGGCTGGACATCTCGATGTCTTCCATCAACGGCTGCGGCGGGAAGCCACCGACGGCATCGAAGGCAGCATGGGTCATGAACATGGCCTGGTCGCCGGTGGCGATGCCCGTGAGGCGCGAGCGCCAGTTCATCAGCCAGGCCACCAACCTGAGCATGGCGGGGCGGCCTTCGATACGCACGTCAAAGCGCCCCCAGACATGCGCATACCCATGCGTGATGCAGCTCTGCAGGCACTCAAGCGCGCCGGGCGGCAAGCGTGTGTCGGCATGCAAAAACAGCAGCACGTCGCCACTGGCGGCGGCCGCGCCGGCGTTCATCTGCAACGCGCGGCCACGCGGCGAAGGCACGAGCCGAAAGCCCAGGCACTCCACCAGCTCGGCCGTGTTGTCTTCGCTGCCCCCATCGACCAGAATGACTTCCACGCCCTGGCGCACATAGGGCATCAGGTGGGCGCACAGCTCGGGCACACCGGCCGCCTCGTTGAGCACTGGGACGATGACCGAGAGCTTCATGGCGTCGCAACGCCAGCAGCGGTGTGCCGGGTAAAACGGTAGTAGTACTCGCTGTCCTGGATATCGTGTTCTTGCAGCACATGCTCCAGCAGGCCGAATTGCGCCAGGCGCTGGAGCACCATCCACGCCTCGTGGCGGGCAAGTTTGTAGCGCGCTACCAGCCAGTCCACCGCTGCGGAGCCGATCCAACAGCGGGAATAAACCTTGCCCAGATAGGATCGGTCGGCCACTGCGACACCTTGCTTCGCACTCATCTCAGCGTGGAGCTTGCCCAGGTTCAGGCGGTCCACCGCATCCGATACGGCCAGCCGAAAAAAGAGGCTCTCATTTTGGAAACTGTGGCCATGGGTGACATGCACCAGCAGCCCGAGTGCGCCCAGATCCTGCCCCAGCGAAACCGCCTGCGAATCCGAGCAGCCAAACGTTCTGGCAATCACCGCAGTGGCCTCTTTGCCCACGAAGCACTGCGGATAGGTCTTGAGCCGGTAGCTTCGGTCGCGAATGTCGAGCAGGCCGCTCAGTTTCTGCGCCACGGCCTCGGCAGTCATTCCGGTCTGGCGGCGCAACCGCTCCCGCGCTGTCGCACCCTTGGCGTCGTCGACCAGTGCACCCAGGTAGCGCGCCAACTCCGCAGGCGCCATGGCCGGAAGCGAAAACAGGGTATGGATACGGTCCAGGGCCTGCCCCAGCCAACCTGCGCTGTCGGCACTGCTGAACTCGGGGAAGAGTTCCGCAAAGCCGAGCGATTGCACCCAGTGCCGGTCTGCAAGACTGACATGACCGTCTTCAAGGCGCGTCAGGAAGACGCGCTGCCGACTCACGCCCTTGGGCAACAAGGCATCCAGTTCCAGAATGCCGGGTCGGTTGCTGTCGGCACTGTGGGAGATGTCAATAAATACGACCGTGTCGTCCCGATCTGCCAGTCCGCGCAGCACGGGTTCGCGCTGATGCTGGTCGATCGGCAAGTCGGTTGGGGGCAGATTCGACGCCATCAGCCCGGCGCGCAAGGCGCTGCGACTGGCCCCCGTCGGCAGGTCGAGCAGCACGGAGATTTTGGGTGTGCTTGCCATGGTGTTTCAGCCGCGCCGCCAGGCGTGGTAGCTCTGCAGCCAGGCCAGCAGGCGCTGCGGCGCATGCGCGCGCTTCCATTCCCCCGCGACAGATTTGTTGGCTTCAGCCAGCGTCGGATAGGTGTGGATGGTGCCGAGGATCTTGTTCAAACCCAGGCCATGCTTCATCGCCAGCACGAATTCCGCCAGCAGGTCGCCGGCATGCTCACCGACAATGGTCACCCCCAGGATGCGGTCCTTGCCTGGCACCGTCAGCACCTTGACGAAGCCGTAGGCGGCGCCGTCGGCGATGGCACGGTCCAAGTCGTCAATGCCATAGCGGGTGAGCTCGTAGGCAATGCCCTTCTCCTTGGCCTCCTGTTCGTTGAGGCCGACTCGCGCCACCTCCGGGTCAATAAAGGTCGCCCAAGGGATAACTGAGTAGTCGACCTTGAAGCGTTTGAAATGACCGAACAGCGCATTCACAGCCGCATACCAGGCTTGGTGCGCAGCGGTGTGGGTGAATTGGTAGGGACCTGCCACGTCACCGGCGGCGTAGATGTTGGGGTAGAGCGTTTCCAGGTACTCGTTGGTCACCACGGTGCGCTGGGTGGGAATGCCCAGCTCTTCCAGGCCGTAGCCCTGCAGCCGCGCCACGCGGCCCACGGCGCAGACCAGGGCATCGAACTCGATGCGCTGCTCCACACCACCGTGCTCGACCACGAGGTATTTGTGCGTGACACCATCACGGTCTTCGCGCTCGCAACGCAGTGCTTTGTGCCCGATTCGGACATCCACACCATCGCGTGTCAGGGACTGGCGCGCCAGTTCGGACACTTCTGCGTCCTCGCGCGCCATGATGCGCGGCGCCATCTCCACCTGTGTGACTTCGGAGCCCAGGCGCGCAAAGCTTTGGGCCAGCTCACAGCCAATGGGGCCGCCGCCCAGCACCACCAACCGCGCCGGCGGCGCATCAAGCTGGGCGAACGCGTCCCACAAGGTATCGCTGGTGACGTAACCCACCTCCTCGATGCCAGGCAGCGGCGGCACGAAGGGGCGCGCGCCGGCGGCGATGACAATGCTGCGGGTGGTGAGACGCTGCGTGCTGCCGTCGGCGGCCTTGATCTCAACCGTCCAGGGATCGACCACGCGCCCATACCCTTGCAGCACCTCCACACCCAAAGATGCGTAGCGCTCCACGCTGTCGTGCGGCGCAACGGCGCGGATGACCTCATGCACCCGCGCCATGACCTGGCGGAAGCTGAACACAGGTGCCGTCGCAGACAGGCCGTAGTGGTCGGCGCGCTGCATCTGGGACGCCAGTTTGGCGCTCTTGATCAGGGCCTTGCTGGGCACACAGCCGTAGTTCAGGCAGTCGCCGCCCATCTTGTGCGCCTCCACCAGGGTGACCTTGGCCTTGACGGCGGCGCCGATGTAGGCCGTCACCAACCCGGCCGCGCCAGCGCCGATAACGATCAGGTTGCGGTCGTAGCTCTTTGGCCGTGTCCAGCGCGCATAGACGCGGCGGCGCTGCAGCCAGCCCAGAACCTTCTTGGCCAGCAGCGGGAACACGCCCAGCAGCGCGAAGGACAGCACGACACCTGGCGAGACGATGCCGGCCAGACTGTCGATCTGCGCCAACTGGGTGCCCGCGTTCACGTACGCCAGCGTGCCGGCCAGCATGCCAACCTGGCTGACACCGTAGAAAGTCAGAGAGCGGATGGGCACCAGACCCATCAGCAGGTTGATGAGGAAGAACGGGAACACCGGCACCAGGCGCAGCGCAAAAAGGTAGAACGCGCCATCGCGGGCCATGCCTTCGTTGATGGGCTTGAGTCGGTCGCCAAAGCGCGCCTGCACCCAGTCGCGCAGCAGGTAACGCGCGCTCCAGAAGGCCAAGGTCGCGCCCAGGGTGGAAGCGAAAGAGGCAATCACGGAGCCCCAGAACAGGCCGAAGATCGCACCGGCGGCCAGGGTCATGATGGCGGCACCGGGCAAGGACAAGGCGGTCACCAGTACATACACCGCGCCAAATGCCAGACCCAGCAGGGCCGGCGACGCGTCCTTCCAGGCGCTGAACTGGGCCTGGCCCGACTTCAGGCCCTCCAGCGTCAGCCACTTCGCACCACCCAGGGCAAAGAAGCCCGAGACCAGCACGAGCACCAGAGCCAGGAGTGCCAGGCGCCGAACGTTCTTCATGCTCATGCGCCCTTGAGCGCGCCGCCGCAGCTGCTGCCCTGTCCGGCGGTGCAACCGTAGCAGTGCTCGGCAGTGCGCACTGGCCGCCCGGCCGGGTCTTGCACCAGCAAATCACGCAAGTGCGGCGCAGCCGCCATGCGCATGGCGCCGCCAGTAGGAAGCGGCAGGCCCAGTTGTTGGTTGAAGTCGCAGTCGTGGAGGTTGCCCTGCCAGTCCACGCTGATCAGGCTGCGGCACATCACGGTGGCGTGGTTGGGCTCGCTGAAGTTGTCGCGCAGCAATTGCAAATAGCTGTTGAACTGGCCTTTGGAGATCAGCATGGAGCCAAACCGCTGGATGGGCATGTTGGTGATGACGAAGAGTTTGTCGAACTCAATGCCGAAGTGCGCCATCAATTCGCGCTTGTAGTCGGCCTGAAGCTGGCCCTGCTCAGGCGGCAGCGTGGCGCCTTGGGGGTTGTAGACCAGGCTGAGCTTGAGGCCGGAGTCCGGCTTGCTGTAGCCCAGGGCATTGAGCTGTTGCAAGGCCGCAATGCTCTTGTCGAACACGCCCTTGCCGCGCTGCTTGTCTACGTTCTCTAGCGAGTAGCAGGGCATCGAGGCCACTACCTCGACTTTCTGGTCGGCCAGAAACTGCGCGAGACCCTCCTGCCCCGGCTCGAACAGGATGGTGAGGTTGCAGCGGTCAATGACGTGCACGCCCAGCGCCCGTGCCCGGCGAACCAACTCGCGAAACCCCTCATTGAGCTCTGGCGCCCCGCCAGTGAGATCAAGCACCTTGATGGAACGGGCCTTTAGTACCTCGATCACCAAATCGAGGTGGGCGTCGTCCATCATTTCGGTACGGTTCGGACCTGCGTTCACGTGGCAATGCACACAAGTCTGGTTGCAGCGGTACCCCAGGTTGACCTGAAGGGTGGTCAAGGTGCCTCGGCGCAAGGCTGGGAAAGTCGTCGCTTCGAGTAGCGGCAAGGTGGCGTGCATGGTGGTCCTGAATCGTTCTGATGAGCGCGGTTTTTGCGCGTCTTGTTCGTTTAGTCGTCGCGCATCTCGGAATTCTTACACTCAGCCTGTCAAACGGGGTGTGCCTTTCGCCTGGCTCTCACGACACAAGATGGATCAAACAGGACGATCGTCTCGGCTGCGGCAGCCCCGCTGCCGCAGCCTTGTCATTGGTCCTCAATTTGGCCCCGTTCGCCCAGTTCGTTCTTGGCTGCGCTATAGCTGGCCACGCAGTAGGGTACAAGAAAGTTGAGCAGCACATGTTTCCAGGAAATGTCGTTCCCGGCCATGATCGAAGCGCCTTGATTGATGAGGTTCAGGATGCAACCCACGACCAGCGAAATCCGCAGCGCGCTGGAGACAATCTTGCGCGAGCAAGCCACGGACACAAGGCTCGGCTTCATACGGAGCTTTCACCCGCCATGGCGGCCTCCATCAATTCCCGGGCTGGCAGCGACGCCACAGCCGCTGAAACCGTGCGCTGAATCAAATCGACATCCGCCTCGGGCTCCAGATCCACCCTGGAGCCCTGACGGCCCGTTGGCCTAGCGACCAGTGCGCCTTCACCCGCATCAAGCGCAAACTCCCCGGCACAGTTGCGACAGTAGATTTTCTGCCCCGCTGTGAGCCCACGGCGCAGCACCAGGGTTGGTCCGCACGTGGGACAAAACTGAAGCGGGATGCCCTCGTCGCTGTGCCCATGCACGTGGCCAAGAAGCGCCGACTCGCCCAGCGCAAGAAAGACATCCGCAAATTTCTCGTCAAACTGCGCGCCTTTTTCTCGTCGCAATATTCCCAGGGCGAGATCAATGGGCATGCCCTGGCGATAGGGGCGATGGCTGGTCATGGCGTCGAATGCATCGCATATTCCGACGATCCGCGCTGCAACCGGAACAGCTCCGCCTCGCAGGCCTTTGGGATATCCCTGGCCGTCAGGGCGCTCGTGATGAAGGTGCACGGCGTCCCGCACCAGGGCGGCAAGGGGATGCCCTGCGAGCATCCTGAGGCCGATATCCGGATGTGTCTTGATAATGGTGTATTCCTCATCGGTCAGGCGCTCCTTCTTTTGAAGAATCGCGTCCGGGACGCCGACCTTGCCCAGGTCATGCAAAAAACCGCCCAGTTCAATCCGCGCAACCTCCGCGTGGGGCAACCCGGCATGCTCGGCCAGCAGGCGGGCGTAGCGGGAAACCCGCCACAGGTGCCCACCCGTATAGGAATCGCGCGCCTCGACGAACCAGGCCATCGTCAGCAGGCTGGCCAGCAGTTGCTTTGCCGGGTTGGAGTTGGCTGCCGAGCCGCGTATCCATGTGTTCAGGCGTTGCAGGTTGATCATGCAGATTTCTCCATCTTCGCCCCGGCTGAGCTTGATCCTGATCGCGCAAAGCGCCGGATGAAGCGCCGGTCGATCCAGTCTTTCCAAAGCCAAACCCACGCGCCGCTGGCGGACCAAGGCCCCCACGATGCAATCGCATGGCGGGGGCCGCACGCAAGCAGATAGAGCGAATTGGGTCGGGGCCGATAGGCCAACAGCGGAGCACTTTCGAGCACCGCCAGCAGGTTGCTCGCGAGCACTGGCCCGGCGCGCACCGCATGCACGCCAGAGCGCGACAGGCTCGTACCGGGCCTGGCGCAGACGTCACCGGCGGCAAATACGTTCGGGTGTGACACGCTGCGATGGTATTGGTCGACTTGTATGTAGCCCCCAGGGTCGAGCGCCAGTTTGGATAGCTGGAGCCAGACCGGGGCACGGGCCCCGGTGGCAGCGATCACCAGATCGGCAGCCACCAACTCGCCATCTGCCAGCAGAACGCCGTTCGGTGTCCCGACGGCCCGCTGAAAATGGACGCTCACGCCCGCACGCCGGGCGTAGGCAAGCACACGCTCCTGCACGCGCCGGTTGTGGCCCTTGAGGACACCGTTCTCGGAGGCTATCAAGTCCACCTGGGCTCGAACCCCAGCGCGTGTCAGCGCAAACTGGGCGGCCAGAGCGATCTCGACACCGGCGGCCCCGGCACCCACGACGACCAGATGGAACGCCCCCTGCGCTTGCGCCTCGGCCACTTTTTCTGGCCAGCGCGTGAAAAATTGATCCAGGGGTTTGACGGGTAGCAGTTTGCTGCCCAGTGCTTCGAGCCCTGAGGTTTCGGTTTCACTTCCGACGTCGATGGACAGCCAGTCGTAGTGCACCGGCTGGCCATCCGCGAGAGCGACACAATGCCGCGTGGCATCCATGTCCACCACGTTCTCCAGAATGAGCCGCCCACCCGCCGCGCTCACCAAAGGCTGCAAGTCGATCTGACAGGCCGACAGCGCATAGTGGCTGGAGATCCAACCGGGCAGCATGCCCGAATAGTTTTGGAGTGGAGACGGCGTGATCAGCGTCACCTCCACATTGCCCGGGCGTTGCGCTGCCAGAGCCTCCAGGACCGAGAGGTGGGCATGCCCACCGCCCACCAGCACCAGTCTATTCATGGACGAAACCGATCTATTGGTTAAAATGCCGCTTGAGCATCCGGGTCGCCACCACGCGGCGCGCAGGGGTGGCCAGATCCTCCTTACTGAAATACAGAAAAGCCTGTGGGCGCCCCAGTCGCGACGCGGAAGCCTCCGTGTCCACCCCGTAGATCTCCGCCTGAACCCCGGACTGCGCGGCAAGGCGCTGCATACCGGGCAGGGCCTGATCAAACGCCAGCATCGAGGCAAAGAGCACCGGCACTCCAGGCGCTACCTGGCGCAACTGCTGGAACACCACTGCAGCGGACTCGGGCAGCGGGGACGACAGTGCCAGAGAAATGACGGCACCCCCAGCTTGGGCGGCCATGGCCGGAAGGCTGGCCATGGCCTCCAGCTTGCTGAGCGTGTAGCCGTTGTCCTCCAAAAATGGCTTCATTTCCGCAACGATGAACGGGTGGGGCCGGGCCAGGAGGACATTTTTCGACATAAGAGACTCCGCAATGGGTGGTTGATGCCCATTCGTCGTCCCACACGGCATCACTCTTACACGACGGGTGACTGCTGCAATGGATCCGTACTGTTGAGTCGAGGAAAAACACTCCGCAACGCAAGCGGCGCAATGCTTACAAAACAATAGCTACCAACGCAAGCTGTGCAAGCGCTAGAGGCCGAAAAGACTGAAAAACTGCGCGGCATAAAGGATTGGTCGTCATCGTTCATCCTCGATCGCTGTAACGATAGCCCCCCCGTTGATGAAATAGCCCCCTGATTCCCAGGCCCCGTCCTATCGCTTATCTTTGAGATAGGAATAGGACCATGAATACGACTAGGCATACGGAATCGGTAGAAGTGATTTTGAAAGACCAGCGCCGCAGGCGCTGGTCCCTCCCCGAGAAGGCCGCCTTGGTGCGACGCACCTACGAACCAGGCATGAGTGTGTCCCTCGTGGCTCGTCAGGAAAGCGTTTCCGCAAGCTTGCTGTTCATGTGGCGCAAGCTCGAACGGCAAGGCGCTTTGACCGCTGTGTCGGCAGGTGAGGCGGTTGTGCCGGCATCTGAGCTGGCGGCCGCCCGCGCGGAAATCGCCAAGCTCCAGCGCGTGCTCGGCAAGAAGACCCTGGAGAACGAAATCCTCAAGGAAGCCGTGGAGTACGCCACCGAAAAAAAGTGGATTGCGCGCTCGCCCTTATTGCCCAGGGAGGAGCTGTGAAGACGGTCTGCCGCACGCTAGGGTTGGCGCGCTCGCATGTGCGTGACTTGCTCGGACGAGATGACGATTGGACGGACGGCCGGACACATCGCACGCCCCGTGACGATGACGCGCTGCTTGGCCAGTTGCGTCAAGAAATCGCCGACCTGCCCAGCTATGGCTACCGCCGGGCCTGTGCCTTGGTGAACCGCCAGCGTGCGGGCTGCGGCGATGCGCGAGTCAATCCCAAACGCGTCTATCGCGTGATGGCCCAGGCGGGTCTGCTGCTGCCCAAGGCGCCGCGCCGGCGCCAGTCGGCCCGCACGCATGAAGGCCGGGTTGCCGTATCGCGCAGCGACCTGCGCTGGTGCTCCGACGGCCTGGAAATCAAGTGTGATTCGGGCCAAACAGTGACGGCGACCTTTACCAAAGACTGCTGCGACCGGGAGGTCATGGCATGGCGTGCATGGGAGGGCAAGGGTCTTCCTGGCGAACCCGTGCGCGAGATGCTCATCGAAGCGGTGGAGCGGCGCTTTGGCGCCGTCGAAGCGGTTCCTGCCGGTCACAAACTGGAGTTCCTGAGCGACAACGGCGGGGCCTACATCGCAGCGGACACCCGAGCGCTTGCGCGCTCGCTGGGGTTACAGCCCATCAACACCCCAGTCTGCAGTCCCCAGAGCAACGGCATGGCCGAGAGCTTCGTCAACACGTTCAAACGCGACTACGTGGCACGCATGGACCGGCGTGATGCGCAGACCGTGCTGGCTCAGTTGCCAGCAGCCTTTGAGCACTTCAACGAGGTGCACCCGCACTCATCGCTGAAAATGCGCTCGCCTCGCGAGTTCAGGCGGCAGCAGGCCGCAAAGGCGCGCCCGGAACCACTGGTGGACCAGGCGCTTTATTGCGACTAGGACGGGGACTGGAATATGGGGGCAACATCATTGACGACAAACCCTCACCAAGGCTTGTGCATTTGCCTTCCGCCATGTGCGAGTCCCTGGTGTCTTAAACCCAACTGGAGAACTCCCCATCATGTCTACGCTCTCATCCCGCCTGTCTCTGAGTCTGGCCGCCGCTGTTGTTACTACTGCGGCCCTGGGCGGTTGCGCCATGGCCTGCCGTGCATGCGGCGCCAAATGTGGCTCGGCCAAGACCATGTCGAAGTGCAGCGCCTGCAAAGCCAAATGCGGCGCCTGCGCGGCCAAGAAATGAAACCTGGCCTGTGAACCTGCGCCCTGGAGCACATCCCTGCTCCAGAGTCTCTTTTGGTTTCAGCACCTATGCCCGCATCGCCCGTATTGCGCCGACACTGGCGCTCCATCAACGCGACCGAACTGAACACCACGCTGCAACACGGCCAATCTTGCGTGGAGGCATTCGCTGACGCGACGCAGGCGTCTGGCTCATTGCTGCAAAGCTGGGTGCAAGGTGCGGAGGTGGTGGAATACAAACACTACCCGCCTTCCGACATCATCGACCTGCGCAGCGGGACCCAGTTCTACTACCACGCCCACCGCACCCATGGCGACGAGCACGGACACCTGCACGTGTTCTGGCACGCCACTGTCTCAGGACGCCGAAGCCGGCCCAGACAGGGCCGCAAGGTCTGGGCGCGCAGCGCACCCACGCACATGCTGGCGATTGCCCTCGACGCTCGGGGCCTACCCGTCAAGCTGTTCACCACCAACCGATGGGTCACCGATGGGCACTGGTTTGACGCCACGCACACACTGGCATGCCTGGATCGGTGCCGCCCCGGACCAGTGACCGGACACGAACACGCTTGTGCCTGGCTGAATCATTTTTTGGCCCTGTATCGACCCTTGATCGCCAACTTGCTGGAGCGACGAGACACCCGCTTAAATGGCCATGGCAGGCTGGAAGATGCGCTCAACAACAAGCGCCTTGAAGTGCTGAGTCAGTCACGCATTGATTGGGCGGCCGATCTGGACGCCCTGCAAGTCGAGGCGAACCGGCGCGGGCTGTGAGTAGCTCCTCAGACCAAGTTTGCCATCCACGCAGCGAGTCACCGCACAGAAGCTCAGCGGAACGATGCGGTTGCCCCATATCGGGCATAGTCGTGCACCCATAGCCCAAAGCGAAACAGCGCTGCAAGCTATAGAGAGTTGCAGCTTCTCAACCCTGCGCTATAGCGCGCTGAACAATAGGAATTCAATGCCTTCATACGACTACCAACTCTTCGTCATCGGCGGTGGCTCTGGTGGAGTGCGCGCCGCGCGCGTTGCCGCGGGGCTGGGCGCTCGCGTGGGGATTGCCGAGAACTTCCGCTACGGTGGCACCTGCGTCATTCGTGGTTGTGTCCCGAAAAAACTGCTGGTGTACGCAGCCCACTATGCCGAGGATTTCGCTGATGCACAGGGTTTTGGCTGGACCGTGCCCCCGGCGCAATTTTCCTGGCCTAAGCTGATAGCGGCCAAAGACAAGGAAATCGCTCGCCTGAGCAGCATTTACGAAACCAATTTAGAGGGCTCTGGAGTTTCGGTCCTGCACGGCGCCGCCCGTCTGCTCGATGCACACACCGTGCTCGTCAACGACAAGCAGGTCACCGCCGAGCACATCCTTGTGGCCACCGGCGGCACACCGTTTGTTCCACCCGTCCCAGGCGTCGAACACGCCATCACGTCCAATGAGGTGTTTGACTTGCCGCAACTGCCCAAGCGGGTGCTGGTGGTCGGCGGTGGCTACATCGCGGTGGAGTTTGCCGGCATACTGAATAGCTTGGGCGCGCAGGTCACGCTGTGCTACCGCGCTGGCCAGGTGCTGCGCGGCTTTGACGACGACGTACGCGCGCACTTGCAAGGCGAGATGGTCAAAAAAGGCATCACCGTGCTGCTGCACCATGACGTGGCGCGGATCGACCGCCTGAACGACGCCAGTTTGTCGGCAAGCCTCACAGGGACGTCCACCGCGCCGCTGGTGGTGGATGCGGTGCTCTACGCCACCGGCCGCGTGCCCAATACCCAAGGCCTGGGGCTGCTGGAGGCGGGCGTTGCGCTGGACCAGGCCGGCGGCGTCAAGGTCGATGCCTTTGGCAAAACCAGCATCGACAGCATCCACGCGGTGGGCGACGTCACCAACCGCATCGCACTCACCCCGGTGGCCATTCGCGAAGGCGCGGCGTTGGCGCAGACGCTGTTTGGGTCCAAGCCCGTCAGCGCCGACCTGACCACCGTGCCGTCGGCGGTGTTCAGCCAACCCCCTATCGGCACGGTGGGACTGACCGAGGCACTGGCACTTGCCCAGTATGGCGAAATCGATATTTACAGCAGCAAGTTCCGCAACATGCGCCACACCCTGTCCGGGCGCGACGAGCGCACGCTGGTCAAGCTGATTGTGGACACGGCCAGCCAGCGTGTGCTGGGCGCGCACATGGTGGGCGCCGATGCGCCCGAGATCATCCAGGCTCTGGCGATTGCCATTCGGATGGGGGCCACCAAAGCCGACTTTGATGCCACCGTAGCACTGCACCCCTCAGCGGCTGAGGAATTCGTGACCCTGCGGGACAAAGTCACCCGAAAGAGACAGGACTAAAAACCCTACGTCAGAGGCAATAGACCCAATAGGCCCGATAGGGCATGAGGCAGTGGCGGCTGCATTTCGGGAAATTTTGGCCGACTCAACAGCAACGACTGGCAAGACGTCCTGTGCCGCCACTGTGTAGAGCAGGTCCCGCTCCTGGTACCCGGCTTCCAGGAAGGCCTCCACGGCGGCCAGGCCGTTGCGATCGCCCCCGTTGGGCTCTCAGGCACCCAGCCGATCGGCGAGCGTCGGGAAATCATCCACCACAAAGGTGCAGTCGGGATGGGGTTCGGGATCGGGAGGCCCTGCAGGGCCCCATTCATCCGGCCGCCGCACGAAGGCCGTCCGGTAGCCACTGGCGCGCGCCGCATTCAGATCGAAGTTGTGGCAAGCCACCATCAGGATTTGCGCCGGCTCCAGGCCCAACCAGATCGCCACCTGTGCATAGGCCTCTGGTTGCGGCTTGTACACGCCGATCATCTCGCACGAGATGACGCCATCCCATTCAAAATCGTTGCGCCGCGAAACCGCAATCACCATCGCCAAAGGCAACATGGTGAACGAGACCACTGGGTATTTGCGCCTCATCCGGTTCAGCGCAGAAGGAAAATCGTGCCAGGCCTTCAACCCGTACCAGGTGCGGTGTATCAGCCAGCGGTCTTGCGTGGTGAACGCCTGAAGGCCGTATTGCGCCAACACGCCATCGAGCTCCGTGCGGTGCACGTCGTCCATGTTGAACGCAGGCCGTACCTGTCCGACGATGGCCTTCATTGCCGCACGGCGATAGTCGTTGGTCACGGCGTGCCAATCTCGTACCAAACCATGTTGAAGCCCCGCATGCGCAAAGGCGCTCACCAGCCCTCCGTGCCAATCCAGCACCGTTCCACCCGTGTCAAACGCCAGCGTCTGAATATTCATTTGAAAAGCTCCTTGGAAAGTGCTAGGGACGTCCTCCGCCTCGGGGTATTTACCGGTCAACGTGCTTCAGGGTCCGGAGCGCTCCGAATCGCTCAAACCGGTGCAAGTGAACCGCACAGCCAGCCGAGGCTTTTCAGTACGGCCGCGCGCCATGGCGGCAGGGTTCACCAAGTGCGCTCCGGGCGCTCTGCTGCAAAAAGGCAGTTTGCACTGTCCAGCGACATCGATCCGCATTGAAGCATCGGCCAGCGCCCGTGGCAACCACGACACCAGTTCAGCGGCGGCGCATCCCATGACCCGCTCGAAAGATTCCGGTGTCAACGTGGGTGTGATGGCTCGGAAACTCAATCGCCTTTGTAGGCGGCGAAACGCTCATCCACCTGCGTCCCGAAGGCGTGGTTGGAATAGTTGCTGAGCACCTTCACCGACACGGCCAACACAATGTAGAGCAGGTCCCGCTCCTGGTACCCGGCGTCCAGGAAGGCCGCCACGGCGGCCGGACTGGGCTGGCCCAGGCTTTTGACCATCTCGGTCGTGACTTCAAAGAGCGCAGCGAGCTTGGCGTCGGGAATGGGCTGGTGGCTTCGGATGGCCTGCAGCACAGGGGCCGGCACGCCCGACATCTTGTCGGCAATCATGCTGTGCGCGGCCGTGCAGTATTTGCAGCCATTGGTTTTGCTGACCGCCAGAAACACCACCTCCTGCTCGGCTGGGGTGAGGCCCGACTCGCCACGGAACAGGCCGTAGCCATGCAGGTAGGTGCTGAGCACGGCCGGTGCATTGGCCATGTTGGCGTACATGTTGGGAATAAAGCCGACCTGCTTGAGTGCGGTGTCCAGAATCTCTTTCTGTGCGCCTTGGGCGGTGGCGTGGGCAACGGACTGAAGTTGCTGGATGTAGGCTGTTGTCGACATGTTGATGGCTCCTGGAGTTGAGGAAAAGAATGAACAGGCGCTTGAAGCGAAGACGATCGCCCAAGCCACACAAGAATCCTATGGACTACCGACGGAAATAAGAAACCCTTCGTCTCTCTTTTGAGACCCCTTGTTCTCACGCCGTGAACACGAAGGTTTCATCCGTTTCTCAAATCAAAAAATCAGGACAGGCTCAAAAAAACCTGTCACGTTTTCTCAGGCTGTTGCGTCCAAGGTCATGAAGGCAATGCAAATCGCAGCGCCCCAAACCCGAAAGGAAACATCATGAAAACCCTCCTCGCAGCAGGCATCCTGGCCGTCACCTCCCTCACATCTGTCGCAGTCTTTGCACAACCGGGCAATGGCGAAACCTGGGGTCAAGACGTGGCCATCAGCGGACCAAGCCTCTCGCGCGCACAGGTCGTAGCGAAGCTACACACAGCCCAGGCCAACAACACGGTCGCCTATGGCGAATTCTCGACAGCAGTTCCAGCAGCCCAAAAAACCTCGTCAAATTTGACTCGCCGCCAAGTCGAGGAAGAAGTTGCAACACTGCGGGCCGCAGGCAAATTGCCGGTCTATGTCAACTGAGAACGAGCACGCGTTGAGCCATATTGCTCATGAGCCACAGTGCTCGCAACGGTCGCATTCCGATCCTCAACGCCGCGGGTTGATGGATCGGGCATGCGAAGGCCCGGGGCACAAGGCAACCATCTCGACGAATTTTCAGAATCTCAGAAGCGCCTTGTAATTTTTCGTGCGCTTGAACGACTGAACAGAACCACACGAGGCGCTGTTCACAGTCACATGTTCCCCATCGGAGTTGCTCGTTGAACCTCACATCTCAATCCAGCGAGGCAGACAACGCAATGCCTGAGCAATTCGAGCAAGCCAGCTGGATTGCACTGCGTAAGCGTCTGATTCGACATGCCCGCATGGTGGTGCGCGACCCCGCATTAGCTGAAGATCTGGCGCAGGAAACCCTTATCAACGTGCTGGAGAACCAGCCAACGCTTCGTGGAGAAGCCTCTCTCACCACCTGGGCAACGGCAATCCTGAAGAACAAGATCGCCGACTGGTACCGATCCCCACACCAACGACGACGCATTTACAACACGCACGGCGAGGGCGAAGACCAAGCCAATCCCACCGATGGAACATTCAATGAACAGGGTGGCTACTTGGAGCCAGTGGACGCCTGGCAGCAACCCGAAGGCCGCGAAGCACAACGACAGATCATGTCAACGCTTGAAAGCTGCCTGCGATGCCTGCCGGTCCAGACGGGGCGGGTGTTCATGATGCGCGAATGGCTGGGCTTCGAAACGCCCGAAATCTGTATGCGTCTGGGCTTGACGGCCGACAACTGCCGCATGGTCTTGCATCGCGCCCGCATGGGTTTGCGTCAGTGCATGACTTCCCGCGGCCACACTATTCGGGATGTTTCATGACTATTTTTCAATCCCCAATGAGCCTCTTCCATTCATGCGAGCGCGCCGCAGAGCTCATGTCGCAGGCTCTGGACGAGCCACTGGATCTTGGCGATCAAATGCGGCTTCGCATTCATCTCAAGCTGTGCAGCGATTGCAAGGAGGTGGAAAAACAGATGAAAACTTTGCGTACGCTGACCTCGCAAATGGGTACGCTTGATCTGGGCTTGGAAGATGAGTCTATCCCCTCTTACACCGGTGATCACTGAAACGCCGCGTCGCCTTCATGCAGCGGGCGCAGTCGTTTGCTGTCTGAGCCATTCTCCAGGAGCCACGCCTTGCTTTCGAACGAAAGCGCGGGACAAGGCACTGGCACTGCCATAACCCACATCCAGCGCCACCTGCTTGATTGCCACGCCGCGCGTCAGCAGGCGCTGCGCCAGCATGACCCGCCACGAGGCCAGGTAATTTGCCGGCGTCTCCCCGGTCACCTGCCGAAAGTACACGGCAAAGCGGGCCCGTGACATCCCGGCCAGGGACGCCATTCCCGGCAAATCCCATTCGCGCTCTGGCGAAGCATGCAAGGCCGCGAGAACCGGGCCCAGGCGCGCATCTGAAAGCCCTGCCAGCGTACCGCCCTGGGTCAGACCATGGGCCATGCAATGCCGCAGCAACCTCACGATCAGAACCTCGCACAGCCGATCCAGGACGCCTTGGCGGCCAGCGTGTACGTGAAAAGCCTCGTCAAGCATCAGCTCAAGCAAAGCATCCACACCGGGCAGATCCGCCAAAGGCACCATGACCAGATCGGGCAGTGATGCCGTGATCGGATTGGTGTTGGCGCCGCCAAACTGCACGGTGGCGCACACCACGTCAGCACCTGCACCGTCGTCGGCCACCAGGCGGTGTTGGTCCGGTCGCGGCAGAAACATCAGCGTGGGTTTACTCACTACGAAGCGCCGCCGAGTCACGCCCCGCACCTGCACCTCACCACATCGGATCAAGTGCAGATGGCCGCGGCCGGTGTCGCGCTCGAAATCGTGGATACCGCAGATGTTTCCGGTGTAGAAAACACCCGCATGCAGGGAAAAGCTGTGGAGCAAGCTGGCTATGGGGTCCATAGGCCGATGATACGTTCAATCAATAAATGAAGACGACTTACCACCTTTCGTCTTGAAATGAACAGTACGCTGTGCATATCCACCCATTCAATGAAAGGAATTTCCATGCCCGCCATCACGTTCTACAGTGCGCAAGGCTGCGGCTATTGCAGCGCGGCTGAAAACCTTTTGCGACGCAAGGGTGTCACCCAACTGAACAAAATCAGCGTCGATCAACAACCCGGCATGCTGGAACAAATGATCGAACTGACCGGCCGCCACACCGTGCCACAGATTTTCATTGACACACTACATGTAGGCGGCTTTGACGACCTAGTTGCGCTGGATCGGGCCGGCAAGCTGGCCGATCTGCTGAGCGAGAACTGAGACGCGATCGGATCCGTTTTAGTCAATTGGCACCGAGCGACACATGTTCAGCGCTCGCCCTTGCTCGCTCACTTGATAAGGAAAGCAGGCAAATCAAACTGCGAGACGCGCGACCAATCTGTAGATGGGCATCAGGGCAAGCCCCTGAGCAGCGCACGCGCAGCCTACAGATCGTCCGTCAGGATATGGCGCATACCAGCATCGTCCGGAAGCGATCTGAATAAACTTATGGGACGCTCCCATCTTGGGGTTGGTCGAGCGCCGGGTTGGGTTGATCGACAACCTCGTCCAGTCGCTCCGCATAGGCACGCATGGCTTTCCTCAGGAAAGGCACTTGCAGACTGAAATTCTTGCACCCATCGCACATCATCAGGTGCAGGTTGAGCGAGAGCTTCTCGGTGACCGATAGGTTGCGCTCCTGGGATTCAGACACCAGGCGGGTGACTTCATGGCAATTCAGCATGCTGCATCTCCCCCAACGAACCAGCGGTTCTCCAGGCACTCTCGAAGGCGCAGCCGCGACCGGTGGAGCATTACGTTCAAGTTGGTCGAGGTAATACCCGCCTCGGCGCAGATTTCGTGCGAATCAAGTCCCACGTACTCACGCATCATGAAAACACGGGCCTGCTGACCAGGCAAGCCCTCCAGGCAAACCTCGAATACCTTCCAGAATTGCTTGTCCTGCAAAGTCTCGGTCGGATTGCCCCAGGTAGCGGGGCGTTCATCGGGTTCCCACATGCCGCGAGCATTGAAGAGCTCGGTGAAATCTGCCTCTTCGTCGGCGTCTCCCATGGCGTGCTGGGTGGATACATGCCGCTGCCGCTGCCGCTGCCGAAGGATGTCGGTGACCTTGTGCTTGAGAATGGCGAACACCCAGGTCTTGAGGCTGGCCTTGCCGGCAAATGCGGCAGCGTTTTTGAAGGCCCCCATCAGGGCTTCCTGCACGGCGTCTTCAGCCTGATGCCTATCACCCAACTGCAGGGTCGCGAACTTGACCATTTTTCCCCGCAACGCAGTGAGCTCAGCGGGATCAACTTCCGGTTGCGAAGACGTTTCAGCCGTCGCAGCCCGCGTTGTTGCATCGGGCTTCATGGTGCCGGCCTGTTCGACAGCTGGTTGCGCGCAGCGCTGTAGCTGGAGACGGCGTACGGCACCAGAAAGTTCAGCACGACGTGGCGCCAGGAGACCTGTGCGCCGGAAAACAAGGCCTCTCCCTGGTTGATCAGGTTGAGCAAACAGCCGACCACCAGCGAAACGCGCACTGCGTTCACGATGATCAGCCGGGAAAACACGGCACTGAGAAACCCTTGCATGAACAGCTCCGAAAAAAAGGTGCGGCGAAATGCTGCGCGAGACCCCTGAGTCCCTCGCAACGATTCTCGCGCATAAAGCAAGGGGCATAGGACCTGCGGCCAACGACGCCCATCCGAGGATGTCCAAACCCATATGCAAACTCCGTGTGTACTGAACCGCTTGGTCGTTGACCAACGGTCATTCCTTACAGGACGCTCTTCCGGGTGAGCGATACCCACCCGCAGCGTGCCGGTGTTCATGCCTAGTTGGTCAAGAGTGGAAGCCTTGGGTGTAAGGATCCGCCAACGGTGGCGACTACATCCATGCAAGCCCACATTGTTGGCGAGCACGCTTCAACTCTCAATCCCTTCCGACATCTGGAGACCACCATGAGCCAAACCATGACCCGCCGCAACGCCGCCCGTATCGCATCGGGCACCGCCCTCGCTTTCGCCATGGGCGCCGCCCTGACGCTGGCCGCCAGTCCCGCTGCCGCCCAAAGTGCCGACAAGGAAAAATGCTTCGGCGTTGCCCTCAAAGGCAAGAACGATTGCAAAGCAGGCGCTGGCACCACCTGCGCAGGCACCTCCAAGGTGGACTACCAAGGCAACGCCTGGTCGCTGGTGCCCAAAGGCACCTGCGAGAAGACCGCATCGCCCAAGTCGCCAACAGGCTTCGGTCAAATGGCGGAATTCAAGGAGAAGGCCTGATTTCAACGGGGCGTACGACCTACGACGGAGACAACACCATGAGCCAAACCACCGCTTTGGGGCCTGTCACGCCCACGGTCACCGCCCAGACCAGCTCGCCCGTACGTTGGCCACTGCCACAACGGGCCGGGCTCGGCCTCAAACCCGAACACTTTGCCCATGTTCAAGCGTTTCAGCCTGACGTGGGATTTTTTGAAGTGCATGCAGAAAACTACCTCGTGGCTGGTGGCCCCATGCACCACCACCTGACCCGCATCCGTGAGCAATATCCCTTGAGCATCCACGGCGTGGGTCTTTCCATCGGTGGTGAAGACCCGCTCGACACCGACCACCTGCGGGCCGTGGCCCAGTTGGTGGATCGTTACCAGCCCGCCGTCTTTTCCGAACACCTGGCTTGGTCCAGCCATGGCGGCGTTTTCCTCAACGACCTGCTGCCGCTGCCCTATAACCTGCCCACGCTCAGCCGCGTCTGCGACCACATTGATCAGGTCCAGAACTGCCTGCGCCGCGCCATGCTGCTGGAAAATCCGTCCACCTATGTGGCGTTCGCCAGTTCCACCTGGAGCGAGGGCGACTTCCTGCGCGAGGTGATCCACCGCACCGGCTGCGGCCTGCTGCTGGATGTAAACAACGTCTATGTGTCGAGCGTCAACCATGGGCGCGATCCCATGCGCAGCCTGTGTGAAATGCCCTGCCACGCCACCCAGGAAATTCACCTCGCGGGCTTTGCCGAAGACTCGGACGCCGCTGGCGACCGACTGTTGATTGACGCCCACGGTTCGCCCGTGGCCGAAGTCGTCTGGGCGCTGTACGACACCGCTCTGTCCCTGACCGGGCCACAGCCCACACTCATCGAACGCGACAACGACCTGCCCGATTTCAACACCATGCTGCAGGAAGCCCAACTGGCTGAGCAGCACCTGGGCTCGTTGAGTGGGTCAAACAGCCACGCCAACAAGCCTTGCCCGCGCACGCGTACCCGCTATGCGCCCGCAGCGGAGGCTGTCGAATGAGCACGCAACACACCTGGGCGCAGGCCTTGCTGGACCCGGCCCATGCCCTGCCCAAGGGCCTCGTCACCTGGAACCACAGCGACCCTGCACGGCGCCTCGCTGTCCACCGCAACAACGTGATGGTCTCGCTGGTGGACGCACTGGCCCACACCTTCCCCGTGACGCAGCAACTGGTGGGGGAAGAATTCTTCCGCGCCATGGCCCAATTTTTTGTGCGAGCCCACCCGCCCCGCACCCGCGTGCTCAGCCACTACGGCCACGAACTCCCCGGCTTCATTGCACAGTTCGCCCCCGCCGCTGGCTTGCCCTATTTGGCCGATGTGGCGCGGCTCGAATTCTTGCGCCTGCAGGCCTTGCATGCAGCCGACGCACAGGGCATGGACGCCCAATGCATCGCGGCTGTGATGCAGGACACCGACGCCCTGCCCTCGGTACGCTGGCGACTCGCCCCCAGCCTGCACCTGCTGCGTTCGCCGCATGCAGCCGTGTCTGTCTGGGCTGCGCACAAGGAAGGCAGCGGCATCGCGCTCGAGGATATCGATCTGCAGCAGGCCGAATCGGCACTCATTTTTCGCAGCGGATGGGACGTTTTTGTTTTGCAAATATTACCTGGCATGACCGAGCTGGTGAACCACCTTTTGAGCAAGGCCACGTTGGGCGAGGCCATCGAGCAAGCCTTTGTCGCTGAACCTGATTTCGACCTCTCACAAGCCCTGGCCGACCTGATACGCCACGGACTGCTGATCGACGTGCAACGTGCCCACTGAACCAGCAGACGGCCGCTATTACCCACAACAACCCAGGAGACCTACATGAACACCCTGACCACGCCCAAAGCTGGCGCTGAGACCGCCGGCATGATCCCCCGGCTGAGTGCACTGCTGCAAAAAATCTACCGCATGATGGGCCACCTGCCCAACACCATGCTGGCCTTCATCGCCCGATTCTCCATCGCTGCGGTGTTCTGGAAATCGGGTCAGACCAAGATCGAAGGTCTGGCCATCGACATCGTCAGCGGCAACTTCACACTGGGCATGCCCCACCTGTCGGACAACGCCATCTTTCTCTTCAAGGAGGAATACAAGTTGCCCTTCCTGCCGCCCGAACTCGGCGCCACCATGGCTGCGCTCGGTGAACACTTTTTTTCCATCTTCATTCTGTTGGGCCTGGCCACCCGGCTCTCGGCGCTGGGCCTGCTGGGCATGACGATGGTGATTCAGCTCTTTGTCTATCCCGGCGCTTACCCCACCCACGGCACCTGGGCCGCTGTGCTGCTCTACCTCATGGCGCACGGTCCCGGTAAGCTCTCGATCGATGCCTGGATCGCCCGCCGCCACGGCAGTTGAACCGGTTTGCTGGCTGGGGCACACGGAGCACATCATGGGAATGGTTACCGGCTGGTTCGGGTCCCGCCTGGCCCGCTATCTCTCCTCTGAGGTGCACCAGCACAGCAGCGCCCCACCAACCCGTGCCGAGCGCTTGCTGGCAACGCTGCAACCAGGCGATGTGCTGCTGGTGGAAGGCCACAGTCGCTTCAGCACCGCCATCAAATACCTCACCCAATCCACCTGGTCGCATGCTGCACTGTATGTAGGGGCAGAGGCCTTGGAGGCCAGCCATGTGCCGCCCGGACATTGCTTCGTGGAGGCCGACGTCTCCGACGGCATCCGAAGCGTGCCGGCAACCCTGTTTGAGGGCTATCACACCCGCATCTGCCGACCCTCTGGCCTGAGCGCAGACGAGATCGCGCAGGTGATCGCCTATGCGGTCGCCCGCCTCGGTCACCAGTACGACCTTCGGAACGTGTGGGATCTGGCGCGTTATCTGTTTCCCACACCATCGGTACCGCTGCGGTTTCGGCGGCGCATGTTGTTGCTCGGCAGTGGCGATCCAACGCGTGCCATATGCTCCACCTTGATCGCGCAGGCGTTTCAGTCCATCAACTACCCCATTCTTCCCACTATTAACAGCACCAGCCTCGACCACCCCGACTGCCCCGCTTGCGTGCAAGAGATTCTTAAAGTGCGTCACCACAGCCTCTTTGCCCCGCGCGACTTCGACGTGTCGCCGTACTTCGCGGTGGTCAAGCCAACGCTGCAGGAGGGCTTTGATTTTCACGCCCTGCAATGGGACACAACCACTACACCATTGCATGCGCCGTCGGTCTGATCAGTGACGCAGCTTCTCGCACTCGAACAAGGGCCCAGGCACTCCCGATGATCTCCTGGTGACTTCTCTTGGTTGCTCCCGACGCAAGCGCCGGCAGTGGTACGCAGTGATCTATGAGGTCCACCTACTTCTTGCCGTCGTTTGCCCTTGAGCGACGCCATAGGATTAATGCGCACAGTGCCGCCAGCATGACAAACAACCACCAGATCCAATGTGAAGTTGTCATGTTCAGCACACTGGCACCAAAAACATTGAGCAGAATTGTCAGTGGGAGGATGCCCAGGCCCGTCGCCCAGATGTAGGTCCACCATGAGATGTGGGTCATCGCAGCAGCGTAATTCAGTAAATTGAAGGCAACGACGGGAATAAGGCGGCCTATGAGCAGTGCAATACCGCCCTGCCGAGACGACCAGTCGGATAGTCGGTGCAATTGACTCTCAGAGAACATGCGGTCGACAAATGGCCGACCCAGCAGACGCACCAGTCCAAATGTGCTGATGGCCCCGAGCATGGCACCAACCCAGGTGATGACCGCCCCCCAGAATGGTCCAAACACCATACCGTTGGCCAGCGCGATGATCTCGGAGGGGAACGGAAGAAACGAGTGCAAAACCATCAGAACGATCGAACCCAATGCAGCCCACGGCCCCCAGGCACGTATTTGCGCAACGACACCCTCCATCGTCTTATCGCCACCCATGCCTAACTTGATCGGCCAGAGCCACCAGACGATGCCCCCCAAAGCAAGCAGCGCAATCGCAGCGATAGCCAGAATCGAACTATTCGGGCGACCTGCCGGTTTTGACGAATCGATGCTCATGAGGCCGCACCACTGTGCAACGAGAAGGTCAATGAACAGGTCACATTGCCGGTGGTGAGGCAATATTGCCGAACCTGGCTGCTGGTCAGCGCTGCCTCGATACGCGAGCCTGTCCGAACGTTTGTGTGTGAGGCATGGCATGTCAACAAGGCGCATGAATGCCAAGCAAGACAAAGTCTACCGCTATGGCGGACACGCTGCACTTTCCAGCCCAGTTGCTTGAACAACGCATTCCTGGGCCGGTGACACCAGCACAGCTCAAGAGCATCTTCCAGCAGTTCATAAAGTCCGTTCTTGAGCGTGCCCTGGGTGCCGAGATGAGCCATCACCTGGGTTACGCACCCGGCCGGACAGCGCTCTGCTCTTGGCCGCGCAGCTTGGGCGTGGCCTGGAAGTAAACCGCGTTGAGCCACCACCAAATGCACCAACCGCGCGCCAGCGCGCTCCGCCCAGTATGCGAGGTCAATGCGCCAGTCTTCCTCACGGTAGTGTCCGGCCATCCATCCCGGCAGCATGCCGGAGTAATACGGGTAGCGGTCGGGCATGACCAGCACCAATTCGATATCTTCGGCGCGGTCATTGTCGAACGCTTCCAGCACCAACAGGTGTGCATGGTCGCCACTGGCAGGCACGAGCCGTTTCATGGCTCAGCACGCATCATCTGGGATGATGGCGCGCTCGAACCCCGGCTAATATGCGGCCGGGCAACAACAGGAAAGGTAACTATGGACAAGGCATTGGTCGCAGTAGTGGGCGGGAGCGGGCTGTACCAGATGGATGCACTGGAGGGTGTGCAGGAGCTCAGCATCGACACGCCCTACGGAAAACCGTCGGACGCCATCATGACAGGCCGCGTCGGCGGCGTGGCGGTGGCCTTTCTGGCGCGCCATGGGCGGGGGCATCGCCTCATTCCTTCGGAGATTCCCTACCGTGCCAACGTCTATGCGCTGAAATCTCTGGGCGTGCGTTACCTGATTTCGCTTTCTGCCGTGGGGTCGCTACGGCAGGATCTGCGCCCGCTCGACATGGTGCTGCCCGACCAATTCATTGACCTCACCCGCAGGCGCGACGCCACTTTTTTTGGCGACGGTGCGGTGGCGCATGTCTCGATGGCGCAGCCGGTCTGCGCGCAACTGGCCGATGTGCTGGCCCGCGCGGTGTCGGCAGCCGGGCTGCCGCAGGAGCAGCGGCTGCACCGCGGCGGCACCTACGTCTGTATCGAAGGGCCACAGTTTTCCACCATGGCCGAATCGCACTGGTACCGTGGCATGGGCGCGAACGTGATCGGCATGACCAATATGCCCGAGGCCAAACTGGCGCGCGAGGCGCAAATGGCCTATGCCAGCCTGGCCATGGTCACCGACTACGACTGCTGGAACCCGCGCGAGCCGCATGTCACGTCCGATTTCGCCATTGCCAATCTGTTGCAGAACGCCGGCCGCGCCCAGCACATTGCGCGCGCCGCCGTGCGCCTACTGGGTGCCGAGCGCCCGGTGTCCGATGCCCATACCGCCCTGGCAACGGCGTTGGTCAGCCGGCCCGAGCACTTGCAGGGTGCGGTGCGCGAGCGCGTGCAAACCTTGCTGGGCTGACAGCGGGAGCGGTGAAACGGTGCTGCCCTGCCCGTTTCGCCCATCCACCGCATCTGCGCCGCCTTTGCGCCGCTTTTATGCCGTGCCGTCGCCGCGCGTGAAGATCGCCTGCTGGTTTTTCACTGAGCGCTCGTACTGGCGCGCAATGCTGTCGCAGACCAGATCACACAAGGCATACACCGAGGGGTCGGCGATGCGGTAGTACACGCTGGTGCCCCGGCTCTCGCGCGTCACGAAGCCCTGCTGGGTCATCAGGCTGAGGTGGCGCGAGACGTTGGCCGCCGTATAGCCGCACAGCTGGGCCAGCTCACCCACGTTGTGCTCGTCCTCCCGCAGCAGGTTCAGAATGCGCAAGCGCGTGGGCTCGGCCAGCGTCTGGAAGTACGACGCAACTTGTTGGAGGGCTTCGGGCGGCAGGTTTTTCATGGCGTGGCTTGGCTTGGATCAAGGGCTGGCGGCCAGACAAGTCACTCGGCCTTGGGTGCTGCCATAATACGGCAATTGACTATTTAGTTGTTTGGCTAAATAATCAGTTTCGTAACAAAACCTTGGAGTCCGTCATGAAATCCTGGCAAATCGTTCGCCTGCTTGCGGGCACTTTCATTCTTCTCTCTCTGGCGCTTGGCATCCCCGGCAGCCCGGTGTTTGTCAGCCAATGGTTCCTGGCGTTTACAGCCTTTGTGGGCGCCAACCTGCTGCAAAGTGCGCTCACGCACTGGTGCATGCTGGAGACCATTTTGCGCAAGCTGGGCGCACAGCCCGGCTGCTGAGTGAGCGTCTGCGCCATGCCTGCGTCACACGCACCCGCCCACCCTGAGCCGCTTTTGGTGGACGTGCGCTCGCGTCCTGAGTTCGAGTCCGGGCATGTCGATGGTGCGCTGCACCTGTCGCTTGAGCGCCTGGTCCAGGACGCGCCCGCAGTCTTGCCGGACAAGGACGCGTGCCTGCTGCTGTACTGTCTGTCGGGCGCACGGTCCGGGATGGCCTTGCAATGGCTGCGGCAAATGGGCTATACCCAGGCGGTCAATGGCGGCTCAGTGGGCGCCGTGGCACTGCAGACGGGACGGAGCATCCGCCGTCTCTGATGTCTCGAACATTCCAACGAAAAAGGCTTGGGCATGAGTGAAAACACGGTTCAGATCACCCTGCGGCAGCAGAAGGACTACCAATTCGATGTGGATTTTGGTGGCGGCATTCCGGTGCTGGCTGCGGACGAGCCGGCGCCTCTGGGCAGCGGGCAAGGGCCATCGCCCGTTCAGTTGCTGGCCGCGGCGGTGGGCAACTGCCTGTCGGATTCCTTGTTGTTTGCCCTGCGCAAGTTCAAGCAGGCACCCGAGCCGATTGGGTGCACGGTGACGGCCGAAGTCGGCCGCAACGACCAGAACCGCCTGCGCGTGCTGAAGATGACGGCCGTATTGCGGCTGGGCGTTGCCGCCGCGTCGCTGCAGTACCTGGACCGGGTGCTGGACCAATTTGAAGCCTATTGCACCGTGACGCAAAGCGTGGGCCTGGGCATTGCAATCGAGTTGCAGGTGATCGACGCCGAAGGCGTGCGCCTGAAGTGAATGAGCCCCCATCTCGGGGGCCCTGTCAACGAAAGGAAAACGAAATGTCGCTCAATGTAGGAAGCTGGGATCGCGTGCTGCGCGTGGTGGTGGGCCTGGTGCTGATCGCCCTGGCCGCCACAGGCACGGTGGGGCTGTGGGGCTGGATCGGCGTGGTGCCCGTGGCCACGGGGCTGTTTGGCTTCTGCCCGGCGTATGCGCTGCTGGGCATCAAGACCTGCCCGATGAAGAAAAGCTGAAAAACTTTAGATGAAAATAACCGCTAGGGCTTATGCAGTAAGCGCTAGCAGCTATATTTTCGATAGTATTTTGGCCGTCTGGGCGGGCAGTGCAGTCAGGCAGCGTCAGCCCAGGGCGGCGATCACGTCCGCCGGCGCCTGCACCAGCTCAATCAGCACGCCCTCCCCGGCGATCGGGAATTCGTCGTTCGACTTGGGGTGCAAAAAGCAGATGTCGTAGCCCGCCGCGCCTTTGCGCACGCCCCCAGGCGCGAAACGCACGCCTTGCGCCGCAAGCCAGTCCACGGCCTTGGGCAGGTCGTCGATCCACAGGCCCACATGGTTGAGCGGCGTGGTGTGGACGGCGGGTTTCTTCTCGGGGTCCAGCGGCTGCATCAAATCGACTTCAACGCGCGTGGCGCCCCGGCCCATGGTGCAAATGTCTTCGTCCACGTTCTCGCGGTCGCTTTTGAAGGTGGCGGTCATCTCCAGGCCCAGCATGTCGATCCAGAGCGTTTGCAGGCGCGTCTTGTCGGCGCCGCCAATGGCGATTTGCTGGATGCCCAGAACTTTGAACGGGCGTGGTGTGGTGGTCATGCGATGGCTCCTGTATCTGCAGTGGCTACTGCGGTGATTTCGGTGGTGTCGTCGGCATCGCTGGCGCAGGTGCAGCCGCAGCCGCATCCGCCAGTGCTTGCGGCTGCCGCTGGCTGGTCCGCCGCAGCCTGCGCGCGCAGGCCCAGCTTGGCGAGCAACTGCAGGTCGGCGCTGGTATCGGGGTTGCCGGTGATCAGCAGCTTGTCGCCATAAAAGATCGAATTGGCGCCAGCCAGAAAGCACAGGGCCTGCACGGCCTCGCCGAGCTGCTGGCGGCCGGCCGAGAGGCGCACCCGCGCCTTGGGCATGGTGATGCGTGCCACGGCAATGACGCGCACGAAATCAAGCGGGTCCACCGGCTCGCTGTCGGCCAATGGCGTGCCCGGCACCCGCACCAGGCTGTTGATGGGCACGGATTCCGGGTAGGGGTTGAGGTTGGCCAGCTGGGCAATCAGCCCGGCGCGGTGCACCGGGGCTTCGCCCATGCCGATGATGCCGCCGCAGCACACCTTGACGCCGGCAGCGCGCACATGGTCCAGTGTGTCCAGGCGGTCCTGGTAGGCGCGCGTGCTGACCACGTCCTGGTAGTACTCGGGGGCGGTGTCGAGGTTGTGGTTGTAGTAGTCGAGCCCCGCCTGCTTGAGCGTTTGCGCCTGGTGCGCTTCGAGCATGCCCAGCGTGGCGCAGGTTTCCAGCCCCAGCCCCTTCACTGCAGCGACGAGTTCGGCCATTTTCTCGATGTCGCGGTCTTTGGGCGCACGCCAGGCCGCGCCCATGCAAAAGCGCGTGGCGCCGGCGTCCTGCGCCGCCCGCGCCGCCTGCAGCACCTCGTCCACGCCCAGCATTTTCTGGGCCTTCACACCGGTGTCAAATTCGGCCGACTGGGGGCAGTAACCGCAGTTTTCAGGGCAGCCGCCCGTTTTGACCGACAGCAGCGTGGCCAGTTCGATGTTGCCTGCCGGCCAGTGCGCACGGTGCACGCTTTGCGCCTCGAACAGCAGATCCAGCAGCGGGCGCTCCAGCAGCGCCTGCACCGCCGCGACGGGCCAGGGGCCGGTCGCGGTGCGCGGCGCGGCGGGCCGGTGCAGTTCCATGGTGTGTGGCTGCGCGCGCTCCGTCACACGAACTCCAGAATCACCTGGTCAACGCTCAGCGATTCGCCCTTGCCCGCCACCAGTTTGCCCACCACGCCATCTTGCGTAGCCAACAGCACGTTTTCCATCTTCATGGCTTCGATCACGGCGAGCTTTTCGCCGGCCTGCACCTTCTGGCCCTCTTGCACCGCGACATGCACCAGCAAACCGGGCATGGGCGAGAGCAGGAACTTGGAGAGGTCCGGCGGTGCCTTGTACGGCATCAGCGCATGCAGGCGCGCACCCAGCGGCGAGAGCACCAGCGCTTCAATCTGCGTGCCGTTGTGCGCAATGCGCAGCGCCAGTGGGTTCTTGCCGGCACCGCGCTCGACCTGGGCGGTGAAGCCCTGGCCGTTGCAACTGCCTTGCACGCGGATTTGACCCAGCGTGGCAGTACTCTCGATTTTGTAGCTGTTAGCGCCCACCTGTACTGCGCTGGAGCCCGATTTATCTTCAAAATCTGTGACTGCCACAGGGTATTGCTGGTGCTGGCCCTCGGCGCCCAGCACCACGACCACAAAGGCTTCACCCACCTTGACTTCGTGTCCGGCCAACTGGCCGCTGATACCCGTCGCCCGTGCACGGTAGCGCCGGTGCATGAAGGCAGCCAGGGCCACGAGGAACAAAGGGTCCTGGTGCGGCACGTCTTCGGCGACGAAACCGTGGGCGTAGTTCTCGGCGATGAAGCCGGTGTTGAAGTCCCCCGAGACGAACCTGGGGTGTGCCAACAGCGCGGACTGGAAGGGAATGTTGCTGCTGATGCCGCGGATGACAAAGCCATTGAGCGCCGCGCGCATCTTGGCGATGGCGTCGTTGCGGTCCGTGCCGTGGACGATGAGCTTGGCGATCATCGAGTCGTAGTACATGGGGATTTCGCCGCCCTCGTACACGCCGGTGTCCACGCGCACGCCGTACTTCTTCTCTGGCTCGGCCTGGAACATGGTTTCCTCTGGCGGCTGGAAGCGCACCAGCCGGCCGGTGGACGGCAGAAAGCTGCGGAACGGGTCTTCGGCGTTGATGCGGCATTCCAAGGCCCAGCCGTCGCGCTTGACATCCTGCTGCTTGAGCGGCAGCGGCTCGCCGGCGGCGACGCGGATCATCAGCTCGACCAGATCGAGGCCCGTGATGCATTCGGTCACCGGGTGCTCGACCTGCAGGCGGGTGTTCATCTCCAGGAAGTAGAAGTCCTGGTCCTTGCCGACGACGAATTCCACCGTGCCTGCGCTCTGGTACTTCACCGCCTTGGCCAACTGCACGGCCTGCTCGCCCATGGCCTTGCGCGTGGCCTCGCTGATGAAGGGGCTGGGCGCCTCTTCGATCACCTTCTGGTGGCGGCGCTGAATGGAGCACTCGCGCTCGTTCAAATAAATCACGTTGCCTTGGCTGTCGCCCACCACCTGAATCTCGATGTGGCGTGGCTCCTGCACGAACTTCTCGATGAAGATGCGGTCGTCGCCAAAGCTGTTGCGGGCTTCGTTCTGGCAGGCAGTGAAGCCCTCGAACGCTTCCTTGTCGTTGTAGGCCACGCGCAGGCCCTTGCCGCCGCCGCCGGCCGAGGCCTTGATCATCACCGGGTAGCCGATGCCCTTGGCAATCTCCACGGCTTGCTCGGCGCCTGCGATGGCGTCGTTGTAGCCGGGAATGGTGCTGACCTTGGCTTCCAGGGCCAGCTTCTTGGAGGCAATCTTGTCGCCCATGGCGGCAATCGAATGCGCCTTAGGGCCAATAAAGGCAATGCCCTCTTCTTCGCAGCGCCGGGCAAAGGCCTCGTTCTCGGACAGAAAGCCGTAGCCAGGGTGCACGGCCTGCGCGCCGGTCTGCTTGCAGGCCTCGATGATCTTTTCGGCCAGCAGGTACGACTCACGCGAAGGCGCCGGGCCCAGGCGCACGGCCTCGTCGGCCAGCTTGACGTGGCGCGCTTCCTTGTCGGCGTCGGAGTAGACGGCAACGGTGGCGATACCCATTTTCTTGGCGGTGGCGATGACTCTACATGCGATCTCGCCGCGGTTCGCAATCAGGATTTTGGTGAACATACTTTGTATCTTTCCAAGGGCTCTTACCCGAAACGTATTAGGTTAGGTGCTGACACAGCCCAGCGAAGCGGTTGGGGCCAGGCGCCGGACCGCAGGCAGTAGCAGCGCTACGACAAGGTCTGGCAACGACGCCCCAAGGGCTGTGGCAGTGCCGCTCAAAGGGGAATGTTGCCGTGCTTGCGCCATGGGTTCTCAAGCTTCTTGTCGCGCAGCATCACCAGCGAGCGGCAAATGCGCTTGCGCGTCTCGTGCGGCAGGATCACGTCGTCGATGAAGCCGCGTGCGCCGGCCACGAACGGGTTGGCAAAGCGCTCCTTGTATTCCGCCTCGCGGGCAGCGAGTTTGACCGGGTCGTTCTTGTCTTCACGGAAGATGATCTCGACGGCGCCCTTGGCGCCCATCACGGCAATCTCAGCGTTGGGCCAGGCCAGGTTGACGTCGCCGCGCAGGTGCTTGGAGCTCATCACGTCGTACGCACCGCCATAGGCCTTGCGCGTGATCACGGTGATCTTGGGCACGGTGCACTCGGCGTAAGCAAACAGCAGCTTGGCGCCGTGTTTGATGATGCCGCCGTACTCCTGCGATGTGCCGGGCATGAAGCCGGGCACGTCCACAAACGTGACCACCGGGATATTGAACGCATCGCAAAAGCGCACGAAGCGCGCGGCCTTGATGCTGCTCTTGATGTCCAGGCACCCGGCCAGCACCAGCGGCTGGTTGGCGACGATGCCGACGGTCTGGCCTTCCATGCGGGCCAGGCCAATGACGATGTTCCTGGCGTAGTCGGGCTGCAGCTCGAAGAAATCGCCGTCGTCCACCGTCTTGACGATGAGTTCCTTCATGTCGTAGGGCTGGTTGGCGTTGGCCGGCACCAGGGTGTCGAGCGACAGGTCGGCGCGGTCGGCCGGGTCGTTGCTGGGGCGCACCGGCGCTTTTTCGCGGTTGTTGAGCGGCAGGTAGTTGTACAGGCGCCGCAGCATCATCAGCGCCTCGACGTCGCTCTCGAACGCCATGTCGGCCACGCCGCTCTTGGTGGTGTGGGTAATGGCGCCGCCCAACTCCTCAGCGGTCACGCTCTCGTGCGTCACGGTCTTGACCACGTCGGGGCCGGTGACGAACATGTAGCTGCTGTCCTTGACCATGAAGATGAAGTCGGTCATGGCCGGCGAATACACGGCGCCGCCGGCGCAGGGGCCCATGATCATGCTGATCTGCGGCACCACGCCACTGGCCATCACGTTGCGCTGGAACACGTCGGCATAGCCGCCCAGGCTGGCCACGCCTTCCTGGATGCGCGCACCACCCGAGTCGTTCAGTCCGATCACCGGGGCGCCGACCTTCATGGCCTGGTCCATGACCTTGCAGATTTTCTCGGCATGGGTCTCAGACAAGGCGCCGCCGAACACCGTGAAGTCCTGGCTGAACACGAACACCAGGCGGCCATTGATCATGCCGTAGCCCGTCACCACGCCGTCGCCGGGAATTTTCTGGCCTTCCATGCCGAAGTCCGTGCAGCGGTGCTCGACGAACATGTCCCATTCTTCAAAAGTGCCATCGTCGAGCAGCAATTCGATGCGTTCGCGCGCGGTGAGCTTGCCCTTCTTGTGCTGCGAGTCGATGCGCTTTTGCCCGCCACCCAGTCGCGCCAGCGCACGCTTTTTTTCCAGTTGATCGAGGATGTCTTGCATGGTCGTCCTTTGAGTGAGCCTGTGTGGTTTGATTTGCTATCTATTCAATAGCTGACAGCGCTTGTCCTGATTGCGCTGAAAGCAGATTTCTTGCTGCAGTGGAGGCCGCGATGCGCCCCGCCGCCACATCCCGCTGCAGGGCGGGCAGCAGGTGTTTGACCTGCGGGTGCGCACGAAACGCCTGCTTGAGCCCGGCGTCAATGCGCTCCCACATCCAGGCCAGGGCCTGCTTTTCGCGCCGCGTGGCCAGGCGGCCGTTGGCGGTTTGCAATTGGCGGTACTGCGTGACGGCATTCCAGAAACTATCGATACCCTGCCCCAGCAGCGCGCTGATCTGCAGCACCTTGGGGTGCCAGCGCGTGGTGTCGTGCGAGGCGTTGTCGGGGTTGCCGTGCTGGCTGAGGATGCGCAGGCTCGATGTGATTTGCGCATCGGCCCGCATGGCGGCATGGGGGTCTAGGTCGGCCTTGTTGATGACCACCAGGTCGGCGATCTCCATCACGCCCTTCTTGATGGCCTGCAGGTCGTCGCCAGCGTTGGGCAGTTGCAGCAGCACGAACATGTCCGTCATGCTGGCGGCGGCCGTCTCGGACTGGCCCACGCCCACCGTCTCGACGATCACCACGTCGTAGCCTGCGGCCTCGCAGACCAGCATGGCTTCGCGCGTTTTCTCCGCGACGCCGCCCAGGGTGCCGCTGCTGGGGCTGGGGCGGATGTAGGCCGATTCGTTCACCGACAGGTGCTCCATGCGCGTCTTGTCGCCCAGGATGGAGCCGCCCGAGACGCTGCTGGATGGGTCGATGGTGAGCACCGCCACGCGGTGGCCCTGGGCAATGAGGTACAGGCCCAGCGCCTCGATGAAGGTGGACTTGCCGACGCCGGGCACGCCGCTGATCCCTAAGCGAAAGCTCTTGCCGGTGTGCGGCAGCAGTTGCGTGAGCAACGCATCGCCCTGCGCGCGGTGGTCGGCGCGGGTGGATTCGAGCAGGGTGATGGCCTTGGCCATGGCGCGGCGCTGCTGAGCGGCGCTGCCATGCAGGATGCCGTCGAGAATCGCCGCAGGGATCACGCCACTGCCTTGCGAATCTGCTCCAACACGTCCTTGGCGCTGGCCGGAATGGGGGTGCCGGGGCCATAGATGCCCTTGACGCCTGCTTCGTACAGAAAGTCGTAATCCTGCGCTGGAATCACGCCGCCGACAAACACCACGATGTCGTCTGCGCCCTGCGCCTTGAGCGAGGCGATGATGGCCGGCACCAGGGTCTTGTGGCCGGCTGCGAGCGTGCTCACACCCACGGCGTGCACGTCGTTTTCAATGGCCTGGCGGGCGCATTCCTCGGGCGTCTGGAACAGCGGGCCGATATCCACATCGAAACCCAGGTCGGCAAACGCCGTGGCCACCACCTTGGCGCCGCGGTCGTGGCCATCCTGGCCCAGTTTGGCGATCATCACGCGGGGGCGGCGGCCCTGTTCTTCGGCAAAGGCGTTGATCTCGCCCTTGAGGTGGTCCCAGCCTTCGGCCGAATCGTAAGCAGCAGCGTACACACCAGTCACCTTTTGCGTATCGGCGCGGTGGCGCCCGTAAATTTTTTCCAGCGCATCGCTCACCTCGCCCACGGTGGCGCGCAGGCGCATGGCCTTGATAGCCAGATCCAGCAAGTTGCCCTCGCCGCTTTCTGCTGCAGAAGTGAGAGCATCCAGCGCTTTCTGGACAAGCGCTTGGTCCCGTTTTGACCTGATATTTTTCAGCCGTTCAATCTGGCCGTCGCGCACCTTCATATTGTCGATCTGCAGGATGTCGACCGGGTCTTCCTTGGCGAGCTTGTATTTGTTGACGCCCACGATCACGTCCTTGCCGCTGTCGATGCGCGCCTGCTTCTCGGCGGCTGCGGCCTCGATCTTGAGCTTGGCCCAGCCGCTGTCCACGGCCTGGGTCATGCCGCCCATGGCTTCCACCTCTTCGATGATCTTCCAGGCGGCGTCCACCATGTCCTGGGTGAGCTTTTCCATCATGTAGCTGCCGGCCCAGGGGTCGACCACGTTGGTGATGTGCGTTTCTTCCTGGATGATGAGCTGCGTGTTGCGCGCGATGCGCGAGGAAAACTCGGTGGGCAGGGCAATGGCCTCGTCGAGCGCGTTGGTGTGCAGGCTCTGCGTGCCGCCAAACACAGCGGCCATGGCCTCGATGGTGGTGCGCACGATGTTGTTGTACGGGTCCTGCTCGGTCAGGCTCCAGCCGCTGGTCTGGCAATGCGTGCGCAGCATCAAGCTCTTGGGGTTCTTGGCGCCGGTCTCCTTCATGATGCGGCACCACAATAGACGGGCAGCGCGCATCTTGGCGACTTCGAGGTAGAAGTTCATGCCGATGGCCCAGAAGAACGACAGGCGCCCGGCGAACGCGTCGACGTCCAGGCCCGAGGCGATGGCGGTCTTCACGTATTCCTTGCCGTCGGCCAGCGTGAAGGCGAGTTCCAGCGCCTGGTTGGCCCCGGCTTCCTGCATGTGGTAGCCCGAGATCGAGATCGAGTTGAACTTGGGCATGTTCTTGGCCGTGTAGCCAATGATGTCGCCAATGATGCGCATCGAGGGCTTGGGCGGGTAGATGTAGGTGTTGCGCACCATGAACTCTTTCAGAATGTCGTTCTGAATGGTTCCGCTGAGCTGGTCCTGCGAGACGCCCTGCTCTTCCGCTGCCACCACGTAGCCCGCCAGCACGGGCAGTACGGCGCCGTTCATGGTCATGGAGACGCTCACCTTGTCGAGCGGAATCTGGTCGAACAGGATCTTCATGTCCTCGACCGAGTCAATCGCCACGCCGGCCTTGCCCACGTCGCCGGTTACGCGCGGATGGTCGCTGTCATAGCCCCGGTGCGTGGCCAGGTCGAACGCCACCGACACGCCCTGCCCGCCGGCGGCCAATGCCTTGCGATAGAAGGCGTTGGATTCTTCAGCAGTGGAAAACCCGGCGTACTGGCGAATGGTCCAGGGACGCACGGCGTACATGGTGGCCTGCGGGCCACGCAGGTAGGGCTCAAAACCGGGCAAGGTGTTGGCGTACGGCAGGCTGGCGGTGTCTTCGGCGGTGTACAGCGGCTTGACCGTGATGCCGTCAGGCGTCACCCAATTGAGGGCCGACACATCGCCCCCAGGCGCTGACTTGGCCGCCGCTTTGGCCCAGGCCTCCACGGATGCAGGGGCAAATTCGGGCGGCTGATTGGGTTGAGAACTCATAGCGAACAACTCTTTGAAAAATGGTCGTAGCGACCTGCTGCTGCGGCTGCAAACCGCCGACCTGAAACGCCGTGCAGTTTACATCATTTATAATTATTCATTCAAAATATTCTATCCAGCTTACAATCCGCCCATGTCCGCCATTACGCTCACCCCCCGCGCGCTCTACCAGGAGGTGGCAGAGGAACTGCGTCAGCGCATTTTTCGGCGCGAGCTTGAACCCGGTAGCTGGATCGACGAGCTGCGCATTGCCGAGGAGTTCGGTATCAGCCGCACCCCGCTGCGCGAAGCGCTGAAGGTGCTGGCCGCCGAGGGGCTGGTGACCATGAAGGTGCGGCGCGGCGCCTATGTCACCGAAATGTCGGAAAAAGACCTGCGCGATGTGTACCACCTGCTCAGCTTGCTGGAGAGCGATTCTGCCGGGGTGGTGGCAACGCTCGCCAAGCCAGAGGATCTGCGGGCTCTGCAGCAATTGCATGCCGAGCTGGAGACGGCCGTTGGCGAGCGTGACCGCTTTTTTGTCCTCAATGAGCAATTTCACATGCGCCTTCTGGAGTTATCTGGCAACCGCTGGCGCAGCCAGATGGTGGCTGACCTGCGCAAAGTGATGAAGCTCAACCGCCACAATTCCTTGCTCAAGCAGGGCCGCATTGAAGACTCGCTGAACGAGCACCGCGCCATCATGGCCGCCTTGTTGGCGCGCGACACCGCCGCGACGGTCAAGGCCATGCAAGAGCATTTTGCGCACGGCTTGGAAGCCGCCGCCTAACCGTTTTCCAGCGTGGCATGCTCCCACGCTTTCCAACGAAGTCTGCGACGTGGTGGTGGTGTGCCGGGGCACTATCATTTAAGGGTTTGCCCGTGCTTGGCAACTGTTCCAGTGCCGCAGGCCTGCCCCCACACTGCCCCCGATGACCACCTTTTCACCCGACATCTCCTGCGCGCAAACCCTTCCCCAGCTTTTCTCCAACCGGGTGGCCCTGACCCCCGACGCCCCTGCGTACCGCCTCTACGACCGTGCCACCCAGGCCTGGTCTGATCTGAGCTGGGCGCAGACCGCCAAGCAGGTGGCCTCGTGGACGCAGGCCCTGGCCGCCATGCAGTTGCCCGCAGGCGCGCGCGTGGCCATTTTGTTGCCCAATGGTCTGCACGCCGTGTGCGCCGACCAGTCCACACTGGCGGCCGGCTGCGTGCCGGTGCCGCTGCACGCCATTGATAACCCAGGCAGCATTGCCTATATCCTTCAAGACAGCGATGCCTCCGTGCTCATCGTGGGCCAGGCGGCGCAGTGGGAGCAGATCCGTGCCGTGGGTACCGCCTTTCCTGCGCTGCGCGCTGTGGTGGTAACGGACGAAGACCCGGCGCTGAAACTCCACCCCACCCCTTCCGACGGCCCCGCCCTGGGCTCGCTCGCGCAGTGGCTGGGCGATGCCGGGCAGCCACTGGCGGCGCCGGTGCCCATGCCGCCCGGCCCAGACGACCTCGCCGCCATCGTCTACACCTCGGGCACTACGGGCAAGCCCAAGGGCGTGATGCTGACGCATCGCAACGTGGTCAGCGATGTGCAGGCCGTGCTGGAGCGCATTGCACCCACGCAGGACGACGTTTTTCTGTCGTTCCTGCCGCTGTCGCACACCTTCGAGCGCACGGGGGGCTACTACCTCCCCATCGCTGCGGGCTGCTGCGTGGCCTTTGCACGATCGGTGGCGTTGTTGGCCGACGACCTGAAAATCATCCGTCCCACGGTGCTGGTCTCGGTGCCGCGCATTTACGAGCGCGTTCACGCCAAGCTACTTGAGATGTTGTCGCCCACGCCCTGGAAGATGCAGCTCTATGAAGCCGCGCAGTCCAAAGGCTGGCAGCGTTTTTGCCGCGCACAAGGCCTGCCGCCACCCGCGCACGACGAAGCATTGGGCGGCTGGATGAACCTGCTGCCCTGGCCCGTGCTGCAGGCCTTGGTGGAAAAACCACTGCTGGCGCAGTTCGGCGGGCGTGTGCGTGTGGCGGTCAGCGGCGGTGCACCGCTCTCGCCCACCATTGCCAAGTGCTTTCTGGGCCTGGGCCTGCCACTGGTGCAGGGCTACGGCATGACGGAAACCTCCCCCGTGGTCTGCGTGAACACCGTGCACGACAACGACCCCGCCAGCGTGGGCCGTGCGCTCCCCGGTGTAGAGGTGCGCATTGGCGAGAACCGCGAGCTGCAGGTGCGCGGCTCCATTGTGATGAAAGGCTATTGGAAGCGCCCCGAGGATACGGCCAGAATCCTGGCTACCGACGGCTGGCTGGGCACGGGCGACCAGGCCGACATCGTGGACGGCCGTATCTACATCCGGGGGCGCATCAAGGAGATCATCGTCACCTCAACCGGCGAAAAAATCCCGCCGGGCGACCTGGAGCTGGCCCTGCAATCCGACCCCCTGCTCGAACAAACCTTCGTGGTGGGCGAAAACCGCTCGTTCATCGCCTGCGTGGCGGTGCTCAAGAGCGACGAATGGCTGCGCTTGGCTGAGAGCCTGGGGCTGGACCCGAAAGATCCGGACAGCCTGAACAACGCCGCAGTGCACCGTGCCATCCTGGCGCGCATTGAAATCAACACCGCCAGCTTTCCGCGCTACGCCGTGCCCCGCACCGTGTACTGCACACTGGAGCCGTGGACGACAGAAAACGGCTTCATGACGCCCACGCTCAAGCTCAAGCGCAACAATTTGATGGCCTATTTCGCGCAAGCCATCGAAGGCATGTACCAAAAGCCCGGGGGGCGTTAAGCACTGCTTTGCCCGTGGCCGCATGAACTTAAGGCCTCACGCGGCCACGCCCTCCCCCGCGCATTCCGTGGCGTAGGCCTGACCAAACCGGTTGGCCAGAAAATCCTGCAGCGCCACAGACTCTTGGCCGACAAAGCCCTTTTGCGGCAAGCTGCCCTGGGCGACCAGATCCAGCGCCGTGCAGATCCCGGCTGCCGTGGTGCGCTGGATGGCGCTCAGCCGGTGGCCGTCCACCTCGGTGCCCACAATCCGGACCGAGTACGAGTCTTGCACCAACCGCCCGCCGCGCAGGCCCGAGGCGCTGGCAAACACCACGATCACATCCTGCTCGGTGGTGGGAATGGCGGCCTCGAAAATTTCCTTGAGCAGATCGCGCCGGTCGCGCAGGCGCAGGTCGTTGAGCAGCAGTTTAAGAATCGCGCAATGGCCGGGGTAGCGGATGGACTTGTAATCCACCTGCCGCGCACGCCCCGCCAGGGTTTCGGTCAGCGTGCCCAGACCGCCCGAGGTGTTGAAGGCCTCGTACTCCACGCCATCGAGCGCAAAAGTCTCCAGGCCGTCGAGCGCTGCAACGGTAGTGGTCTGGCTGTCCACAATGGCCTCGCAGGGGTTGCAGTACTCGTTGATCAGGCCCTCGGTGCTCCAGGTGAGGTTGTAGCGCAGCGCCCCTTGCGGGTAGCGCGGCAGTGCGCCCACGCGCATGCGCAGGCTGTGAAGCTCGTCGAAGCGACGTGCCAGATCGTGTCCGACAATGCCGATGAAGCCTGGCGCCAGACCGCACTGGGGCATGAGCACGCTGCGCGCACCCTTGGCCAGGGCGCGGATGGCCTGGGTACTTTGCACGTCCTCGGTCAGGTCAAAGTAGTGCACGCCTGCTTGCACACACTGCGTGGCCACCCCCACGGCGCAGTGGAAGGGCAGCGCGTTGAGCACTGCATAGCGGCCACTAATGGCGGTTTGCAAGGCCGCATCGTCAGGCATTGCCAGCGTTTGCAGGCCCAGCGCAGCAACTGGTTTCAGGCGCGCCACATCGCGGTCGGCCACCAGAATGTCGTAATCGCCGCTGCGTGCAAGCAGCAAGGCCATGGCAAAACCTATATGGCCGGCGCCCAGGATGGTGATGAAACGGCGTTTGGGGGTCATGGTTTGTCTCCTTGTTTTTGGGGTGGCGCTGCCGTGCAGCACGCTTTGATGCTACGGCCCAGAGGTGTCAATGTGTAGTGTAAAAATCGTCGATTAATGAGCTTATATTCGTCATAAATACGAAATCAACCGACGATAAATATGAACACACCTCTGGACGACACCGATCGCCAGCTCTTGAGTCTGCTGCAGGCGAACGCCCGTGAGGGCACTGCCGCTCTTGCGAGGAAGTTGGGCTTGGCCCGCACCACCGTTGTGGCGCGCATTGCGCGTTTGGAGCGCTCTGGTGTCGTTGCAGGCTATGGCGTGCGCTTGGGTGCGGGCATGGACCAAGCCACCGTGCGTGCCTGGTGCAGCTTGAGCGTATTGCCGCGAACAGCACCTGCCGTATTGCGCATGCTTGCGGGTATGGCTGAGGTAGAAGAGGTGTCCGCTGTCAGTGGCCACTTCGACTACCTCGCATTTCTGCGCTGCAGCAGCCACGAGCAACTCGACAGCCTGCTTGATCGAATCGGCCAGATGGACGGCGTCCACAAAACCCAGACCAGCATCGTGCTCAGCCGCAAAATCGACCGGCGCAGCGTATTGGGGTGATCAGTTGGATTGCAGCAGGGCCGTTGGCGATGGCCTCACCGTCGCAATAAGTTGAACTCTGGGTGCGAAGGAGCAAGGAGCTCATCGCGGCCTGTCCAAACGCCACCCCTTGGAAAAGAAAAGCCCCGCTATTTATTCAATAGCGGGGCTTCCTTGTTGACCTTGGTGGGACGTGCGGGGGTCGAACCCACGACAAACGGATTAAAAGTCCGACCCAAATAGTATTTGCCCGTGTTGATTTCCGCTGATAGAATCATTACACATCAACAACTTACAACGGAATCAAGCCCGCAAAGTGTTGATTGATGGGGTTCTAAATATGGCAAAAGTGGCTACATGGTGGCTACATGGCCTGCAAAGTGGCTACACAGTGGCTACACGGAAACGGGGCAATCAATGGCAAGACCAAAGAAAAGCGACGCGCCAGACCTGAGCGAAGCCCAGGAACTAACCGCCGGGGCAATCGAGCGCCTTACCTGCCCGACTGGCAAGCAACAAGCATTCATGCGCGACACCAAGGCACCCGGCCTGCGTGTGCGGGTTACTGCCGCTGGTGCCAAGTCCTACGTTTTCGAGGCGAAGCTGAACCGGCAAACCATCCGCCGCACCCTTGGGGACGTTCGCACCCTGAGCATTGAGGATGCCCGCGACGCTGCCCGCACCCTTGCAAAGACAGTCAAGACCGACAAGCAAGACCCCCGCGAAGTACAGCGCCAGCAACAGGCCGCCCAAGCCGCCAGCAAGGCCGCCGCCGCCGTGCAAGCTGTGACCGTGGGCGAGGTGTGGGCTGAATATCTGACCGAGCGCCGCCCGCAATGGGGCGAGCGCCACTATCAAGACCATATCGACAAAGCCGCACCCGGTGGCGTGGCGTCAACCCGCCGGGGTTATGAAAAACACCTGACCAAGCCGGGGCCGCTGGCCGCATTGATGCCCCTGCCCTTGCGTGACCTTGACGCGCCCACCATAGAAGCATGGGCCGCGAAGGAAGCAAAGACCCGCGCAACATCCGCCCGGCTGGCATGGCGACTGCTGAAAGTGTTTCTGCGCTGGTGCGAGGAACAACCCGCCTATGCTGGCCTGCTGCCTGCAAAGAACCCGGCAAAGACCCAAAAGAGCCGCGAAGCCTTGGGCAAAGCCGGGGTGAAAAAGGACGTTCTACAGCGTGGACAACTGCCCGCATGGTTTGCCGCCGTGCAACAGGCACAGAACCCGGTGATTGCCGCCGCCCTGCAAATCATGCTGCTGACAGGTGCCCGACCGGGTGAAGTGCTGGGGCTGCGCTGGGAGGATGTAAACACCAAGTGGAAGGGAATCAGCATCCGCGACAAGGTAGAGGGCACCCGAGAGATTCCGGCAACGCCCTATGTGCTGCAATTGCTGGCCGCCCTGCCCCGCCGCAATGAATGGGTGTTTTCAAGCCCCACTAGTGCCGATGGCCGCCTGACCGAGCCGAACAATGCCCACACCCGCGCCTGTCGGATTGCCGGGCTGGACAACCTGACCCCGCACGGGCTGCGCCGTTCGTTCAAGTCCCTGACAGAGTGGCTAGAGATTCCCGCCGGGGTGGTGGCGCAAATCATGGGGCACAAGCCCAGCGCGACCGCTGAAAAGCATTACACCGTGCGCCCCCTCGACCTGCTGCGCCAGCACCATGAAAAGATAGAGGCGTGGATTCTGGAACAGGCCGGGGTGACGTTTGATGCCCAGGCCGCACCCGGTGCGCTGCGCGTGGTGACAGCCGCCTAAGACGTTTTGCCCCAGCTAGGCCCGCGAACTGAAAAGCGGGTTTCCCTGCCCGCCTGCTGGGGCTCCTTTTCAGGGCTGCACTGAGGGGGTGCTATGGCTACACGCACGATTGAAGAGATCCATGTTGTTCTGCCAGTGGCTGAAGGGGGCTATTACCGCTTTGGCGGCCTACCCAGATTGATTGCGGATGCCCTGTATCCAGAATGCCCAGACGCTGACGAAGAAGCGCAGGAATTGCAGTGGATGAGGCATGCGATTTACGGCGTGGAAAAGGTCAAGAAAGACCTAATGCGCGCTGCGCACGTGGCGGAAGGCGAGCCGGGCTATCTGCATGTTGCCGAGAACAGCGCGTCAAAACGTCCGCTGGAATGGCGCATGGGGGCGGTTTTGGAATCGGGACTGGTGCATTTGGATTGGCTGAATGAATGGGGCGAATCGCGCAGGCCGTGCCTCGTTTTCTCCACAGTGGCGCAAGCACAGCCCCAGGCCGCCCGGCCAGCGTCGGTGGCACCCAGCGCCAGCAAAGGCACGCCGCCCAAGCTGACCGAAACCGACAAAGCCGAAGTGGTAAGGCTTTACGACCGAGGCCGGGGCGTGTCCGTCAACAAGCTGGCAAAGCATTTCCACGTGTCGAACCCGACCATTGACAATGTGCTAAAGAAGGCAGGCATCAAAAATTGAGGGGTTGCAGGGGTTGCAGCAATCGGCCCGCAACCCGCATGAAATAAGGATTTTTGCAAATTGCAAGGGGTTGCATGTTGACTGCAATCCGGGTTGCAGCAAGCCAATACAGCCATCGCAACAAACCCGAAAGGGAACCAACGATGGCACACCAACTGCTTACCCCGCTGGCGCAAGAAACCCGCGCTGCACTACCAACTAGCGAGGCCGCCGGGCACCTGAGCCGCGCACAGCAAACGCTTCGCATTTGGGCTTGCCGAGAGGATGGCCCAATCCGTCCCATCCGCATAAATGGCCGCCTTGCATGGCCCGTGTCTGAGCTGCGCCGCGTGCTGGGGGTGGCGCAATGATGGCCGCCATCAATCGCCTGGCGCTGGCACTGTGGTGCGCGGCCCCGTCCCGCTGGTTTCGCAGGGGGGCCCGCAAATGAGAAAACCCGCCGCACCGATCAAAACGCAAGCGGGCTTTTTCCCTGAGACACACGCACACGATTCTACTGCCCAGCCTGCCAAATTCCACGGCACGGACAACCCACGCGAACTGCGCGCATTGGCATTTTTACTGCGTCGCCCTTCTGTGTCGCGCGAAGCCTTTGACCGTGAAGTGGGGTGCTCGAATGGCCCCGACTTGATCCTGCGCTTGCGCGAATACGGGCTTGGAAAAGCGCACTTGCCCTGTACGCGTATCGAGGTAATTGACCGCGATGGCTGCAAAGCCCGTCCCGGCATTTATTGGCTAACACCGCAAGGCCGTCGCGCTGTTTTGCAGTGGCTGGCAAAGCGAGGAAATGGAGGTGCAGCGTGAGTGCACCAATGGACCCGACCATGCAGCAACTTGCCGACAGCGCAGGCGTGTCCCGCCGGAGGGGTAGCAATGGCGAACGGGCGTAACAGAGCCAACAAAGGCAATTCAGGCCGCGATGCAGGCGGGTTTGTGGCCTTGCCCTGGTCAGTGCTCGATTGCCCCGCCTACGCCGGTTTAAGCCATCCTGCGCGTGCTTTGCTTTTCGAGTTGGCACGGCAGTTTGTGCGAGACAACAACGGGAGATTGCTGCTCTCTGCGGCCTATCTGTTCAAACGGGGCTGGCGCAGTGCCGACGTGATTACGCGAGGCAAGCGCGAGCTATTGGCGGCAGGCTTCATTCATGAAACCGTCAAAGGGCACCGACCGAATCGTGCGAGCTGGTACGCCGTCACATGGCAACTACTCGACAGACTGGCGGGTTACGACGCGGGCGCAGCCGAATCATTCCAGCGCGGCGCGTACCGCCAAAACTTGCCGCTCGAAAACGCAAGCCTTAGACCGTCTCACGGCGTAGAGTGCCCCCCTATTGCACCGTCTGACGGTGTAGAGACAACGCTGCCTACGCCGTCTCACGGTGCTATCAGGCGTGTTTTCGCTGCCCTGCCTACGCCGTCTCACGGAAACCATCTAGAGATGCCATCTATTGCAGTTTGCTGGCAGGGGATGGACCAAGGCAGCTACAAGCGACTGACAGCGAAGCCCACGCACCTTTTCACCGGCCTGCTGGAAAGCCAGCGCGTCACTACACACTGAAAGACAGCACCATGACCAACAAATTGACGCACCACCACCTGAGCGCCGAAGTCGTGAACGACGAACACGGCACCGCCATCATGTTGACCCAGCAAGACGGCATCGAAGACCCGCAGACCGTGCTGGTGCATCCGTGGCAGTTGCGCGCTGTGTGCGAGCACTTCGGGATCATCGCCAGCGACGCCCAAGCGGCAAAGACCATTGCCACATTGCAGCGCCGCATGGCGGGCTTGCGCGACCGTATCGACGCCCTGGCTGATTGGATGGCAAAGCACAGCGACCACGCCCATGCCGACCTGAGCTATGAAGTGACCCAGCTACAGGCGCTTCAAGACCTGGCAGGCGAATGGTGCGCAGAGTTTGAAGAACTGGAGTCCGACACCACGCCCGCCGCCGCAGAGTGCACCAGCGCACCCGTTGCCCAGGCTTCATTGCTTTGATTGAGCAGAAAAGGAACACCGATGGCGACAAGAAAAGCGCCCGCCGCTGCGTGGAAGCCGGGACAGTCTGGAAACCCCAAGGGTCGCCCGGCTGGCACTGGTGAAGTGGCAAAGTTGCGCGCCGCCATTGCAGACCGCGTGCCTGAATTGCTGTCAAAGCTGATGGCGCAAGCACTGGAAGGCGATACCGCCGCCGCCCGCCTATTGTTGGAGCGTGCCATAGCCCCGCTAAAGGCCGCAGAACAGCCGCAGGCGCTAACCCTGCCCGATGGCACTCTGACCGACCAAGGCCGTGCCGTGCTGGCTTCTGTGGCTTCTGGTGAGCTTGCGCCGGGGCAAGGGGCCGCGCTGCTGGGTGCTATCGGCACGCTGGCGCGCGTGGCTGAAGTTGACGAACTGGCCGCACGCATTACCTTTTTGGAGCAACAACATGCCAAGTCTTGAAAAGAGAATTGCAGAACTGGAAAAGAGCGCAGTCAAAGACGAGCCGCCTACTATCGTCATCATCCGCACGCTGATGCCCGGCGATGGCCCCAAGGAAGAAATTCAGGAACTGCATGACCGGATGGGCCGCCAGCACTGGATACGTCAGCCGGGAGAGTCTGAACAGGAACTGATAGACCGCGCATCCCACGAGGCGACGGGCAACGGGGTTACTTGTGCTTTGTTGATGGATTGGGACAGCTACGAGGCGCGGGCCGATGCGGAGCGTTCCGCGCGCGTGCGCGAGGCAGAGTAAAACTTGCCGCACTGAGGGTTGCTATCGCGAGCCGCCCATTCTTATTTGCAGGTCATAGGTGGCGCCAGTGTCGTCCTGGCACTCACCAAAGCCCTGATTGCTCATTTCGGAATACTGGAAGCGGCATCGCAAACCCACGCCATCGCCACTGCGCGCAATGATGTTGCCCCCGCCACCTGAACTAGTGGAGACAAAGCCAGAAGTTGCGCCTTTGCCAATCCCTACGAATGAGCCGAACGAGGCATCCGACGCGTAGGCGTACTGACCAACAAACACTCGCGAGCCAATAGTGATTCGCACGCTGCTGTCATTGTCTTGAGCCGTGCCAGAACCAACTGTAGGGCCGCCCCGCTGCTGTAGCTGTAGCTGATATGAGCAACCCGCGAGTGCAAGGCCAATCAACAAATAAAGCGCACGTAGTGTTTTCATCACTGCTCCCTTTGCATCGCATTGTGGCAACTTTCTGGCGCGTGCATGAAGCGGTGTTGCCTTGCGAGTCCTAAGAGCCCGCCGCGTGCGGGTTTTCTTTTGTCTGGTGCTGGGGCTGCACGGTACAAAAACCGGTACTGCTGGCTACATGGTGGCTACATGAGGCCAAAAACAAAAAACCCCGCTACCGATTAGATAGCAGGGTTTCCATACTGTACTTGGTGGGACGTGCGGGGGTCGAACCCACGACAAACGGATTAAAAGTCCGCTGCTCTACCAACTGAGCTAACGTCCCATCTCTTGCTGCACGGTATCAATGCACTGCGCAGCAAAGCCTTGAATTATACATTTTTCTCGCGCTTTGCCAGCGCATCCAGCATCCAACCTGCGGCGCACATGCCAAAAGTCGCTGTCACTGCCACAGTAGAGCCGTAACCGTGGCAGTTGAGCGAGCCGTCACTTTGCGCATTGCATGAGGTATCGGGTTGCAAAACTGTTTCACGGCTGAATACGCAATGGGTGCCAATTCTCTGATCCGCCCCGCGCGGTGCCGCGTGGTGCTTGCGCAAGCGGTAACGAAGCTGTGCCAGCAAAGGGTCGTGTGTCACCTGCGCGAGGTCTGCCACTTCCACTTTGTGGGCCAAGCGCTTGCCTCCGGCAGCTCCAGAGGCGATGAAGAGCGTTCCGCAGTCGCGCGCCCAGGCGGCCATGGCAGTCTTGGCGCGCACTTGGTCGCAGGCGTCGATGACCCCGTCAACGGAGACATCGCCCAACAAGGCTGGCCAGTTGGCGGGTTCCACGAATTCCTCAACACAGTGCACGTCGCAACCTGGGTGGATGCCGGCAATCCGTTCGCGCATCGCCTGCACCTTGGCTTGACCAAACGTGGCGTTCAGAGCATGGATTTGCCGATTCACGTTGGACTCGGCAATATGGTCCAGGTCGATCAACGTGATTCGGGACACCCCACTGCGAGCAAGTGCTTCTGCCGTCCACGAGCCGACACCGCCAATGCCGACCACTACGACATGGGCGCCGGATATTCGGCGCGCACCAGCAACCCCATACAAGCGATCAAGCCCGCCAAATCGCCGCTTCAGGTCCGGCTCCCTACTTGCGAGCCTGTTGGTGGTCACTTCATGCGCGCCAACCGCTCTTTGGCAGTCGCTGCGGCTTCCGAGCTTGGATAGACCCGGATCAGATCTTCAAGGGTCTTGCGCGCGCCCTTGGTTTCCTTCAGCTCCATCTGGCAGTTGGCGATGGACAGTGCTGCTTCTGGTGCGCGTGCATGGTTGGGCGCATTGGCCAACAAAGTCTTGAAGTTGGTGACCGCGTCTTTGTAGTTGCGGGTTGCGTACTGTGCGTTGCCGAGCCAGAAACGTGCTGAAGGCCCATAGCCGCTGCGCGGGTACTTGCTGATAAAGGCGCCGAAGGAATTCTGCGCATCGGCAAACTTGCTGGCTCGAAAAACCGCCATGGCGGCCTCGAAGTCCTGGGTCTCCGCAGGGTCTGCGACAAACTCCTGCCCATCAAGCGTAACTTTGCTGGGCTCGAACTTGCGCAGGCGCTCGTCCACTCCCTGCGAAATTTCTTTCTGGTGCTGTTGCAACTCGGACACGTCGCGCACCAGTTGCTCGTTCTGCCCGCGCAGTTTGGCTATTTGCACCTGCAGGCCCTCGATCTGGGTCTGCAAGTCGAGCAGGCTGCGGCGCAATTGCGCCGAATCTTCGCCCGATCGACGCAAATCGTCGCCAGCTCGCTGGTTCGATTGTTGCAGCGTGTCGATGCGTTGGCGCAATTCGATGATCGCGCGCCGCGCCTCGTCATCATCAAACAGTGCAGCGTGGGCCGGGGCAGCAAGGCTCCCCACCAGCACGCAGGCAAGCGCGACAGCAGGGCCTAGGTTTCGCTTGGGGATCATTGCTTAGCGGTAGACGAGTTCAGCGCGGCGGTTCTTCGCGTAGGCCTCTTCGTTCATGGCATCGACCGCGGGCTTTTCCTTGCCAAAGCTCACCGCCTCCATCTGGCTATCGGGTACGCCCAAAAGAGCCAGCGCACGGCGCACGGCCTCGGAACGCTTCTGGCCAAGTGCCAGGTTGTATTCGCTGCCACCACGCTGGTCGGTATTGCCTTCAATCACCAGCTTGCGTGCGGTGTTGGCTTTCAAAAAGCGTGCATGGCCTTCGATGAGCGACTGGAACTCGGGCTTGATGACGTAGCTGTCGTAGTCAAAGTAAATGACGCGTGCAACGCCCACCGGGCCGGCGGCATCCCGCGCGGAGGCGTTGAGATCGACCCCTTGAACCCCGCTCTGGCCTGCATTGCCGGAATTGGCACCATTGCCCGTGGCAAGCGCGGCACCCGATTTGTCGGTTACCGGAACGTTGTCGAGGTCTACACCCGAACTGCATCCTGCCAGCACCACAAGGGCTGCTGCAAGAAAGGAAACGCGTTTGATCATGTGAATGCTCCTGAAATATCGATAGAGGTGAATTGAATAAAGTTCATTGTTTCTGGAACGGACCCCAGTCTGGCTCACGAATGTCGCCACTCTGCCCTGCCAGACGCGCTTTGATCTTGCCGTCGAGCGTGGTGGTCATGAGCGATTCACGGCCCTGTTGCTGGGTGGCGTACACGATTAAGCGGCTGTTGGGTGCAAAGCTGGGGCTCTCGTCGGCATTGGAGTCGGTGATCGAGCGCACGGTGCCATTGGTCAAATCCATCACGTGAAGCTTGAAGGCTCCGCTCATACGGGAGATGTAGGCCAGCCAGTGCCCGTCCGGGCTGAGTGCGGGCGAGATGTTGTAGCTGCCGTCGAAAGTGATGCGCTCTGGCGCACCGCCCGATACGGGCACACGGTAGATTTGCGGTGCGCCACCGCGGTCGCTGACGAAATAAATGCTTTTCCCATCGGCCGAATACACCGGCTCGGTGTCGATACCGGAGCTCTGCATGAGGCGGCGCGGTTCGCCACCGTTGGCGTCGATGGTGTAGAGCTGTGAATTTCCATCGCGGCTGAGCGTCACCGCCAGGCTGCGGCCGTCGGGAGCCCAGGCCGGCGCGCTGTTCGAACCGCGGAAGTTGGCAATCAGCCGGCGGCGGCCGCTCGCGACGTCGTGCACGTACACCACGGGCTTGCGCGATTCGAAGGACACATAGGCAATTTGCCCACCACTGGGCGACCAGGCCGGCGAAATAATAGGCTCGGGGCTGGCGAGCGCAGCCTGCGCATTTTCACCATCGGCATCGGCCACCCACAAGGTGTAGCGCGAGCCAGTCTTGGTTACATAGGCCAGGCGCGTCGAGAAAATGCCCTTTTCGCCGGTGAGCTTTTCATAGACGAAGTCGGCAATGCGGTGGGCGACCAGTCGCAGGTCGGCCTGCACCACCACATAACTCTGGCCGCCCAAATCTTGCCCGCGCACCACGTCCCACAGGCGAAAGCGCACGTCGTAGCGCCCATCGGCCAGACGCGTCATGCTGCCGCTGACCAGGGAATCGGCAGCCTTTTGTCGCCACAGTGCGACGTCCGGCCTGCTGGTCTCGTCCAGCAGGGCCCCGGTGGCGTCGACCGCACGAAACTGGCCACTGCGCTCCAGGTCGGCCTGGACGATGGCAGCGGCCTTTTGGGGTGCCTGGGCTTCGCCGCGAAACGGTGCAATGGCAATAGGCAGTTGCGTCAGGCCAACGCCCGAGACTTCGACACGAAACTGGGCCAGTGCAGGCAGCGTGGCCACTGCGCCGAGGCCGGCAAGCAGGAGACGCCGGGACGGCGCGAAAAAGGAGGGGGGATGAGAGCTTTGGAGTGTCATTCGCAAAAGGCAGCAGCCGTTCAGGAGACGGTTGTCAGGTATGAATGTTACACACTGCGAGCACGCTTCCCTGTCACAAATCGTTGGCAAGGCCGCAAAAAGTAGAATTGCCAGCCCATGCTCTCTACCGACCACGCCCCTGCGGCGCCGAAAAATCGCCCGCCTGAAGTGGCCCCTACATCGCTACTGGCGCGCCTGTCGCGGCTTTCCGGCTATTTTCAAGGCCAACGCCTTGCCTGGAGCGTGGCGGTGGTGGCGACCGTGGTGGGCGCCGTCACAGAGCCATTGATTCCTGCGCTGCTCAAGCCCTTGCTTGATCGAGGGTTTACACAGGGCAACCTCCAGCTGTGGGTGGTGCCGCTTGCGATCATGGGGGTGTTCTTGGTGCGAGGAATGGCCCAGTTTGTCGGGCAATACGCGCTGGCACGCATTGCGAACGAAGGCATGCTGATCCTTCGCCAGACCTTGTTTGCGCGCTTGCTGGCAGCCGACATGGGGCTGTTTTCGCGCCAGTCGGCAAGCATGCTCTCCAATACGGTGGTGTACGAAGTGCAAACCGGGGCCACCCTGCTGGTGCAGGCACTGCTCGGGCTTTCGCGCGACGGCTTCACGCTGATCGCGCTGCTGATGTACCTGCTGTACCTCAACTGGCAGCTCACTCTGATCGTCGGCGTGGTAGTGCCGGGCGTGGCCTGGATCATGAAGACCCTCTCGCGCCGGCTATACCGCATCACCAAGACCAGCCAGCAAGCGACCGATGCCCTCGCCTACGTGGTCGAAGAAAACGTGCTGGCGCACCGCATGGTGCGGCTGCATGCGGCGCAAGCAGGCCAGTCAGAGCGTTTTGGCGTGCTCAGCCGCAACCTGCGCGGCTTGGCCATCAAGGCCACCATCGCTTCTGCCGCGATGACACCCCTCACCCAGTTACTGGCTGCCGCAGCGCTCTCGGCGGTGATCTGCACAGCACTTTGGCAAAGCCAGGGGCAAGCAGCGGTGGCGAAAGAGGTGACCGTGGGCGGGTTTGTGGCCTTTATCACCGCCATGCTGATGTTGATTGCCCCCATTCGCCGCTTGGCCGATGTGGCCAATCCGATCACACGCGGGGTCGCCGCATTGGAGCGTGGCTTGTTCTTGCTTGGCGAAACACCCGCTGAAACAGGCGGCAGCCACACCAGCGAACGGGCCCAGGGCGCCATCGCATTCGACAACGTGAGTGTGACGTTTGCAGTCGACCGCCCTCCCGCGCTCGACCGCGTGAGCTTTACCGTGCGTCCGGGTGAAATCGTCGCGTTGGTGGGCCCCTCGGGCGCTGGAAAAACCACGCTGGCCAACCTGCTGCCGCGCTTTGTCGCTTGCGATGCTGGCCAGGTGCTGCTCGATGGCCACGCGCTGGAGACTTGGGATCTGGCCAGCTTGCGCGCGCAGTTTGCCTTTGTCAGCCAGGACGTGGTGATGTTCAACGATACGCTGGCGGCCAACGTCGCACTGGGCGCCGCCCCGGACAGGGCGCGCGTACAGAGCTGCCTTGCCGCAGCCAACCTGGCCGAGCATGTAGCGGGCTTGCCGCAGGGCATGGACACACCCGTGGGCCACAACGCGACGCAACTCTCCGGCGGCCAGCGCCAGCGCCTGGCGATCGCTCGGGCGCTCTACAAGGATGCGCCCATTCTCATTCTGGACGAAGCCACGTCGGCGCTGGATACCGAGTCTGAGAGGCTGGTGCAGGACGCGCTGGCCCGGTTGATGCAGGGGCGAACCACCATCGTGATTGCCCACCGGCTCTCAACCATCGAACACGCCGACCGCGTGGTCGTCATGGACCGCGGCCATGTCGTCGAGCAAGGCACGCACCAGGAGTTGATGGCAATGGAAGGCTTGTACGCCCGCCTCCAGTCGCGGCCTACCCCGGGCGCGTAAACAAAGCAAGCGCTACCAGTGTCCGCGCTGCGGCTGGCGCCTGCGAATCGCATCGGCAATGCTTTGCGCCACATCCTTGCGCTCGGCGCGCAGCGCGAAATCCACCGCAGAGAGCCGCAACTGGTTGCGCAGCGACGGGTCGGCCCCCTCGCTCAGCAGCAGTGCCACCGATTCGCTGGTGCCGTACTGTGCGGCCATCATCAGCGGCGTGCTGCCGTTGGGCGATGCCGCGTCGATATAGGCGGAATGCTCCAGCAGCAGGGAAATAATGTCCGTTTGGTACTTGCTCGATCCTGACGCTGCATAGTGCAGTGGGGTCCAACCCGGGTGGTTGATATCGGCGTCACGGGCAATCAGCGCGCGTGCCATCTCCAGTTGGCCGCGCAGCGCTGCAAACATCAAAGGGGTTTCCTGATGGGCATTGCGCAGATTGACGTTCGTCTCGGGGGCGCGAATCAGGACAGCGGCCACGCGCAGCGCATCGGCCTGCAGGGCAACGGACAGACCAGGGGTGCCGCGGGTATCGAGGCTGTTGGGGTCGAAGCCCCGGCGCAGCAAATCTTGTACGGTGCTCGCATCGTCGCGCTGGATGGCGGCAAAAAAGTCCTCGAACGAGCCTGCTCGTGCTGCCGGCATCACGAGCAGCGCGCACAGACTGATCACACCGCGCCGCCCTAGCATGCCGCCACCCGCGCAAACAGCTGATCAAAGTTGTGGCTGGTGGCCTCGGCCACCGCTTCCACGGCGATCCCCCGCACCTGTGCGATCTGCTGCGCCACATAGGGCACGTACGCAGGGGAGTTGGTCTTGCCGCGAAACGGCACTGGCGCCAGGTAGGGGCTGTCGGTTTCGATCAGCAGCCGGTCCAGCGGCACAAAGGCGGCCACGTCGCGCAGATCCTGGGCATTTTTAAAAGTGATGATGCCCGAGAACGAAATATAGAAACCCATATCGAGTGCCGCGCGCGCCACGGCCTGCGATTCGGTGAAGCAGTGGAAGACACCACCTGCACGGTGGGCGGCTTCGCCCTGGCTCTCTTCACGCAGAATGGCAAGCGTGTCATCTGAGGCGCTGCGGGTGTGGATGACGAGCGGAAGGCCGCAGGCGCGCGCTGCGCGTATGTGGGTACGAAAGCGTTCGCGCTGCCACTCGAGATCGGCAATGCTGCGCCCACCTTTGCGGTCCTCCATGCCGTAGTAGTCCAACCCCGTTTCGCCGATGGCCACAACGCGGGGCAGCGCGGCGCGCGTCAGCAAGTCTTGAACGCTGGGCTCCTGCACGCCTTCGTTGTCCGGGTGCACCCCGACGGAACACCAGAAGTTGTCGTGCGCCAGCGCCAGGGCATGCACGTCGGAAAATTCTTCCAGCGTGGTGCAGATGCACAGCGCCCGCTCAACTTGGGCCTGTGCCATCGCCTCGCGGATGGCGGGCAGCTGTGCCGCCAGTTCAGGAAAACTCAGATGGCAGTGGGAATCGGTAAACATGGGCACGACGCTTGGTGCGCCGGTTCAATCAACGGCGTGGCCCTCGGGCCGCACCGCGTGCAATCAAATGGTTTGCGTGGGACGCTCGGAGCCCAGGGCGGTGCCGAGGATTTCCTCGATCTTGTGCTTGAGCTGGCGCGATTTTTCATCCTTGGGGAACTGGATGCCCACACCCTGGGTGCGGTTCCCACCAGCGCGCGCTGGCGTGACCCAGGCCACCCGACCAGCCACGGGATAGCGCTGCGTATCGTCGGGCAGCGTCAGCAGCACATAGACATCATCACCCAACCGGTACTCGCGCGGCGTCGGCACGAAGATACCGCCCTCGACAAAAAAGGGAATGTAGGCCGCGTGCAGGGCGCCCTTTTCCTTGATGGCCAACTGCATCACACTGGGG
>NZ_JBWKZM010000019.1:0-90232 GCF_059424465.1 Simplicispira sp. GW247-4R2A | reverse complement strand
CACAGATGTTTGGAGCGTCGCTGCTTTGGAGTCGGGCGTTTGACCACGATGGCATCGAGCACGGCCTCAATCTGCGTCACGTCGTGTGCGTTGACTCCCGTCACGACGAGTGACAACGGGACGCCACGCCCGTCCACCAGCAAATGGCGCTTGCTGCCATTTTTTCCCCCGATCCGTCGGATTGGAACCAACTGCCTCTTGCGCCAGCGGCGCCTTGAACATCGCCCCGTCAATGCTCTGCCAGCGCCAGGCAATGCCTTCGAGATCGTCGTATTCGGCAAGGCCTGCCTTCCATAACGACTCAAAGAACCCGGCCTTGGACCATTGCATGAATTTCTGATGCACAGCGCTGGCACTGCCAAAGCGCTCGGCTGGCAGTGCCTTCCATTGACAGCCCGTCCTCAGGACGTACACGATGGCCTCGAAAACCAATCGAGGTGCCTTTGGTGGGCGCCCCGCTCCTGCACTGCGCAGGTATTGTTTGTTCGGGTCGCGCACTGGCTGCGGGACCAGGGGCTCCACCCGTCTCCAGAATTCATCCGTCACCTCCCATGAATGGGCATGGGCCTTGGTCATCTGTCTTTCCCACGCCAAGTGAAGCTCGACTCAGGTCTGGAGTTTACATAATTTACGGATAAATCCTTAACCCGCCAAGCGGGAAAACCCAGCAAACAGGCCACGCCGGCCGATCCCGGCGAGGGCCGATTCCCGAATTCCCTCTCGGATTTCTTGGGGAAGGCGGCGGATTCAATAGCGAAGCGCAACACCCTGGATATCAATGAACAAGGGTGGAGTGCTGCGGGTTGTTGATCAGCAACTCGCGGTACACAGCCAGCGGTGATCGTACCCCCAGACCCTTTCTGGGGCGGTTGTTGATTTCATCGGCTATCGCATCGAGCTGCTCCTGGCTGTAGATGCTCAGGTCCGTCCCCTTGGGCAGGTACTGGCGCACCAGGCCATTCATGTTCTCGTTGGAGCCCCGCTGCCAGGGGCTGTGTGGGTCGCAGAAGTACACCGCTATGCCGGTCTGCTCGCTGAGCTTCTTGTGCATGCTCATCTCCCTGCCCTGGTCGTACGTCATGGAGAGGCGCATCGGTTGGGCAATGCTCAGCAGCTTGTCCGTGAAGCCCTGCAAGACGTTGGCAGCGCTGGCTGGCCTGAACTCTGGGAGTTTGACCAGCATGACCAAACGGCTGGTGCGCTCCACCAAGGTTCCCACCGCACTGGCATTGCCTTCGCCTTTGATCAGGTCACCTTCCCAGTGCCCAGGGAGCTGGCGGTCTCCGATCTCTGGAGGGCGCACGTGGATGCTCAGCATGTCAGGGATCTGACCCCTGCGGTCCTTGCCTTTGCTGCGCGGCAGGCGCTTGTTGTGGGCGTGGCGCAAGGTGGCGATCAACTCTTTGCGAAGCTCCCCCACGGGCATGGCATAAATGCAGTTGTAGATGGTCTCGTGTGACACGCGGTGCTCATGACCCAGAGGATACAAGCGTGCCAGTGTCAGGTAGAGCTGGCCCCGGAAATCTGAACATTCCGATAAGTGTGGAAACTGCTCCTGCTGGCGAGGACCTCGCCTGTGAATATTGGAGCAAAGATGAGCAGAAGACCCCGCCGTACGCACTCAGCGGCATTCAAGGCCAAGGTGGCGCTGACCGCCGTTCGAGGCGACAAGGGCGCTGGCCGAATTAGCGCAGCAGGGTGACGTGCACCCCAACCAGATCACCGACTGGAGGAACCAGTTGCTCACGCGAGCGGCAGATGTGTTCGGAGGCGAGCCATCGACGCCCGAGCCCACGATCGACCTGAAGACGCTGCACGCGAAGATTGGCCGGTTGGCGCTAGAGAATGATTTTTTGGAGGGTGCGCTCATCAAGGCCGGCATGCTGAGCGCAAAGCGATGATTGATCGATGCCACGATCTGCCGATCCAGCGCCAGGCCGAACTGGTGAACATCAGCCGAGGCTCTGCGTACTACACGGCCAAGCCAGTGAGCGATGGTGACCTGAGGCTGATGCGTCGTGTCGACGAACTTCACCTGGAGGTTCCCTTCGCCGGAGCCCGCATGCTACGCGACCTGCTGCGAGCCGAAGGCTTCGCGGTCGGCCGCAACTATATGACCACGCTGATGCGGCGCATGAGCATCGCGGCGCTGGGCACGTTGCCCAACACCAGCAAGAAGGCGCCTGGGCGCACGATCTATCGGCCAGCTTCTGCAAGCCAGAGTTGCATGGTGTGATGGTGGAGTGGCCATTGGCCACACCGATCATGGGTTTGCCAAAGTCTGACTCTTGGTAACCCATGCCGTAGTACATGGAGCGGTTGGACGTGCGGGCAACGCCTTCAGTGATGTTCTTGGACCGTCGGTTAATGGTCATTCGTTGTTCCTCGGTTGAATGGATGCCAGGTAGATGCTGGGCAGGATGAGTGCAGCACCCCAAGCGTGAAACCAATGCGGCGCCTCACCCAGCAGCCACCATGCGGTAATCGCGGCATAAACGGGGCTCAGGTACATGACCACGCCAGCACGGGTGGCGCCAAGTTCACGAACCATGAAGGAATAGGCCTGGTAGGACAGGAAGCCGGGCAGCAGGCCCGCCAGCACGATCAGCAACAGGGCCTTGGCGGTCAGCGCTGGTGCAATCGTGACGGCAAGCTCCAGCGCGGTGAAGGGCAGCAGGACGATCAGACCCCCCACCGTTATGCCCACCAGTCGCTGGCGTGGGCTCAGCTCAGACTGCCAAAACTGCTGCAGCACTGAGAAGACCACCCACGAACACGCCGCAGCAAGGATCCAGAGGTCGCCCGCCACGAAATGCGCCTGCATCAGGCTCAACAGGTCGCCACGAGAAATGATGAAAAGCACGCCCAGCAGGGCTAGGCCCATTGCGAACTGCTGGGCACGCGTGGCACGTTCGTGCAAGAGGTGCCGACTCATCACGGCGATACCCACTGGCGTGGCAGCGTAGATCAGCCCTATGTTGGTGGCCGATGTCGACTGGCCGCCGACATAGACAAAGGCGCCACAGATCCACATGCCCAGCGCCCCCAACACCAGCCATTGCCCCCACTCCCGCTGTGACGCGGCCACGATCTCGTGTCTGGTCGACCAGACTAGTGGAAGCAGCAACAGCAATGCGAAAGTCCAGCGCCCCAGCGCCAGAACATGCGGCGCCAAGACCCCGTTTGCAGCCCTGGCGATCACGTAATTGGAGGACCAGAGTGCCGGCGTAACCCACAACAGCGTCTTGGCCAGACGCTGTCTGGCATCGGGCTTCACGACAGCACTGGTTGGTGATCGGGAAACCGCCCTTACCAGGGCAGCTCGACCTTGTGGGTCTTGCGGTTCTCCGCGATGAACAGCGAAGGTAGGAAGCGCGACAGGAAAGTGAACTCGTTGTAGCAATGCTGCAGCAGACCTATCGCGAAGGCGTCCGGGATCATCTCTGCGATCTCTGCAGGGCTCTTCCCAGCTATGGGCAGGTCCTGCCCCATGTAGAAGTGGCTTCTTAGCGCACAGCCCCAGGGGGTGTTCCGAGCGATGTGCAGCAGGCGTCCGCCCAGCATGCGGCCGTCGGGCAGGCGCGGCGCGTCCCACCCCATGCCGGTTCGCCCGCAAACGGAGCCGCTGATGCGCCCTTCCGCCCTGGCCGACTTGTAGGCGTCGGCATCGAAGAACTCCTCATTGGCACGGAACTGGATCAGTAACTTCGCGGCTGGCAGGCCGGTGAAGAACTCCTCCACGACGTGGGTCGATCCCACGTGGGTGCTGGAGTCACCCCCTTCCCAATCGCTGGAGACGTGATCGACGGGGTGCCACCATATGTACTGCTGAGTGTTCGGACGAGACCGAAACCACCACTCGAACATCTCGCCCGTGCACCCATGCAGATCGGTGCGGCAGGCCACATGCAGGACGCCGTCAGGCGCCCGTTCGTAGCCGGTCTCAAGAGGCATAGGTGCGGGATCTAGCAAACGGTTCGCTTCGTTGAGCAGCATGTTTTGTCTCCAGGTTTAGTCTGCAGTGCCAATGTACAGATGTCGCAGGCGCGGGTCTTCGCGTATGGCTTTGGCGGTGCCCGAGAGCGCGAATTGACCACGTTCCATCACATGAACATCGTCGGCGAGTTCCAGTGCGCGTTCTACGTCTTGTTCGACGATCAGCATCGTGAGCCCAGCTGCCCGCAATTCGCTCAAGGCGGCGTACAGCCTGTCCATCATGATGGGCGCCAGGCCCAAACTGATCTCGTCGAAAAGCACCAGGCGGGGGCGAGACATCAAGGCTCTGCCAATGGCGAGCATCTGCTGCTGGCCACCGGACATCGATGTGCCACCGTTGAGTCGGCGTTCCTTTAAATCCGGAAGCAGCGTGTAGACACGCTCCAGGCGCTCTGCCCTCTGCTCCGCCGGCACGCTACGCGCTGGCAGGAGCAGGTTCTCTTCGACCGTAAGCGGTGCAAAGATCCGCCGCCCTTCCATGCACTGGGCCAGGCCGAGGCGCGAGATGCGATGGGCAGGCATGCCAGTGACATCCACGCCGTCGATCAGCATCTTGCCCGCGGTAGGCTTGTTGGTGCCGCTGATGACCTGAGACAGCGTGGTCTTGCCCACCCCGTTGGTTCCCAGGATGGCCACGACCTGACCGGCGTTGACCTTCAGGTCGATACCGTTGAGAACGCGGGCTTGTCCGTAACCGGCGTGAACGCCGCGCAGTTCAAGCACTGGTGCAGCGCTGACCTGACTCGCTTTGGTTGGTGCCACTAGGCCGGCGATGGCGCCCGCATGGGTCGGGGCTGCCGCTTTCTCGGCAGGGGTCTTGCCCGCCGTGCGACCTGGGTTCTTGTCGCCACCATGTGCGGTGCCCAGGTAGACTGCCGCCACATCATCGCTGGCCAGCACGTCCGCTGTGGTTCCCTCGGTAAACTTTTTCCCGAAATTCACTACGAGCAAACGGCTGCAGCACTCTCGAACCACGCGCAAGACGTGCTCGATGATGATGATGCCGTCCACTTCGTTCTTGAGCGACTTCACCAGGTCAATCAGCTCGGTCACTTCCGAATCGACCAGGCCAGCGCCCACCTCGTCTAGCAACAGCAACTTGGGTTGCAAGGCCAGCGCACGAGCGACTTCCAGCCGCTTGCGACGTAGCAGCGGCAGCTCACGCCCCTTCAGGTCTGCCGCATCATCCAGGCCGCATCGAACCAGGATGGCGTCACAGGCCTGCTTAGCCTTGGCACCCGAATCAAACGGGTGCAGCGAGAAGCGAGCGGCAAGCAGGTTCTCGCGCACCGTCATGTCGAGAAACGGCCGCGGGATCTGGTAGGTGCGACCAATGCCGCGCCGAGCGCGGTCCGATGCAGGCAGTGCCGTCACATCCAGACCGTTGAGCAGAATGCGGCCCTCGCTTGGTGCCAGTGCCCCCCCCAGTAAGCTGATCAAGGTCGATTTGCCTGCGCCGTTGGGGCCGATGATGCCCATCACCTCACCGTGCTTGAGTTCGAGCGAGACGTTGTCGGTGGCGACAATGCCGCCGTACCGCTTGACCAGGCCCTCTGCCTGGATGAGAGGACTGGTCATGACTTGCCCCCCTTGGTTGCGGTCAAACGCTTGGCCAGGCCCACCAGGCCCTGCGGCGCAAAGCGAATGACCAGAATCAGGATCAGACCGGTGATCGACAGGTGCAGAGCGGGGTAGTCGGCCAACAGCTCCGACAACGCTACCACGAAGATGGCACCCACTGCCGGGCCTGCTCGCTGGCCCTGGCCGCCAATGATCACGATCGAGAGCACATTGACCGTCCATTGCATGCCAAAGGTGCCATAGGGCTCAACGGTGCCAACCTTCAGACCTTGAAGTGCACCAGCTATGCCCATTAGGAAGCTGGCCAGCACGAAGGCTATCAACTTGATGCGGAAGGGGCGGACACCAATCTGGGCCGCCGCATCCTCGTCATCACGAACGCTGCGCAGCAGAATGGAGAAGCGGGATTGGGTCGCGATCGTCATCACGACCGAAGTGAATGCCAGGATGCTGAGTGCCACCCAGTAGAGGTCACGCAGGCCGGGTGGATCGATACTCAGGAACAGGCCCGAGGCACCACCGAATCCGCTGTAGTTCACCATCAGCAGGCGCAGCGCCTCGGCCAGCGCCAGCGTGCCGACTGTGAAGTACAAGCCGCGAAGCCTGAAGACAGCGCGGCAAACGGCCAAGGCGAGCAGCGCACCCGCGACACCGCCTCCGGGAATCGCCAGCGCCAGCGGCAGTCCTGCCTTGTTGATCAGGCCGGTCAGCGCGTAGGCCCCCACCCCAACGAAGGATGCTGTGCCCAACGACACCAGGCCGCCATAGCCGGCCAGCAGATTCCAGGCCTCTGCAAGCGTGATCATCAGGAACAAGCGAAAACCGATCTCCAGAGCATAGTCGGACAGCTGCGGTGCGGCCACCGCCAGTGTCACGAGCAAGGCTGGGAGCATCAAGAGTCTCGCCTGCCGACCCAAGGTCGTTTGGACTTCCACCGGCAGGGCCGGCTCGTTCATGGTCGCGGCCATCAGCGGCCTCCCGATGCTGTGATGCCCGACGGCCTCAGGGCCAGGGCAAGTAGGAACAATACAAGGCCGACCAGATCGCGGTAGCCGTCACCCAGGACCACGGCACCCAGGCTCTGCAACAGGCCCATGGCGATACCAGCCATGAGCGTGCCGAAGATGTTGCCGACGCCACCCAGAACCACCACGGCGAAGCTGATCAGCAAATAGGTCGAGCCCGTGCCCGGTGTGAATGAGAATGCCGTGCCGATCAGCACACCGCCCATGGCCGCACAGGCCGCTCCGAGCGCAAAGGTCAACGCGTGCACGCGCTTGACGTCGACACCCATCGCGGCGGCAGCCGTGGCATCTGCAGAGCTGGCGCGCAGTTCGCGGCCAAAGGCCGTCCGGGTGACCAGCAGATGGACCAGCCCGACCAGGATCACCGACAGCACGAACCCGATCACATAGATCTGCGACACAGTGACCGGACCTATGCTGAGGGGGCGAGCCGCATACGGCGCGTCAATAGTTCGGGTGTCCGCCGTGAAGGCAAGCAGGAGCAGGTTCTGCAGGATGATGGAGACGCCGAACATGGTCATCATGGGGGCCTCCATGCCTTTGCTAGCCAGCGGTGCGATGAGCAACCGCTGGAATGGCAAGGCTATGACCGCCATGAGCCCCCCCACCAGCAGCAAGCCGGCAATGGGGTCAATGCCGAAGTGACTCAGCAGAAAGTAGCTCAGGTAAGCGCCACAGACGAGCAACTCTCCGTGGGCCAGGTTCACCAGGCGCATGACGCCCAGCGCGATCGAAAGGCCCAGGGCAATCAGGGCCAGAATTCCTCCAAGGAGGAATCCCGACACCAGACTGCTGACCACGACATCAAAGTTCGGCATGGTGCCTCCTGCTGTCCACTGATGTGAATTTACTTCGACTCAGGCAACGGGAATATCAGCTTGCCGTTGGCGCGATCCTTGGGCCACACCACGACAGCCTTCCCGTTCTGCCATTGCATTAGGGCGATGGGAATGGCCGAGGTGTTGCCGCTGTCAAACTTGACTGGGCCGACCGCGTAGGTCTTGTTGGTCTTGGCGATCGCGGCGTTGATCTTCTCCCGGTCCACGGAGCCCGCTGCACCGATGGCATCCAAGAGAATTTGAGCGGCCACGTGTGAGTCGGCAATGTGCTGGCTTTGCGTCTGCTTGGTCTCAGACTCGAAGCGTTTGGCCAGGTCGGCCGCACCGGGATAAGGGAAGCTCGGGTCCCAATAGCCGCCCACCAGGACGCCGTTGGCCAGTTTGCCAGTGGCCTGGGCGAAGAATTCAGGCTCGGCGCCCTTTTCCATCACCAACAGCTTGGGCGAGAAGCCCGCGGACGCCATTTGCTTGCGCATGGCGATCGCCTGAGGGGGAATCGCGTCCACCAGGACGATGTCTGCACCATTCGACTTGGCCTCAGCCACCATGGTGGTGAACTGGGTCGAATCGGTCGGGAACGAGGTGTTCTGAGCCACCGTGTAGTTGCCGGCCTTGGCGGTCTCAGGCCAGATCTTGCCGCCGACCACGGTGCCGTCAGGACCGTTGTCCGCCAGGATCGCGACCTTCTTGTTGGTTTGCAGGCCGAGGTCAGCCATCATGCGGAAAGGCGCCGTAGCGAGTTCGGTCTCGTCGAAGAACAGGACCCAGGCGTATTGCCACTTGCGCACCGACTTGAAAGCCTGCAGCGGGTCGCAGCCCGCCACCAAGGGCACCTTGCGGCGCTCGGCTACCAGAGCACCGGCGTTCACCAGCGCAGGCGTGCAGGAGCCCAGCAGCGCCACGGCCTTGTCACGCGAAATCAGGCTCTCGGTGTTGCTGGCGGTGACATTGGGGTCGGTCTTGTCGTCACGGATGACGAGCTTGACGGTCACCTTCTTGCCATCGACCGTCAGGCCGCCGGCCTTGTTGATGTCGTTGACGGCGGTCTCGTAGCCCCACTTCTGGTACATGCCGAACCCGGCCAGCGTACCCGACAGAGGGATGGACGCGCCGATGACGATCTCTTCTGCATGGGCCACCGGCAACGTGCCAGCCACCATGGCAGCGGCTAGGGCCATCTGGCCAAACTTGTTCGCAAACTTCATTGGAGTCTCCTTTTGAGCTCGACCCGAAGGCCGAGGGAAGTCAATCGCTTCAGAAATACACGACCACATCAGCGGACAGTGTGGTCTGCTTGGTGGCGGTGCCGCCACCGTAGGCCTTGATACCGTTGTTGTTGGACTGCCAGTCGTAGCGCAGCTCTGGGCGGAACACGATGTTCTTGGTTAGGTCCAGCTTGGCGCCGACAGTGACGGCATTGAAGTTGCCGGGCACACCGGTGACTGGGAACAAGGCCGTACCCTTGCGGTCATGGAAGGTCTCAACGCGCACGCCGTACTGCACAGTCGGACTGGTGCGATACAAGGCTTGAGCGTTCAGGCCAGAGTAGTTGCCACCCTTGTAGAAGGGGCCCGACAGGATGTCGATGGTGTCCGGCTGGCCATCGCCAGCTTGCTTGCCATACAGCGCTTCACCATGCAATTCCCAGCCATCGGCCGGGTGCACGATGACGGACAGCGAGTGGTGCTGGCGCAGCTGGCCACGCGGCGAAATCACCCGCGCGACGGGCATTTGCGGCGCGCCGGACGGCGAGTTCTGCTCGTTGCCGCGCATGAAGCTGTAGTCCACCCATGTCTGCATGTCGCCGCTACGCCAGCGCAGCGCACCGATGATGCTCTTATCGCCGTTGTTGTCCTTCCAGTTCTGGCGGCCATTCACCACACCCAGCTCACCAGCCAGGAAGCCGGTGTCGTTGCGCAGCAGATTGGCGGAGAACAGCGCGCCGGTCACCTGGTCAGGCTGGGACACGAAGGCGTAGGTGCGCGAGTAGAAGAAGTTTGGGCCCGGACGCCAGGCGGACGGGATTTCGTAGCCGACACCAGAGCCAAATCGACCGGCCATCAGTGTCATGCCCTGGGCGAACGGCAGGTACATCTCGCCGTAGACCTGCGGCAAGGCTAGGTAATTCTGGCGATTTGTGCCAGGAGGCGTGCCCGCCGGGGTGGCGTTGATGCCCCAGTCGGCATCCAGCCCCTGCATGCTGGCCGGCAGGCCATTGCGCCCGTAGAGCAGTTCAGCGTGAAAACCCCACGAGAACTCCCATGGCACCGGTCCCGGCGTGGGCGTGATGCGGGGCAGCAGGTTGGTGTGCATCGACTTCTCGAACAGGAACTGCAGCGCGTTCAGTTGCAGGCCTTCATCCGCCGGTCCGACGATGGGCAGGTTGCTGTGGCCGGCCGTCGCTTGTGCGTGAGTGGTGGTGTTGTTCGTGGATGCGCCCACCTGAAGCAAACCAGACAGCTTGACGCCAGTGGCTTGCTCAAAGGATTCGAACAGCGTGAATGGAGGTGCATTCGCACCATCTGTGGATTGCGCCAATACTGCCGACGAGAGGCCGGCAGCGAACAGGCTTGCGCAGGCGGCCGGGATGAAGCTAAGTTTCATCGTTTGTCTCCGTTATGGTCTGGTGGGAAACTTCAGAATGCGACGTTGTCGCCACCCTTGAGTGCCAGCATGGCGCGGGCCTCGGCGGGAGTGGCGATTTCGCAGCCCAGCTCTTCGAGGATGTGGCGGATCTTCTTGACCTGCGCCGCGTTGCTTTCGGCCATCTGGCCGCGTCCGAGGTACACGCTGTCTTCCAGGCCAACGCGGACGTTGGCGCCCTGGATGGCCGCGTAGGTGAGGAGCGACATCTGGTGGCGGCCAGCGCCCAACACCGACCAGTGGTAGTCGTTGCCGAACAGCCGGTTGGCCGTGTCGCGCATGAAGGTGACGTTCTGCGGGTCGGGGCCGATGCCGCCCAGGATGCCGAAAATGGTCTGGACGAAGAACGGCGGCTTGATCAGGCCAGCGTCGACGAAATACGCCAGGTTGTACAGGTGGCCAACGTCGTAGCACTCGAACTCGAATCGTGTTCCGCAGCCCTCGCCGAGGTCCTTCAAGATGTGGCGGATGTCGCGGAAGGTATTGCGGAAGATGATGTCTTCGGTGCCTTCAACGTAAGCCTGTTCCCAGTCGTACTTCCAGTTCTTGATCTTGTTCGCCACCGGGTGGATGGAGAAGTTCATCGAACCCATGTTCAACGATGCCATCTCGGGCTTGAACCTCAGCGGGGGCGCAAGCCGCTCGGGCAAGGTCATCTTGGTGGAACCACCGCTGGTGATGTTGATCACTGCATCGGTCACCGCCTTGATCGGACCGAGGAACTCCGCAAAGATCTCGGGATCGGCGCTGGGGCGCCCATCGATCGGATCGCGGGCGTGTAAATGCAGAATCGACGCGCCCGCGTTGGCCGCGTCGATGGATTGCTGTGCGATGTCCTTGGGTGTCAGCGGCAAGTACTGCGACATCGACGGCGTGTGGATCGCGCCGGTAACGGCACAAGTGATAATGACTTTTTTCGGCTTGGTCATGGCGGCTCCTGTCTGAGTGAGGAAGCTGCCCATCAGCGACTGGGCAGCACGGTCAAATAAACGACTCGTTCAACGTCCTTCTGAGGCGTTCATCGCCTTGAGGTGGCCGAGCACTCTGGCGCGCAGCTCGGCCTGCTGTTCTGGGGTCCAGGTACGGAAGCCTTCGCCACTCTTCATGCCCAGCCTGCTGGCGTCGATGAGTTGCTGAAGGTAGGGCGATGGCCCAGGTGTTGCATTGATGGACGGAAGCACCGTCTCGTGGATCGCCAACGTGAGGTCGATGCCGACCAGGTCTGCGTTCTCTAGCGGGCCGAGAACCGGTAGGCGTCGACCAAAGCTGGCCTTGACCACGGTGTCCACGGTCTCGGCATCGCAAACGCCGTCGGCCACCAGCGCCACGGCTTCGCGCCACAGGGCGTGTTGGAGTCGGTTGCCGATGAAGCCCGGGACATCCTTCTCGACCATGGCCGGGGTCTTGCCCACCGATGCCAACAGGTCAAACATGCGCTGTGCCAGCGTAGGATCTGTGTCCGGAGTCTTGATCACCTCAACGAGGGGGATCAGGTACGGAGGGTTCCACCAGTGGGTTCCCATGGCACGGTGACCAGTGCGCAGGCCGCGCATGATGTCCGTGATGGGAATCACCGAGGTGTTGCTTGCCAGCAGGGCATGCGCCGGCGCCAGCAATTGCAACTGCTCAAACAGCTTGTTCTTGAAGGCCAGATTTTCTGGGCCAGCCTCGAACACCACGTCGGCGGAGGCAACACACTCACCCAGCTCCTCGACCGGGAACACGCGCTCAATGGCACCGGCGTCCTGGCCCAGGTCAATCAGGTTCTTGCAGATGCGCTCGCGCAACGTGACCAGGGCGTCCGGGTTCGGGTCGTAGACTGTCACCAGGTGACCGGCCAAGGCGAAGACTTGGGCGATGCCGTGGCCCATGAGGCCGGCACCGATGATGGCGATCTGTTCTTTCTCCGCCATCGCCTTCACCCTGCCGTGTAGCCGCCGTCTGCATAGACGGTGTGGCCGGTGTGGAAGGCGGACGCCTTGGAGCACAGGAACAGCAGCGGGCCAGCCAGATCCTCGGGCTCCCCCAGGCGGCCCAGCGGCACGCGGGACAGGAAACCATCGCGAACCGTACGCGCCTTTTCGGTGTCCTCGAACATCCAGGCGGTCAGCGGCGACCGGAATACGGTTGGTGCGATGGCATTCACGGTGATGCCGTGCTTGCCCCATTCGCAGCCCAGCGCGCGGGTCAGACCATCTGTAGCAGCCTTGGAAGCGCAGTAGGCGCTGTACCCGGCGGGGTGACCCAGCTTTCCGCGTGCCGACGAGACCAGCACCACCTTGCCGCCCACACCGCGCGGGATGACACGTTGACCAAACGCGCGGCACAGCAGCCAGGTGCTGGTGACGTTGCCATCCATCACGCTCTCGAATCGGTCGAGGGACATGTCGACGATGGAGCACGGGTCATTGAGCCCCGACCCCATCACGAGGATGTCGAGTTGGTCCCAGGCATCCAGGGCCGCATCCATGATGGCGGCGCAGTCAGCGTCCGTACTCGGACGTCGAGCGACCGTGCGTACCTCCGCACCCAGGGCCCGGCAGGCCTCAGCGGTTTCCTTGAGCGCTTGCTGGTTGCCGGCAGCCAAGACCAGCTTCGCCCCTGCCCCCGCAAGTACCTTGGAGGCCAGCGCGCCAAACGCGCCGGACGAGCCCGTGACCACGGCCACCTTGCCGCGCACGTCGAAAAGCGACGCGGGGTTCTTCAGCCATTCAGTCATGACTTGCTCTCGGTTTTTGGCGGATAAGGCATCACGACGAGCATCGTGGCAACCTCATTACCTTCGTTCTTCACTTCGCGGACTTCGTTGGCGGGAATGAAGCAGCTGTCCATGGCACGAAGCACCAGGTCCTGGTCTTCGGTCTTGACGCGGAGTTCGCCCGCCAGAACGACATAGACCTTTTCCAGCGGGGAGGCATCCGGGCCCGCCCCGCCGCCAGGCAGGAAGTGGGACAGGCCTGTCCAGAACTGCTCGGGGCCGCCCGCCTCGAAGCCCTGCAGGCGCAGTGAGCGCATCTCGTAGTGGTTGGGCGCCACATACGGCTTGGCGTCCGAAAAGTGGGTGACCTTCATGAGCGTCTCCTGCTTACTTGCCGGTTTCGATGCGGTACTGGCCGCTCGGGTCGACGATGGCGACCAGGCGCACGATGCAACCGTCGCCCTTGGTCCACCGCCAGGGGAAGGCCGCGAACGTGACGCGCTTGCCGGTGACCTTGTCGATCTCACCGCCAACGTTTTCGAAGCCGCAGATGCCTTGCTTCAGGATGGCTTGGTGGCAGGGTTCCCACTCGGGGAAGTCCTCGATCACCTTGCGGCCGGTCTCACTCTCGTACTCGCGGTTGACGTCAGGCAGCAGGCCGTTGGGCCAGCCCGGGCCGTGCGGGCCGATGGCGGTGCCCAGCGGATGGTCCAGCGCCTGGGTGTCGCTGCCGATCATCTTCACCTTCTTCTTGGCGAACCACTCACCGGCTTCCTTGTAGAAGCCCGGCGAGTAGGCGTAGTACATGCGGTTGTCGCCGTAGTGCTTGTGCCAGCCGGTGTTGACGATGACGATGTCGCCTTCGCGAATCTGGGGGCTCACGGCTTCCAGGTCGGCGGCGGTGATGACTTCCCACTTCTTCTTCGGGATCGACACCACGACGCCAGTCCCGAAGAAGTGCGGCAACGGCACTTCGTCCATGAAGGCCGTGCCTTCAACCACGTGAGCCGGCGCATCGATGTGCGTGCCAGAGTGCATCACCGTGGTGATCTTTTGGGTCAGGACGCCCGAGCGCGCCATGGTGTGCAGGCGCTCGATCTTCACGTCCTCGAAGTAGGGCCAGCAAGGCTGGCCCAGGCCCCAGGGGTGGCTCAAGTCATAGAACTCAAGCCCCATCTTGTTGTTGAGGTTTTCCTCGTAATCCGTGCCACGAACATTGATCGTCATCTCGCTCTCCTTGGTCGCCAAAGAACCCGCCTGAATCGCCCCATTGCGAAGAAAGCGTCTCTGGTCAGGGATTTAACGTTACCGTGATGCGGTACAGTTGCATCGTATTGTGGTGCAATAAAGATATGCGGAAATCGGTGTTTTCCCCACCATGGGATCGAAAGGGCCAACGCCAGGCAGGTGCCCACGTCCGCATCTGGAGCGCCCAGCAAACGGTTGTTGGCGCAGCAACTAAACTGCGAGAAAGGCCTGCCAAGTGAACGGGCGAGATGACGTGTCGCTCTGGGCTTTGCCTCGGCGAAATCGCAAATCCGCCCGAGGCCATCTGGAACTTGCGACACCCGCGACCCTTCGACAAAATGAATTGATGCCCAGGCCCATGCAACCGACAGACGACGAAGCCCCTTCTTCAGAGCGCCAAGGCATTCAGGTCATCGCGCGCGCCGCAGCGCTGCTTCGAGCACTTGAGCGCCGACCTGACGGGCTCAGCCTCGGCGAGTTGGCCAAGGCTGTTTCCTTGCCTCGCTCCACGGTGCAGCGAATCGTGGATGCTCTGGACAACGAAGGCTTTGTCTTGGCTGCGTCCGCCACCAGCGGGGTTCGCCTTGGCCCGGCGCTCTTGGCACTCGCTGCGGCCACACGCTTTCACATCGCCGAAGAGGCGAGAGAAACACTCGCGGCGCTCGCCAAGGAGTGTGGAGAAACCGTCGACTTGTCCTTGGTAGACCAGGACAAGGTGGTCTTCATCGATCAGGTGTCGGGCACCCACCGACTCACGGCCATCTCTGCGGTCGGGGTGTCGTTCCCGCTGCACTCGTCCGCAAACGGAAAGGCTGTGTTGGCCGCCATGCCGGACGAGGAGATAGCCAGACTGCGCAAGCGTCTGAAATTGAACCCCATCACGGCGAAGACGATCACATCATGGGACAAGTTGGATAAGGAAATTGAGCTCATCCGAAAGCGCGGCTTCGCCTATGACATGGAGGAGAACTCCGAGGGTCTTTGCGCCGTGTCTGTCGCAATTCGCAGTGCCTCAGGCGAGATTGCCGCCATCTCGATACCTGCACCTGCACAACGGTTCCAAGCGACAGAAGAAGAGCTCACGTCTGCCTTGCTGAAACACACGGGGAAGCTGCGGCAGCGGCTGACGCGTTAGCCCGTTTCGAGTCGTCGCTACCCTCGGTCCTAGCATTCAAGACCAGCGCGAGCTCCTGTGGGTCGTGTCTATTGAGGCCTGTAGGCGAAAGAATGACTCACTGATTCGCAGGCGCTCCGCAGCGAAGTCGAAGACCGCTGCATCCTCGCTCTTTGCAGGCATCAGTTCACGGCCCACCATCTCGGCTCCTCGTGCAACTCTGGCGAGATCGGTGTCAATACACCGCATGTACGCTAGCAGATGGGTCAAGCACCGCTTGGCGCTGTACCGCGAGACAGTGCCGCATTTCGGATACGAACTTCTGAAGCGCTGGGGCTCCCAGATGTTTCATGGGCTCAGCGTCTTCACCAGCAACGTGGATGGCCAGTTTCAGAAGGCGGGCTTTGACCAGGCACATATCCATGAATGCCACGGTTCCCTTCACCACCTGCAATGCCTCGAACCTTGCAGAGAAAACGTCTGGCTTGCCGATGGCTTTCAGCCGGACGTGGATGAGCACGAGTGCCGACTGCGCAATGCGCCACCCGCCTGCCCGCACTGCGGCGGCCTGGCGCGCCCGAATGTGCTGATGTTCGGCGACGGGGAATGGATCGATCGGCGCAGCGCAGCGCAGCAAAATCGACAGAACACTTGGCTCTCGGGAGTGACGCGAACCATCGTCATCGAATTGGGCGCTGGCACGGCGATCCCCTCGGTCCGGCACTTCAGTCAGCGTGTGATTCACGAGTTCGGCGGGCGACTTATTCGAATCAATCCCCATGAGTGCGCTGTACCGACGCGGCTGGACGCAGGTCTGCGAATGGGCGCCGCCGATGGGCTTGCGTCGATTGCCAAGGTTCTGTCCCCTGAGTGGGGCTCACCTGGGTTCGCAGGAGACGATGGCAGGCGCTGATTCGGGGCAGCCATCGAGCCACCGAGGTGTCTTGTGGACACGTGAAGCTTTGGAGATTCATCACCTGAAATCCCGACTCTGCGTCCCCAACCTCCCCAGCAGCGGCGAGAGGTCCGCCAGCTTCTGTGCAATCAGATTGCACACATCCCCTTCACGCTGCCAGCGCCCCTTCACAGCCAGTAGCCGGGCGCCGAGCAAGACCTCGCGCTGCGCCTCGCGCACCCCGCGCCAGACAATGACCTGAATAGATCCGTACTCGTCTTCGAGCGACACAAAGACCGTACCGCCGGCCGTCTGCGGCTGCTGGCGCACGGTCACGATGCCGGCGGTGCGAACAATGCGCCCATCGGGAACCTGGCGCAGTTGCTCCGAAGTCCTGAGGCGGTAGCGCTCCAGGCGCGCTCGCAGCAGCGCCATCGGATGGCTGCGCAGCGTCAGCCCCACCGAGGCAAAGTCCCACAGCACCTCTTCGCCTTCCTTGGCCTCTTCCAGCACCAGAACCTCCTCGTCCACCGGCGCGCCGTGCAGGAGTTCAGGCACCGCGTGCAGGGCAGCCGCTTCCCAGACCTGTTGCCGGCGATGCCCCGCCAGACTCTGCAGCGCACCGGCAGCGGCCAGCAGCTTCATCTCGTGCAGTTCCAGGTGGCACCGCCGGGCCAGATCTTGCGCGCTGTCGAACGGCGCTCTGCTTCGCTCCTGCACGATGCGCTCGGCGCTGTGGCTCTGCAGCCCTCTGACCATGCGCAGGCCCAGCCGCACGGCAGGAACTTCGGACAGATCTTCCAAGGTGGACTCCACGTCGCTGTGCGTCACGTCCACCGGCCGCACCTGGACGCCATGGCGCCGCGCGTCCTGCACCAGTTGGCTGGAAGAGTAAAAGCCCAGCGGTTGGCTGTTGAGCAGGGCGGCAAGGAACGCCGCGGGCTCGTGGCACTTGATCCAGGACGAGGCGTAGACCAGCAGCGCAAAGCTGGCCGAATGGCTCTCTGGAAACCCGTACTCCGAGAACCCCTTGATCTGCTCAAAAATCGATTCGGCAAACGCCTGCTCATAGCCACGTGCGGTCATGCCATCCACTATCTTGCTGTAGTACTTCTCCAATCCTCCCTTGCGCTTCCACGCCGCCATGGCCCTGCGCAGGCCATCGGCTTCACCCGGCGTAAAACCAGCCGCCAGGATGGCCACCTGCATCACCTGCTCCTGAAAAATTGGCACCCCCAGCGTGCGTCCGAGCGCCAGTTCCAGGTCCTTGCTCGGATACACCACCGGCTCCTTGCCCTGGCGGCGGTTCAGATACGGATGCACCATGCCGCCCTGAATGGGCCCTGGCCGCACGATAGCCACCTGGATGACCAGGTCATAAAAGCAGCGCGGCCGGTGGCGCGGCAGCATGCTCATCTGCGCCCGGCTCTCGATCTGGAAGACGCCTACGGTGTCGGCTTTGCAGATCATGTCGTAGGTGGCGTTGTCTTCTGCGGGAATGTCTTGCATGCCGAACGCGTAGCCGCGCCGATCCGAGATGAAGTCCAGAGCGCGCCGCAGGGCCGAGAGCATGCCCAGGGCCAGCACATCCACCTTGAGGAGGCCTGCTGCGTCCAGGTCGTCCTTGTCCCACTGGATCACGGTGCGATCGGGCATGGAGGCGTTCTCCACCGGCACCGTGCGGCAGAGCAAATCGCGGGTCAGTACAAAGCCGCCGGTGTGCTGTGACAAGTGCCGCGGAAACCCGATCAGCTGCCCGGTCAATTCAACAAGTTGGCGCACCGCCAGCGACTCGGGCTCCATGCCCAGTTCCTCGAACCGTTCGCGCCGGACCTGTTTGCCATCGAACCACTGCTGGCCCTTGGCAATCGCATCCACCGTCTCCAGGTCAAACCCCAGCGCCTTGCCTACGTCCCGAATGGCTGAGCGCGGGCGGTAGGTGATGACGGCGGCGGTGAGCGCTGCCCGGTCGCGCCCGTACTTGTTGTAGAGGTACTGGATCACCTCTTCGCGCCGCTGGTGCTCAAAATCGATATCGATATCCGGCGGCTCGTTGCGCTCCCGGGAGATGAATCGCTCGAACAGCACCGACATGCGCGCGGGGTCGACTTCCGTCACGCCCAGGCAGTAGCAGACCACGCTGTTGGCCGCCGAGCCCCGGCCCTGGCACAGGATGTGGCGCGAGCGGGCAAAAACCACGATGTCGTACACCGTCAGAAAATACGGCTCGTACTTGAGCTCGCCAATCAGTTCGAGCTCGTGCTCGATCTGCTCCTGCACCTGGGTGGCAATGCCTGCCGGCCAGCGCCGGCCCGCGCCTTCATAGGTCGCCTGGCGCAGGTAGCTCGTGGCCGTATGGCCCGGCGGCACCACCTCGTCGGGGTACTGGTAGCGCAGCTCGTCCAGGCTGAAGCTGCAGCGCGCCGCCACGCGCAGGGTCTCCTGCAAAAGCTCTGCAGGAAAGGTCTGCGCGAGGCGCAGGCGACTGCGCAGGTGCCGCTCGGCGCTGCGCTCCAAGGCGTCGCCGCATTCGGCCAGGGGCTTGCCGATACGGGTCGCGGTGAGGACATCGTGCAAGGGCTTGCGTGAGCGCACATGCATGTGCACGTCGCCCACTGCCACCAGCGGCAGCGCGGTCAAGGCAGAAAGAGCGCGCATGCGGTGCAGCCACAGCTCATCGTCGAGCCGGCGCAGCTGGGCCACGCCGATCCAGCAGCGGCCGGTGAACTCCTTGAGTACCCAACGACCGAGCCGCTCCAGCTCCCCATCGCTCGATGCGCGCTCCGGGCACAGCAGCACCAGGCAGTCCGCGAGCGCCGCACCCGTGACATCCGCCATGGTGGCGCGGTAAGTACCTTTCTCGCTGGCGCGCCGCAGGCGGGTGATGAAGGCGCACAGGTTGCCGTAGCCGGCGAGGTTCTGCGCCAGCACGACCAAGGTGCAGGCGGGCTCCTTCGCCTTCGCATCCGCCTCTGCTCCCACCTCCGCAGGCTCGATGCAGAACTGCGACCCCAGGACCAGCGCCAGGCCAAGCTCCTTGGCTGCCACATGCGCGCGCACCACGCCCGCCATGCTGCATTCGTCCGCCATGGCCAGGGCGCTGTAGCCCAGCGCCTTGGCCCGCTCGACCAATTCCTCCGGGCGGCTGGCGCCGCGCAGAAAGCTGAAGTTGGACAGGCACTTGAGCTCGGCATACGCCGGCAAAGCGTGGGCGCCAGGTGGGGTGCGAGTAGCCATGGGAGTGACCACGCCGCTCATCCAAAGTGCCCGTGCAAAAACCAGGCCGTCTGCTCTCCCGCCAGCCGCTCCTGGTAAATCCACAGCACCCCCGCGTGGGGGCTCAAGGCCAGCCAGTAGTCGCGCTGGACGTTGAGCGGCTGCGCGTCGGCTCCCTCGCTGCTGCGGTGCCACCAGCCGCCCTCTACACGGTCAGGACCGAGCAGCATCTGCAAACGGCCCTGGTAAATGGGGGCGTGCTCGCGCTCGGGCAGGCGCAAGGGGTCCCTCAGCAGCCAGGTGGGCAGAGGAAGCGCATACGGCTTGCTGCTGCCGCTCGCGGGCGCCGGGGCACCCTGGGCCCTTTGGGGAGAGAGGGCCTCGAAGGCTTCTGCGCTCTCCCAGTGCTGCATCCATTCCAGGCGGTGGTCCTGGCGGAGCACCGGGCGGCGCACGCAGCCCGCCCCCAGGCGCGCCTGGATACGCTCGAGCGCCAGCGCAATGCCCGCGCTCTTGGAGGTGGTCTCTGGAAGCAGCGAGCGGCTGCATTCAACCACCGGCGCCACTTCGGCCGCGACCAGTTCGATGTCGCCGACGGGCGCAAGCAGCTTGGCCCTGTCCAGATGCTCCGAGAGGAGCCGGGCAAAGTGCGCCACGCTTTGCATGGGCTGCGCGGTGCGGATGGTGATCTCGCCTCTGGTGCCCGCGTCCTTGGGGCGCATGGCGTCGTGAAACCAGCGCAGCGTGAACGCGGTGGCGCCCAGGCGGCGCGCGCACAGCCATGCGGCCATCTGCACCAGCAGGCGGTGCGCGCCAAACAGCAGCCCGGGAGCGGTCTCGACCCGGGACATGAACTCCAGCCTCGCACAAAAGCGCTCGGGCAGCGTGAGCCACTCGTAGGCTTCGGGGCGCAGGCCATAGGCCTGGTCAAGCGCGGTGAGCAACTGCTTGTCGAAACGCCGCCCGAGTCCCCCGCGCGGCAGTGCCCGCACGTCGCCCAGCGTGCGGCAGCCGACGCGCGCCAAGGTGGCTTCGTGGCGGGCCACCTGGGTGAGCGAGGACAGTGGCAGGGCGTCGAGCAGCCTGGCCAAGGGGTGCATGAAGCCATCCCCGCGGCCGGTGCGGGCCAAGGCCAGGGCAGCGAGCCCCGTCGGTGCCCAGGTGATCTGTGCACCCAGCTCCGCGGCGCCGTCCTCCATCGCCTGGCGCAGCACCTCCAGGCCGCCAAACAGCCGCGCGCTGGCCTGCACCTCTGCCAGCACTGCCTCTTCGAGCACGGTCACCCTCGGTGTGAACTGGAGCGCCCAGACGCCGAGGGCGGCTGCATCAATGGGCGAGTGGGTGGGTGGGTGCGACGGGACGGGGAGCAACGCGGCCCAATGTCCGAGCATCGGCAGCCTCCAGTCGAGACGGTGGGGTGGTTGCGGGAGCGGGAGCAGCTGCCGGTGCAGGGATCCGGATCAGCCTGGGCGGCAGCACACCTGCCAATTGGCCGGGTATGGCTTGCAATTGCAGGGCCTTGTCCATCGAGGCGGCGCGGCGCTTTGTGATCCGCACCTCCAGTTGCCAACCTGTGCCCAGGGCAATGCAGAGGCGCAGCGGCGCCGATGACGCATCGCGCAGCGTCGTCACCGGTCGCAGCAGAAACACCGGTGCCTCGCAACCATGGGCTTGCACCTGAAGCCGTCGAATCTGCTCCGGCCTGGCCTGGGGAAGCCAGGAGACGATGGCGCCCGCCGGATCGGCCTTGATCAGCTGCTCGGTTGCCCAGAGGCGCTCTGCAGGGGTGGCGGCCTCTATCCAGACGACCTGGTCGACCGAGAGGCCGAGTTGGCATAACCCACCCACATGCGGCTCCTTGGGAGGCGCCACCAGGTACAGGCGACCGCGCTCCCGCGTGAACGCGGGAATGGCAGGGCCGAGCAGGCGCCACTCGCAAACCGCTGCTTGCGCCGTCAGGAGCTCGGTCAGGCTGCGCCTGGGCCAGCCCCCACCGGGCAACTGGGCATCGAGCGCAGCAAAGCCCGTGGGGACCGTGGCCGCAGCTTGCCCTCCGATCTCGGTGCCGCGCCAGAGCGCCTCTGCCACATGCGCTGGCAAGGGCCTGGGCTCTGGCGCGCACGGGCGCATGCCGACTGCTGGGTGCAGGTCAGACGCGTCGTCCCGGCAGGAAGGAAGGGGAATGGCGAGGGGCAAGACGTGGGCCGATAACTGTATGAAAGCACAGTATATGGCTGCATCGCAAGGGCATGCCAGGAGATTCTTGCTTCGGCCAGGGCGCTGCACTTGCCCTCCCGAGATTGATAGCAGGTGATGTTGGTGCGGCGCGCGGCGCACCCAGGATGGCCCCACCAGGACAAAACCCCCTCACCGTGATCGGGTATGCGGTGGCAGTTCATCAGACCACTGCCAGCAGCTCCCGAAACTCCCTCGCATTGAGCTGCGACTTGTCTTCCATGCAGTTGTTGAATACGGCGTGGGCGTACTTCACCGACCGGGCAACGGGAGAAAACCGCTGGGCCAGTGCCTGCAGTTCCTCGGAGTCGTAGGCATAGTCGAAGCGCTCAGCGGCCGTCTTGGCGGGCTTGCCATAGGCCAGCGCATTGCGCCCGTGCAGGCGCAGCAGGGCATGCTCGGGATGGGTGCTCTCCCATATGGCCGGCACGCTGTTCGCCGAGCCTTGGGGGCCATCGACGATCGTGTGCACGAGCCCGAGGCGTCGCAGCATGGCCAGGGTCTGGGCGGTGGCTTCTTCGCTCTCCCACCAGCTGGGGTTGCGAAACTCGATGCTCAGGGTGTGCCCTGGCAGCTGCTCCAGGCAGTGCTCGATGTGTTCCACGCCCTGTGGGTGGCGAGACACCGCGGGTGAGAACTGAAAGTGCACCAGGCCCAGCTTGCCGTTGGCCTGAAGCGGCACGAGCGAGGCGGCAAAGCGTCGCCACAGCTCGTCCCGCAATTCAGTGGCCATGTCCTTGTAGACCATCCTGCGCCCGGCCCCCAGGGCTTGTCTGATGTCCTTAGGCAACACGTCGGTGCTCGTCCACTGCCCGGTGAACAGGCTGAAGGCCTTGATGTTGAAAACGAATCCCGGCGGAGTGCGTTCCGCCCAGTGCTGGGCGGTGCTCACCGAGGGGATGGCGTAGTAGCTGGTATCGACTTCCACCAGGTTGAACTGGGAGGCATAAAAGCGCAGCCACGCTTCGGGCGACTTCGCGCTTGCCGGGTAGAACTTGCCGCTCTCCAGCAGCGTCTTGTCCGTCCAGGATGCCGTTCCGACCAGCCAGATCATGGGTACCTCCTCCGCGCATCCTAGCCACGTTCTTCTCGAGAAAGCTGTATATTTATCCAGCATTCACAGGAGAAGAACCATGGAAATCATCGAGTCCACCTACGCCGTCACCCTGCGCGACTACCCCGGAGAGCTCCCAGTCAAGGAGCGCATTGCAGCGGAGGTACGTTACGCCAAAGCGCTTGAAAAGCAGCTGGGCGGCCCCGAGCAGGTGGCTGCTGCTCTCAAGACCATGACCAGCCTGGAGGATTCCGCGCCGGAGGTGGTCTCCGCGGGGGACCTTACGCTGCTCAAGACATGGGGCAAGGCGAGCGTTGCGGCCAAGCAAGCTGGGTTCAGGGATCTGGGTGAGGGGGACGGTGCGTACTTCGAAGTGCGGTTGGCATGAAGCGCCTGGATGCGCTAACGCTGGTGGATCGCGTTGCCTCAGCATTTTGATGCTGCGCTGGACGGATTGCTTTTCTTTCCTCCGTATGAACAAGCCGCTGAGATCGCCTTCGGGCGCATGGCAAGCCCTGTGTCCACAGAGGCTGACAGCCGAAGTTCACCAAGGGCGGCTTTTGCGGTATCTCAGCTGTTGTGCAGCAGATTAAACGGACTTTGCATAGCGCCTCCGACAGCAGTTGCGAAAATCGGCCTGTCGACGTAATGCCGGCCCCTATCATCGGGACATTCAGTCTGAGCCTCCGCGTCGCAGTTCATGGACCTTTTCCACATCATCTTCGACACAAGCCTGCTGCGTCAGACGCCATTCGGACACCCCAACTTTGGCCGTTTACTGAGGCGCGTGCAGCAAGGCGTGGCCAAGCTCTACATCCCGCTGATCGCACTGGAGGAGCGCCGGACCCAAGTTCTGGACGACTACGACCAAGTGATCGTCGCGGCGAATTCGAAGCTCGGCGAACTCAAGGGTGGGTCACTCGGCATGATCTGCGACGGCCTGGTCAACCCAGACCTTCGGGTGCCCAGCCGCGCCGAACTGGATCGGCACTCGGTCGAGGTCCTCAGGAAGTACCTGGCCGCCAACAAGATCGAGGTGCTGCCGTTCACAGGCGAGCACGGCGAGAGAGCCTGGGCCAGGTACTTCAACGTCAGCCCGCCGTTCAATGGCAAAGAGAAACGGGAGAACCGGCGCAAGGACATCCCGGACTCTTGGATCTTCGAAGCTGCGCTGGACGTCAAGGCGAAGGCTGGACGCCACATCGCCCTGGTTCGGGACGGAAAACTCGAAGGGGCGCTGCGTGACGACGGCTTCGAGATCTGGAGCGACATCGAGTTGCTCGATACCGCCATCGAGGAAGCCACCGCCGTCGTACCTATCAGGGCCAAGCCGCCAGCTGTTGCGGCAGTTCCGCTGAATCAACTGCGCAGCAAGAAGTTCGAGAACCTCGATCGCATCGTACTGGGCATGATCGACGCATGGGAAACGCCACTTAAGGACGTGCTGTTCGAGAAGCTGGAGGTGCTCGGTATCCCAAGGGAATTCGCTGAGCACGAGGCAAGGACGCTCGAGCTGTCCGGCGTGTTGCAGGACACAGGCAACCGCTACCTGCCCACGAATCCAGAAACAGCCCGCCTCGCTGCGGAAGACCCCCTCGTGCAAGACCTTTTGTTGAAGGCGCTCGACCATGAACCTTGAACTGCGCGTCGCGACACTGTCCAAGCTTATGGCCAACCCGTCCACCGCAGTCCAGAAGCGTCTGGACGAAGAGCTTCGCCGCGTGGAAGCCGTCCTGGAAAGCGGTACCGACTACGACGAACTCAGGGGCGCGTTGAAGATCCTCAGTGTCCTGGCACCGAACTATCACGGCGCCGTCATACCCGCGCTCGTGACTTTCGCGCGCACGCTGCCGGCGCGTGTGTTGACCGATGCCGGTGAACCGATCAACGCACGCGGGTACCGTTCAGCAGCAGAACTGATCGGCGAAGCGATCGACGTCCCCAACGCGATCCGATACGCACAGTTGGATGTGATGGTGGACTTTCTGTTGGAGCTGACGCGGTCGCCAGACGAGGAAGTCGTCAGTAAGGCCCAGACAGCGCTGCAACGTCTCGCGACCATCGACCTAGACTACTTCCCTACGCTGGGTGTTGAACCCCAGAAGAGCCTCGTCAACAAGCTGGCCGGCCTCAGCGACGAGCAACTGGTAGCCGATGCTCAGGCGATCTTTGGCGTCATCAACACGGTGCTGTCGCCTTCCATGGAAGGCCAGCATTGGGCGTACAACGCGGTGACCATCTCGCGCGGCAGCGTGCCGGGCAACGCCGACGTCGCCGGCATGCGTGCCAGCTCCATCGCGCTGCTGAAGCGGATGTATCCGCTCAAGGACGCCGTCCGCTACAGGGAGAGCGTCATCAACGCGCTGAATGCTGCGACCCATCGAGAGCGGAGTTCTCAAGACGCTGAAACTGCAGAGATGTTCCAGCGGGACGCCATCGACGTGCTGGATTTCTGGCGAGGTCTTGTGCCGACGGAGGCGATGCCGCTGGTCCAGGACATCGAGCACCACGGCTACTGGAATTACTTTCACGCCGCTTCCTCCGAGGTCGCCAACGCGGCGCTGACGATCCGCGATGCTATCGCCCTACACGACGAGTACCAGATCTACAAGCAGTTGATCGGCTTCGAGGGCATATTCGGAGATTGGGAAAAGCTCAAGACGCGCGAAGAGGAATGGGACTACAGCAACACCAACCGCCAGCAGGCCGCCCGCGGATACGTCGACGCCATCAACGACGGCAACCGAGCTGTGTGGCGGGACCGCATTCTGGAGTTCTCGAAGACCGAGTCCGATGACCTCGCCACCTTCCCGGTGTACTACGATTTCCTGGACCTGCTGGCTCGCCAGCAGCCCGATCTCGCGCTGGAGCTTGTGACCAAAAACGAGGCGGTCATGCAGCCGTTTCTGATACCGCTGCTGGGCGGTCTGCAGTTCAGCGACCGAGAAAAGGAAGTCGGCGAAGTCATCGACCGTTGGCTGGTTGAAGGTATGCACCTCGTCGCCATCGCGAAGTCGCTCTTCAAAGTCGGACCCGCCCGCTTGGACATGTTGGCGACCGTCTTAGCTCGTGCTGAGGAGTTGGATCAGCGCGAGGCATTGAGCATCGCCATGGGTGTCGCAGCCACGCTTCACGGCCAAGGGTGCGCCGAGGCGAAGGACGTGTTCATAAGGGGGCTACGGGCCCTCGCGAAACACCACGACGCCCGGTGGGCCAAGGTGTTCTGGTTTGGCCGGGAGTTCAAGACGCTGGTCGCCGCGATGGAGAAGTCGGATCGCGATGAGGTGTTGGCCAGCCTGGTCAACTTGCAGGAACTCGACTACCAGACAGAGGAGGTCCTTCGTGCCGTCGGCGAGATAGATATCGACGCCGTATTCGGCTTCCTGTCTTCGAGACTGAAGGTCGAGGTGGACGAACGGCGTCAGCGTCGGGCGGAAGGTCGCAGCGTGCTCGAAGACAAGTTTGAGGCGATTCCCTACCAGTTGCATGGCCTCAACAAGCTGCTTCAGAAGCATCCTAGCAAGTTGCTCCGACTTCTTCGCGAGAACTTCGACGACATGGATGTGCGTTCGATGTTTCCATATCGTGGCGGCGCCAAGCTGGTGAAGGCGGTGTTTCCGAACTTCGACCAGCCGCTCCCAGCTCTACTGCTTGAACTGGTGGTACGTGGCGCCGAGGATGACATCGAGTTCGTCCTGGCCATCACGCGCGCATACGGTGGCGGCGCCCCCATCCTGGAGATCTGCAAGGCGATCGTGAAGGCAGTGCCGGAACAGTCGACGGTATGGAATGAGGTGGCTGCTGCGTTGGAGACAACTGGCATCGTCATGGGCGAGTACGGCATGGTTCAAGCTTACCAACGCAAGCGCGACGAAATCGGCGCTTGGAAGACTGAAGAGAACGAGCGGCTCCGAACGTTTTCAGCGTGGCTGACCGAGCAGTTGGACCGCAGGATCGACGCCGAACAACAACGCGCAGACGAGAGCCTAGCTCTCCGCAAGTACCAATACGGCGTGGGCAGCGAAGGCGATTGATCCGCCTACGAAAGCGCAGCTGGCGCGCGCGGCTGCCCTTGCGCGTTTACTGCGGCTCGATCATTCAAGGGGTGCCACCATCCACCGTCTTCCGACCGGAGGAAGTCCAACCGCCGGGAGGGGCGCAGCTCGCCTTGGGCTGCCGCAGGAAGGAGTCCGCCTCAATGGTGGCGACTTTGGGCTCGCCCTTCGAGGCATGGATTCGCACAGCGCTGAACCAGGCCGGCGCTACGAAGCGTCGTCGACGCAGTAATGGGGTGTGCGACGGTCAACCTGGTTTGAACGGCAGCTGTCGGGCGTCGATTTAATCATTGTCAAAGGCAGCAGTCGCTGCACTCCCGTCCCAGAATCAGGAAGTCGGTTCAAGGCTGAATTCAGACGTTCAAACCAAATGGATGCGTGACGGCTACTGTTTAGGGTTGTGGGATACCTGCCCGGAACTGACGGCCAAGCGACGATCGCGCACGACCTGAGGGCAGGTGTCGCACAAGCCTCGATGGAGGAAACCGCGGAGAACGCCACCGCTGGTGTTCAGGGCCAAAACGCTATGGGGATTCGGGCAGCGGCGTGACACATCACAGTCTGTATACAGGCGGTGCCAATGCGTCGTTGTGTGCCGTCGTGCGTGGACGTGCGTGGACGTGCGTGGACGTGCCTGGAGCATTGTCGATGAAGCGCATGCTGCCGAGCGCGACACAAGCAATGCCGGGCCGTTTGCAGCGACACGCGCGCCTCGGCCCTGCCGACGGACTCATGCGCATCGACATCGAAGACAAGTGTTGGTGCAGGGAACTGTTCATGATGGAGGCGGCGCGCGAATCGCCTGCCCGCGCATGAAACTCTGCAGGATGGTCATCGCATGGCCGCAGTGCCGGCAGACGAAGGCCGGTGGCGCTGCGTTGGGCCGCACGTCGGCTGGCTCGTCGTTGCTGAGTGTGGCAGCTTGCGCCGGGTCGACACGCAACAACTCGCGCGCCAGTGCAAGGCTCTCCTTGCGAGTGCCGTTGGCCAGCAACCCATAGTGCCGGATGCGATGGAAACCGCTGGGCAGCACATGCAGCAGGAATCGGCGTATGAACTCCTCGGGCGCCAGTGTCATGGCCTTGAGGCGCGTTCGCCCCTTGGCGCGGTAGTCCTTCCAGCGGAAACTCACCCCGCGCTCATCCATCGCAAGAAGTCGGCCGTTAGAGATGGCCACCCGGTGCGTGTAGCGCGACAGGTAGGCCAGAACGGCCTGGGGGCCAGCAAACGGCCGCTTGGCGTAGACCACCCACTCGCAGTGGCGCATCGGTGCCAGCCACTTGTTGAAGCAGGCACCATCAGCCAACGTCGCAAGTTCGCCGAAGAACCTCAACCGACCCACTTGGTGCAGGCGCAACAGCTCTTCAAGAAAACGCCGTCGCATCAACCTGGACAGCACGCGTACCGGCAGGAAGAAGCCCGGCCTGCAGGCCACCCAAGACTGGCCGTCAGGTGCGAACCCGCCGCCTGGCACGATGCCGTGCACATGCGGGTGGTGCGTCAGTGCCGAACCCCAGGTGTGCAGCACCAGCGTTGCGCCGATGCGCGCACCCAGATGCTTGCAGTCTGCAGCGATGGTCTGCAGCACTTCGGCGGCTACGTCGAACAGCAATCCGTAGAGTTCAGCCTTGTTCTGGTACGCCAGATCAGCAATGGGCGCGGGCAGCGTGAAGACCACGTGGTAATACTCCACTGGTAGCAGATCCGCCTGGCGGGCATCAAGCCAGCGCTTGGCCGCAGCGCTTTGGCACTTGGGGCAGTGGCGGTTGCGGCAGGAGTTGTAGGAGATCGGCTCGGCGCCGCAGCCATCGCAGCGCAAGACGTGTCCACCCAGTGCCGCCGTGCGGCACTGCTCGATGGCCGACATGACCTTGAGCTGAGCCAGACTCAAGTGGCCGCGCTGGCGCTCACGCCAGGCAGCACCGTGCTTGAGGAAGATGTCGGCGACCTCCAGAGCAGGTCGCTGCACGAGCGCACCTTCAGGCGGCTGGCATGGGCTCCAGCGGGCCGATCACCTCACGCAGCAGGTCGGTGGCTACGTGGGCGTAGATCGATGTGGTCTCCAGCTTCTTGTGCCCCAGCAGCACCTGGATCACGCGAATGTCAACCTTGCGCTCAAGCAGATGCGTGGCAAAGCTGTGGCGCAGGGTGTGGGTGTTGACGCGCTTGTGAATCCCTGCGGCCTCGGCCACAGCATGAACCGCGCGGTTGAGCTGGCGAATCGAGAGCGGGTCCATGGGCGCCATGCCCGGGAACAGCCAACCGCCGGGCAGCATCTTGCCCTGGGCATGGCCGAGGCGCCACCAGGTGCGCAGGCGCTGCAGCAAAACTGGGCTGAGCATGGCGTAGCGGTCTTTGGCACCCTTGCCCTGCTCCACGCGCAAAGTCATGCGCTGGCTGTCGACATCAGTGACCTTCAGGCTGACGACCTCGCTGGCGCGAAGACCTGCGCCATAGGCCACCGACAGAGCCACCTGGTGCTTGATGTTGCGGGCCGCAGCGAGAAGGCGCGAGACTTCCTCGCAGCTCAGGACCACAGGCAAGGTGCGAGGGAGCTTCACAGGTTGCATCTTTGCCATCAGCTCGATGCGCCCCAGCGTGATGTCGAAGAAGAACTTCAGTCCGGTGAGCGTGGCGTTGAGCGTCACGGGGGATGAACCCGTGTCCACCAGATGGAGTTGGAAATTGCGCAGATCCTCTACCGTGGCCGTGTCGGGCGAGCGCTTGAGGTAAGCGGCGAGCTTGCGCACGCCGCGGATGTAGGCCTCTTGCGTGCGAGGCTCCAGCTTGCGCATTCGCATGTCCTCAAGCATGCGTTGGCGCAGCGGCGAGATGGGTTGGGCCGAAGGGATCATGATCGTGCTCCTGTCGAAGAACGAGGCCGATTGCCTCACTCGCCAACATAGACAGGGGCGCGATGTTTACCCAGCGTCAGGGCCTTCGCGGCGGACTACCGCGCGAGCGGTTTAGTCCCCTGCGCACAAAGGAGACGGTCGCTATTGGCATGGGTTTGTTGCCCCATTCAGTCCGCGAGGACAAACCTGGCGTCCGTTCGACTTAGCAGTTCGAAGGTGTCGATCCAGGCCACGCCAACGTGCTGGCACACGTTCGGAATGCTGTACTTGCGTCGCATCTGGACGTTGAACTGCTCGTGGGTCACGATGACAGCATCTTGCGTGGTCATCGCCTTGGCAATAAGCCAGGGGTCTGCGCCGTCCAAGAACTCTTCAAGGGCCCCGGCCTTCATCGCCGTGGCCTGGGAGGCCACATGCGCAGCGACTTGGGCAAAGGCATGCTGCGTAGCCTCATCAGAGACGGGCAGGAAAAGCCCAGCCTGATTCTTGGCCCATTCCGCAAGTTCGTCGTTGCCTCGCCTTAGTTCGACACCGACGGGTTCGATGCTGGACACCACGCCGGCACCATGGCTGCGCTGCACCCAGCTCCAATAGGCAGGGCAGACCGTCATGCGGTAGTAGCGGTTCTTCGCTTCGATCAGCGTATTGGCGTCAAGCAAATAGGTCATGCGCCGAGCTGCTCTGCGAAGTCACGGATTTTCGATGGCTGGACGCCCAGCAGTTTACCGGCATCGCGCAGCAGCAGACGGCCGCTGAATGCTTCGGCGATGACCGCTCTGGCGAAACGGGCGCTGTTCTTGGCCCCGGCGTTCCGATAGAAGCTGCCCCCGCCGCCCTCTGCGGCGCGGAAGGCATCGAGCTCCGCCCGGTAAAAAGTCGAGTACGTTGCGTGATCGACAAGGCCCATATCTAAGGCGCGGCGGATGATGACGAAACGGCTCACGTGAAATCGCTGCGCAAGCTCGGCCACGCGAACGGCCAAGTCTTGCATAGCCGCCGCCCACATCTCGCCAAAGATAGCAGATGGCGCGAGGAACTCACCCGCGACGCCGTTGCAGACAACCTCTTCACGACGGGTGCTGCCAGGCACTACATTGGAAATCCCGCTGCTGCCGAGCCAGATGTGGGCTAGCTCATGCATCAGCGTGAACAGTCGGGCCGATGGTGCATCGGAAGAGTTGATGAAAACGACTGGCGCCAACGGGTGGCTGATGGCAAATCCTCGAAACTCGCCCACGTCGAGCTTACGATGCGTGTTGTTGCCGACAATGCCGCTGCGCATCACCAGCACCCCGGCACGCTCCGACGCCTCAATCAACTCGCGATAGTACGCTTCCCAGTTGCGCTGCCCTTGCTCGACATCCATACCGAGCACATCACGGATGTCCTGGGCTATCCGCACCACGCTGGAGTTCGTGTTGAAGCGCCCTACAAATGGCAAGGACTCGGCGCCTTGGTCCTGGAGGTACTCTGCGAACCAGGCCTGCCGCTGCATGGCATGCTGGACCGTTTCCATTAGGTCGACGCCGGGCCGACCGGCAGGGGCTCCACCCACGGTGCGCAGATCGGGCAGCACGGGCTCATCAGCAGGGGCCTCGGGCAAGAAAAGGTAGCCGAACGGCGCATGCAGCGCGCTTGCGACATGCTGCGCCTGCCTGAAGGTCGGCTGAACGTCACCTTTCTCCCATCGCTGGAACTGTTCGGGCTTCACACCGGCAGCAAGAGCTGCCTCGTTCATGTCCAGTCCGACACGGCCACGCGCCCAGCGAAGCATTGCCGGGTTGATCAGAGCGTGAGCATGGGCCATATAGTGATTTTATGGAAACGGAGGCATCTTACGGCTCGGGGCAAGCGAGAATCGCCCAGAGTGATGTCGAGTATGCCGATGCATTCAAATAACTTCCCATCGCTCCGGGAGACCGCTTACGAGCTCCCGCCAGTTGTGAATACCGAGCAGAGATGCGCAATTGGAGCACCCCTGGTACTGCTGAGGGCGTATTGACCCAATGGCGGCAATGCGCCCAAGACTGTCAGTTCGACTCGTGGCCGCCGCTGACCGCCATCGCTGCCAAACAGACATTCCCCTTCGTGGTGCGAGGGTCCTGGGCAGAGAGGGGCTTGCGCCTTACCAGGAGGGAGCGGTACCCGGGGCCTCCCTTTCCTGCTCTCGCACTTGCCACCAGCGCGGCAGCAAGGCCTGAATCCCCGCCTGCCGGTAGCGATCATCTATAAGAAAAACACTGCCCTGGTCCTGTTCGCTGCGGATGACCCGCCCCGCCGCCTGCACCACCTTGCGAAGGCCCGGGTAGAGGTAGGTGTAGTCGTAGCCTCTGTCTGATCCGAAGTGCCGATCCATGGCGCGCTTCATTTGCTCGTTGACGGGATTGACCTGCGGCAGCCCTAGCGTGGCCACGAAGGCACCAATGAGGCGCCGGCCTGGCAGATCCACGCCTTCGGAGAACGACCCTCCCAATACCGCAAAGCCGATGCCCTGCCCCTGCTCGGTAAAGCGCGCGAGGAAGGCCGTGCGGCTCTCCTCATCCATGCCGCGGGTCTGCAGCCACAGCGGCAGCTGCGGATGGCGCCGCCCGGTGTGCTCAGCCACCTGCTGCAGGTAGTCGAAGCTGCTGAAAAAGCACAGGTAGTTGCCCGGCTGGCGCTGATACTGCTGCGCCACCAGATCCGCGATCGGACCGAGCGAATGGTCCCGATCCCGAAACCGCGTGGAGATATGGCCCACGGTGCGTACGCTCAGTTGCGCCGCTTCAAAGGGCGCCTCCACCTCGATCCAGCCGGTGTCCTGCGGCAGCCCCAGCATGTCGCGGTAAAACCGCGGCGGTGCCAGCGTGCCCGAGAACAGCACCGTGGCATGGGCCGCGGCATGGCGCGCCGCCAGGTGCGGTGCCGGGACCACATTGCGAATGCACAGTGTCGAGGCAGCTGCTCGGCTGCGCCCGCCAAGTGCGGTGCCCTGGCGCAGTAGGGTCACATCGAACAGCGCGTGGCCACCGAACTGCTCGGCCAAGGCCATGAACTGCAGCGCCTCCCAGTAGAAGGCAAGCACGGGGTCCTTGGGCGGCAGTGGCTGATCGGCCAGGGTGTCGGCAATGGCGCCCACGGCGCGCTGCAGGGCACTGAGCAGCGCGCCAGGCACTTCGTCATAGGCCCGGTAGGCGACAGCCTGCTCTTTGGTCAGGGCATTCCAGCTGCGGTGCAGCCGATCAAGCGCCTTGCACACTCCTGCGCCGGCCGCCTGGCGGGCATCGGCCAGCGCAAATGCAGAAAGCTCTGCCGTGTACATGCGCCGCGCGCGTTCTACCAGGTTGTGCGCTTCGTCCACCAGCACCCCGACCTTCCATAGCCGCTCCTGCGTCAGCGCATGGAGCACGGCTGCGCTGGCGTAGTAGTAGTAGTGGTAGTCGGCCACCACCACATCGCTCCACAGCACCAACTCCTGCGCCAGGTAGTAGGGGCAGATCTGATGCGCGAGCGCCAGGGTACGCAGGGCGGGCGCATCCCAGGGCTGGGGGAGCTCCAGGGCTGCGGCCCGAGCCGCCGGCAGCCGGTCGTAAAAGCCCCGCGCCAGCGGGCAGGACTCGCCATGGCAGGCCTTGTCCGGGTGTTCGCACGTCTTCTCGCGCGCCTGCAGGTCCAGCACCCGCAGTGCCGGGCCCCCAGGCTGCGCCGCAAGCTGTTGGTTCACGCTCGCCAGCGCCTGCAGCGCCAGGCCGTGGCCCGTGCCCTTGGCGGTCAGGAAGAACAGCTTGTCCAGCCCCCGGCCGGCACTGGCCTTGAGCATCGGAAAAATCGTCCCCAGCGTCTTGCCGATGCCCGTCGTTGCCTGTGCCATCAGGCAGCCCCCGCCCGCATCGGCGCGTGCGTAGCGGTAGACGGCCACCGCCAGTTCGCGCTGCCCCGCCCGAAACCGCTCCATCGGAAACCGCAGCGCTTCCAGTGCCGCATCCTTTGCCTGCCGATGGGCGGCCTCGCTGCGCGCCCAGCCGAGGAAACAAGCGCACTGCTCCTCGAAGAAGGTCTGCAGCGCCGCGGCCTCATGGGTCTCCACCAGCACCGTTTCTTCTTCGGATCCGACATGGAAGTACACCAGCGCCACGCGCAGCTGTGCCAGCCCCAGTGCCTGGCACAGCAGATGCCCATAGATCCGGGCCTGGGCCCAGTGCAGCGCGCGGTGGTGGGGCCGCACGCCCTCGAGCGTTCCCTGGTAGGTCTTGATCTCCTCGAGCTGCATGGCTTGCGGATCAAAGCCATCGGCGCGGCCGCGCACCTGCAAGTCCTGGTACTGGCCCGTCAGGCTGACCTCACTCTCGTAGCCCTCACCCCGGCGCGAGCGCACCAGGTCGTGCCCCACCATACCCTCAAGTGCACTGGGCGCTGGAGCAAAGCGCAGATCCAGGTCTCCCGTGCGCGCCGTGAATTCGCACAGCGCACGCACGGCCACGGAGTAGCTCATGGGGCGCACTCCAGGCGTTGGGCCTCACGCCAGCGCACATGGCACACGCGCACCGGGATGCCTTGCATGGTGCAGTACTGCAGCCAGCGGATCTGGTTGTCCTGCAGCTTGTCGCCGGGGCCCTTGACCTCCACCAGCTCATAGCGGCGCTCGGCCGGCCAAAAGCGCACCAGGTCGGGAAACCCTGTGCGGTTGGCGCGCACGTCACACAGCAGCCGCCGAAAAAACAGCTTCAGGTGGGCCGCAGGGATGCAGTCCAGGGCCAGCCGCAGCAAAGGCTCGCTCAGAGCGCCCCAGAACACGAACGGCGACTGCACGCCCTGCTTGCTGGCAAAGCGCTCCATGATGAGGCCCCGGTAGCTGTCGTCATCGAGCCGCGCCAGGCACGCGTCGAACGCGGTCGCGCGCCGCAGCACGAAATCGGGCGCGCCCAGGTCCGCCGGAGCGCTTTGGAATGGGTGGAAAAACGCGCCGGGTAGCGCCATGAACACCGCCGGCCAGCACAGCAGACCGAACAGCGAGTTGATGAGCGCGTTCTCGACATAGAACACGGGGGCGCCTTCGCTGTGCCAGTGGCCCTGAAGCGCGTATTCAACAGAGCCCTGCGTGAATGGCAGCTCCACGTCCATGCGTGCCTCAGCCGTAGGCAACACCAATCTGGCTACGGCCGGGCCACCCTGCCCCAGCCGGCGCCGCAGGCGCACCAGCATGCGCGCGACGCGCTGGCTTTCTTCATCGCTCTCGGGGGTTTCCTCAGCCGCCAGGGCCAAGGCCATCGCATCGCCAAAGCGCTCCATGCGTTCGTACACGCGCATGCGCCGGTGGCGCGCCCCTGGGTAGCAGCTCAATGCATAGGCCCGCTCGGCGTGCGACCAGTCCTGCGAGCGCTCACACGCTTGACCGATGCGCAGCAGCAGCTTGGCCCGGCGCTGTTCGATCCACGGATTGCGGCTGGTGCAGCGCGCGGCAGATTGCAGCAAACCATCGCGGTCCTGACCCTCGTCAAGCGCCTGGCGGCAGGCGTGCAAGGCCAGGTAGGCGTCCACATCGCCCCGTGCCTGAAAGGCGCGCGAGGCAGCATCAAAAGCGACGGCTTCGTATTTGAAGATCCCCAGGTCGGCCAAGACGAACTCGGACCAGGTCTGGCGCAGGTTGCCGAAGAACATCAGCCGCAGGCGTTCGCACAGCTGGCCCACCATCACGCGCCAGGCGGGGTCGGGCGCCTGCGGGCTCCATTCGCTAAAGGGCTGCGCCGCCGTCTGCTGGAGTTGGAGCGCCTGCAGCATCTCGGCTTTGCGCATGCCGGCGTGGAGCGGTGCGCCGAAGCGTTGCAAAAGTTCTGCCTTCGTGTGCAGCGCGAACCACTCGTCCAGCTCCATAGGCTGCAGGGCGTCCAGCCATCCCAGCGCCAGCAGCGGCTCTGCCGCACTGAGGGTGTCCGGAATCTCTTCGTACTCCAGTTTGCCTGCACGAAACCAGGGCCCGCGGCGCATCAGCATGCGCACCATCAACGCCTGCGAATACAGAGGCAACTGGCCAAACTGCACAAGAAAACGCTGCTCCGCCTCGACCAGCAGGTCGCCATAGCGCTCGCCAATCCACGCCAGTGCGCGCTGGAAGTTGTGCAGGTAGTAGTAGCGGTGGACGGGGAGCATGGGCCCGGGTGGAATCCAATAACTGATCTTTTATACAGCAATTCGAGCATGGGGGACGCAGGATTGAGCTGGCGGGAGCGATTCGGCAGCCGCGCCTGCGGGACCGCCGCCACGCTGATGGGACGCCGCCCCACACCGCGCAACCAGTAGGCGTTACTTTTTCTTGCACTTCCGCGCAATGCTCCTACAATGGAGATCCCGGCCCGTCTGGGATTCCATGAATACGTTGCCATGTCCACCCTGGATGGCAACGCTAAAAATGCGGTAGAACTAGGGCACTGGCGCGAGCCATGGCCACAGAAGATTGAGAATTATTGAGGCGCGCCAACACGCAAGTGCGGCGCGCCATGGCCCGAGTCATTGGGCATCGTTATCGTGTCCAAAACCTTTGGGCACTGAGTCCGCGCGCCGCACTTGCGTGTCGGCGCGCCGTCCAAAAAGCCTGTCGCACAGACGAGGTTGGGTTTTTTGTTGCCCCGGCAGTCACCCGACCAGCGCCCACGGCGCGCTAAGTCTGACAGCAGCACTCCGCGTGTGCTCGCCTTGCGTCCTCAGGTCTTGCCTTCATGATCCCGCAGTTCTTGCGGCGATCCTCCCTGATATTTTGATGTTGCTCATGCGATATGAATTCCATATCGAACTGCATTTGCCATAACGGTCGTCCCACTCCTGTGGTTCTAGAAGCATAGCGCTAAAAATATCCGCGTCCGCCATAAAACGGCATGCGCCGCAAATCTGCCAATCCTGGCCGAACTACAAAAACATGATTTAAAAGCACGCAGGCCCATGGCCCACCGTGCGCCCTTGGTGCCGCGCGGACGGTGCCCCTCCCATCACCAGACTGCTGGGGCAAGGGGTTTTTGTATGACGTTCTCATTGAGCACAAAGCGGTTCTATACGCAACGTGAGGTCCGTGAAATATTGGGCCTGAAACATTCGACGTATTACCGTTTGCTCAAAACCGAGCCACTGCTGCGCCCGACGCATGCCTTCGGGCCACGTGGCAAGCGGATAGAAGACACTCAACTGGAAGAGTTTATCCGCCAGCGGACGACCGCCGTAACGACGGCTCTACGCAAATGATCGATTCTCCCCGACCCAATACAACGGGTCGGGGGGTTCCTTCACTCCCGTGGTATCAGGGCAGCAATGCCATTGAAACTTCAATCTCATGCGCGCCTCGTTTGCAGGGCGCAAGGGAATGCAGTTTCTATCGCCAGGACTCTGGCAAGAGACGCAATAAAGAGGTGGGTGCAATGCCTACCTGTATTCAGCACGGAAGCGGCCATTCGTGGCTTCTCCCGAGCACGTCGGATGCCGCCTCACGCCGGCACTACCCAGACAAGAGGCAACCGATGCCTCCGTGACCCAAGGCTTGCTCGCAAGAGCAACGCACCAACACCAACACCAATAGAGAAGCGATAGCGATGCACCCGCATCTGCATCTGCATCTGCATCTGCATCTGCATCTGCATGTGTACCCCCAGCCGGATCTCTCCGGTCTGCGCCAAGAGTGCCATCAGCGATGTCTCCTTTGTCCCCAGTGCGGTTCTCAACACTGAGTGCAAAGGATGTCCTGTGTTTATGCGGCTTGCGAGGGGATTTTCCCTTGTGCAGAACTTTGTGAGCAAAAAGGGGAAATCGGCTGGACCTCGATTCTCCCAATAACTTGAAGAAGAAAGTCGTCTGCGCGCTTGTGCAGGCTGGTAGGTATCCCGAGGCAGTTGCCCCGTTGGCCACCAGCAGACTTTTGGTCCAGATCCCCGCCGACGGCAGCGGGCTCCCTGAGGGGAGGAATGCCGAGCCGTGCCAGACGGTGGATAGGCAGCGAGGGCTTGTGCGGCATTCAAAGGAATGCGCGCGAGACCTCAATCACCTGTGGCTTCGGCCCGGGTGGTCTTATTTCAGGTGACGCTGGAATATGGCTGATCTGGTTGTTTAAGGATCCGTCCCACAAGCCTCATGGTGAGGTTTGCGGTCTCTGCAGCTCGGTAACGCAAAAGGCAAATATCATGGCTATCAAATTGAATGAAACCCTCTCCTGCTCCCCCGGCGCCCGGCGCTTCTCTCGTCAGCTCCAGGCGATTGCAAAGAAAAATGCGTCCAAGCGCGCAGACAATCAAAAGCAAGCAAGTGACAAGACGATCGAGGATGCTATTTACTACGCCAAGCGTATTGGCGAAGCACTGTGGGGCCTGGGATATCAAATAGAGAAACCGGAAAATATTGCCGAGCGCCATATTAAGAGCCTGCTAACCTGGTTGTCGAAATCGGATAATTCTCCAGGCACCTTGACCGTATGGATGACCCAACTGAGAAAAATGCTGCGCTGGCTGAATAAACCCTATCTTCTCAAAGACGTTTCAAAGTATCTGCCAGATGTCGCCCCCGAGGTGCTGAAACGCCAGACGGTTGCGATGAAATCCAAAAGCCCGGAGGGAAATGGAATAGACCCGTATGAGTTGTTTGAAAAGGCTGAGGGCATTGACCGGCGATTTGGCGCCATGGTGCAACTGCAACATACCTGCGGCTTACGGCGCAAGGAGGTTCTGCACTTAAAGCCGCACCTCGACGACAAGGTGGATTACTTGAATCTTCGTCCAGGCACTGCCAAGGGGGGACGTTCGCGCACGATTCAAATCGTCAACGAAGGCCAGCGTGCTGCACTCGACCTTGCGAAAAGCTTGGTGTCACTGGGTGAGCATTTGGGTTGGCCTGAAGCGGGCAAGCGCCCGGAAGGTCGCACCTTGTTGGATGTCAATTTGGACCGGTACAAGTACTTCATGAAAAAGCTCGGACTGACCCGCAAGGACCTGGGGATAACCGGACATGGGTTGCGCGCCGCATTTGCCGAGAACCGGGCCATTGAGCTCGGCTTGGTTCCGCCAACCCGTGGCGGCGCCAAGGGGCAGTTGCCTAAGGCTGAAGAGCTGCATGCGAAGCGCATCGTAGCTGAGGAGATGGGGCACAGCAGGCCTGGCGTCACGAGTGCGTACTATGGGTCGCAGGGCAGTGTGGCCAAGGACGTCGCCTCAGATTTGGAAAGTTCCAAAGCTTGAGACTGTGCGGCAGTGGCCCGTGAATCGTGTGATGTTGCTCGGATTCCCGGTCCCATCGCAATAAAGCGCTTTGTCCATCGATGGTTCCGGGCGCACCTTGGCGGCCTGCTACCACCTGAACTCCCGAGGAGAGCGCGTTTTCTGCATCGAGCGCATCGTGCTGACTGCGCCCAGGCCGGAACCCATACGAGAACCCGAGGAAGTCCCCCCTCGTAGATCGCATTGAGCACGTTGACCACGGCGCGCTGGACGATTTTGTCCTCCAGCGCAGTGACTCCGAGCGGGCGTTGCTTTCCGTCCGACTTCAGAATGAACCGTCGTCGAACCGGTAGCGCCCGGTAGGTGCCACGATGGACGCATGCGTGCAAATCTTGAAGCTTGTTTTCCAAGGACGCTTCGTATTCCTGCCAACTTCGTATTCCTGCCAAGTCACGCCATCCACTCCGGGTGCGGCACGGCGCTTGAGCGCCAGGAATTCGGGAAAAGTCGTGCGTTAAGCTGGAGTCGACGAAATTTCTGCCACTAACCTACTTGCCAATAAAAACCAACTAGGTTAGGATGCAGCTATGGAGAAACTGGCACCCCATTGCAAGCTGACCGTGGTCAAAGCCTTCATTGAAGCTGGCAAAGTACGTGCGACCCATTCAGCCAGGCTGGGAGCCACGGCATTGGGATTGGAGCTCCCCGACATGCTGGCCGTGGTGATGGCGCTCGCGCCAGCAGATTTTTACAAGAGCATGACCACCCATGCCGATCACACGGTATGGCAGGACGTGTACCGTCCAAGCACGCAGGCGGGCGACGTCTACCTAAAACTGACGGTCATTGATGACGTACTGATCGTGTCCTTCAAGGAGCTATGACCATGAAATGTCCTGTTTGCGGCGCGGCGGAGTTGATCCATGACACGCGCGACCTGCCCTACACCTACAAAGGTGAAACCACCACCATTCCTGCGGTGACGGCTGACTTTTGTCCTGCCTGTGATGAATCCATCACTGATATGGCCGAAACCGAGCGCGTCATGCGTGAGATGCAAGCGTTCAACAAGCAGGTGAACGCGGCCATTGTTGACCCCAGCTTCATCATCAACGTGCGCAAGAAGCTAGACCTTGGTCAGCGCGAAGCCGCCGAAATTTTCGGTGGCGGCGTCAATGCCTTCTCGCGATACGAGAACGGCAAGACCAAGCCGCCGCTGGCCTTGGTCAAGCTGTTCAAGCTGCTAGATCGCCATCCAGATTTACTCAACGAGGTTAGAACCGCCTGAGCTTCTCGAAACTCGCCGTTCTGCGCCTTGCTGTCGGCGCCGACCGGAAACTGAGCCAGGGGATGATGAAAAAGATGGCCCACAAGCCAGCTGATGCAAACCGCGCCTTCAGCGTCATGCGCAAGATGTTCAACCTGGCCGAGGCCTGGGGACACCGGACCGATGGCACGAATCCCTGCCGCCATGTACCGATGTTCCCTGCCGGAAAATTCACACACCTCATCAGCGATGAGGAAATGGGCAAGCTGTTCCAGCATCTTGACCCGTTGGAGGCAGAGGGGCTGGAGTCCTGCATCATCCCATTGGCGATTCGCTTGCAGTTCGAGTTCGCCGCCCGTCGCTCCGAAATTGTCCTGATTGAATGGGCATGGGTCGATCTGGAGCAATGGCGCGTGATCTGGCCCGACAGCAAGACCGGCGGCATGTCCAAACCCATCAGCGAGGAAGCCTACCGGCTGCTTTCGACAGCACCCCGTTACGAGGGGGCGCTCTACGTGCTGCCTTCACCGCCCGACCCGATGAAGCACCTGACCACCGGCGACTATTACAACGGCTGGAGCCGCGCCTTGAAGGCCGCCGGGGTGACGCACGTCGGCACACACGGCGTCCGCCATCGTTCGGCCACGGACATCGCCAACTCTGGCATTCCGGTGAAGGTGGGCATGATACTCACCGCTCACAGGACGGTGGCAATGTTCATGCGCTATGTCCACACCGAGGTGTGGTCCCGTGCGGCAAGCCGCCGAACTGGTGGCGAACCGGCGCAAGTCGGTGGTGGAAGCGCAGCGCAACAGGGAACTGGCAGAATGATTGGGCGAAGTGGCCTCTCCGGGTGAGGAGATTGTCGTATTGCAGATAGACAATTAAGTTGGCCAATTTCCACCAGAAAACTTAATTTCAGCAAACACTGAAAATGGTTATTTTAGTGAAAACATCTTGACAATTTCACTGAAAGCACTATTTTCAACAAATGCTGAAACCAGATAATTTGATGAAAGACATAGAGCGCCAAGCAACGCAGGCGCTTCGTTTGCTGTTGGGGCAAGTGCCTGCAATCAAGCTTTTGGACATTGGGCACGAAGAGTCAGGGCCTGACCAAGGCGTGGACATCGTGGCACATATCGACGTGTCAGGCAGGCGCCATGCACTGGTCTGCGAAGTGAGATCCACTGGCCAGCCGCGCCATGTCCGGATGGCATTACTCCAATTGCGCAACTACATGGCTCATCATGCGCAAGATGCCACGCCTGTTTTCATTGCCCCTTATCTGTCCTCTGACGCTCAAGCCCTGTGCCGCGAGCAAGATGTGGGCTTTCTTGACCTCGAAGGCAACGCCCGTCTGATCTTCGACAGCGTCTTTATCGAACGCCAAGTCGCGAGCAAACCCGTTGCCGATCGGCGTGAGCTCAGGTCGCTGTTCAAGCCGAAATCCGCGCAGGTGTTACGCGCGATGCTTCGCAATCCCCGCCAGGCGTGGCGCGTCACGGATCTTGCGCAGGCCGCCGCTGTCAGCCTTGGTCACGTTAGCAACGTCCGTGTTGGCTTGCTCGATCGGGAGTGGGCACAAGTGTCCGAAGAAGGCCTGTTTTTATCCGAACCCGACACGCTTCTGAATGAATGGCGCGACGCCTACGAGCCACCAGTTGGAAAGCGCCTGGCCTTCTATACGACCCTGCACGGCAGCGCGTTTGAGGAAGCGGCGCGGCGAGTGCTCCGTTCGGGTGGCGAGGCAGGCCTGGCGGCATTTGCATCCTTCTCGGCGGCACATTGGCTCGCTCCGTATGGCCGGACAGGTACACAGTATTTCTATGCGGACGAGACAGGTCTTGAACAATTGCAGTCAGTCTTGAAGCTGTCCGCGATTCCCAAAGGCGAAAACGTGGTGGTAACCCTGCTCAAGGATTCTGGCTTGTTGCGCGACACGGAGGAACCGGCTCCTGGAGCAATCTGCACGAGCCCTGTCCAAACCTATCTTGATCTTGCCAACGCCGGTGAACGAGGGCGAGAGGCCGCTGATCATCTACGGCGAAAAAGGCTGATATGGCCGAAATGACCCCAGGTGAGCCACAGTCCGCCGCCGATTACGACGATCGCACGACGACGGCCGTGAAGACGGTGCTGATCGAAATCGGCCAGATCCTCGGAAGCTTCAAAGGTAAGTTTGCCATCGTCGGCGGCGCGGTACCGTGGCTGCTGCTAGGCAACGAGGACATGCCGCACGTCGGCACGCTCGACGTGGATGTCGGGTTGGATGAAGAGGCATTGGGTGATGGTGAATACGCCACACTCATTGATGCTTTACGCGGCCACGGTTATCACCAACGCGGGGAGTTGCGGCGGTTTCAGCTCGTGCGTCAGGTTCCCACTCAAGATGATGGGGCTCCGATCGACATAATCGTTGACTTCCTGATGCCGCGGGATGCCGAAATCGTCAAAAACATCCCACCGTTGATCAGTGACTTCGCGGTGCAAAGAGCGGATGGCGCTGACTTGGCAATGCGCTTCAACCAAATGGTGGCAATCAGCGGGCCGATGCCTGCAGGTGGCACGAACCGGGTCGAAATCGCGGTCTGCTCCATCCCTGCCCTCCTCGCGATGAAAGGTCACGCGGTGGAAGGTCGCTACAAGCAGAAAGATGCCTACGACATCTACTACTGCATCCGTAACTACCCCGACGGACCTGAAGCACTCGCCGAAGCATGCCGCCCACTGCTCGAACATGCAAGTGATGCTGCAGGCTACAGCTTCATCGCTGGTAAGTTCGATACCGTTGACGGCTTCGGGCCGACCTGTGTACGCCGCTTCGTCGAAGATACGAATGTGCTGGGCGACCGTAGCCCAGAGCAATGGCAGCAAGACGCCTTCGGTCAGGTCGATGCTTGGCTGCGCGCACTTGGATTAAGGGGAATGGCACTTACTTTGGCTCCCAGTCGAGACCATGTATCTTGATTTTTCGGCGAGCATGGGCATGCGGGACCTTTAACCACGGGTAGGGTTTGGGTCGCCGTTTTCGCATTCGCGGCTCGATGCGGCCGGGCCGACTGCCCACCCTGCATTGGGCGATCAGCGCGAACAGCCGACCGCATGTCAGCGCGGGTCAGTTTTAGGTCGGCGCCAACATGGTGGCTTGAATCGCGACGCCGATCCCGGTGTCAAAGCGCAGGCGCTTGCAGCGTCAGCACGTACACCCCTGCAAGTGCATTGCGGGAGCTTGGTCGGGTCTTTGTGCTTGGCGCTATCCCCCCGAGCAGTGCCGCCCCCAATCGGCCATCAGCACCCGCCTGCGCTCGAGCAAGGTCCCCCGCGCATACGCAGCCTCAGCTTTGTCCTGGAGCTGGTGCGCCATGGCATGCTCAATCACCTCACGCGGGTGGTTTGTCGATTCACCTGCCCAGTCTCGAAAGCTGCTGCGAAACCCGTGGACCGTCAGATCCGCATGCCCCATGCGCTTGAGCAAGGCCATGCACGCTGCATTGGACAGTGGCTGCTCCAGCAGACTGTTCTTGTTGGGCGGTTTTGGAAACACATAGCCCACCGGCTCCACCACTGCGCGCACCTTGTGCAACACCGACAGAGCATGCTCGGACAGCGGAATCAGGTGCTCCTTCTTGGCCTTCATTCGATTGGCCGGTACGGTCCACACGGCACGCTCCAGGTCAATCTCTTCCCAGCGCGCCTTGAGGCCTTCCTCGGTGCGGCAATTGGTCAGAATGATCCATTCAGTAAGCAGTGCTGCCATTCCCGGCTTTTGGCGCAGTTCCGCCATGAACGCAGCAATCTCTCGCCACGGCAAGGCCGCATGGTGCTTGACCACCATGGTCTTCTTGGGTGCGCTGAGCAGGTTCTCCAGATGCCCTCGCCAGGCTGCCGGGTTGTCTCCCGTGCGGTAGCCCTGCACTTTGCACCAGTCGAGCACCCGCTCCAGGCGCCCACGCAAGCGGCTGGCCGTTTCGGTTTTGTCGACCCAGATGGGTTCGAGCACCCGCATGACATGGTGCGTCTGGATCTCCGATACCGCCAGCGCACCGAGCACCGGGGAGGCATAGGTGGCGAGCGTGTTGGTCCATTGCTCGGCATGCTTGGCGTTCTTCCAGCCCGCACGGTGGCTGGCGATGTAGCGCGCAGCTGCCGCGTCAAACGTCAGCACGTCCGCCCGGCTCTGGCGCTGCTGCGCCTGGGCGGCGTGCTTGATATCCAGGGGGTCCTTGCCATCGGCCAACAGGCGCCTTTGCGCCAGGGCGCGTTCGCGCGCGTCGGCCAGACCGAAGGTGACCAGACTGCCAAGGCCCATCTCGCGTTCGCGCCCGGCAAAGCGGTAGCGAAAGATCCAGCTTTTGGCACCGCTGGGCTTGACGCAGAGGTACAGACCTGCCCCGTCGGCGTGGTAACCGGGCTGTTTGAGACGCTGCACTTTCAGTGCGGTCAGTCGATTGATGCCTAGACCCATGGTGGAGCAACGTCAATAGATAGTTGCCTTAACTTTCATCTGCGGGGGACTGGCAATATTGTCCCACGATCTGTCCCCCGCAGGAAATCGAAATTGACTGGAATTTCTTGAAATGACGTGGGACGGGTGGAATCCTAAATATCTGTTTTTAAACAACTATTTAGAAACGAACTGGGATGTTGTGGGATGTTGCGTTAGGCGGACACAGTCTCCGCCAGAACGTCATCTCACGACGTATCAGAACACCGCAAAACCCGCCGCCATCCAAGGGGAGCGTTTTTTTTGTCTCACTCCGTACCACCCTGCCCTGCCTTACCGTGACAAATTGGCTCAGGTGAGCAGCGCGCCGTTCCTGCCTTCACCGGGGTCGATGAGCATATGCACCACAGGAACGCAACCATGCTGCACATCCGCGCAGTACACGGCGTTGCGCCCGGTTTCCTTGGCGCGGTAGAGGGCCTTGTCGGCCCGGTTCACCAATTCTTCAAAGCTGAGCCCGGAGCCCTTGTGCAGCGTGGCCACACCAATGCTCACGGTGACTGAAACGCTCACCCCCTCGTCGTTGACGGACACGCGCAGCGCGGCCACCTCTTGGCGCAGTGCTTCGGCCACGCGCAAGGCGCTGACGCCATCGGTTTCGGGCAACACGATGACAAATTCCTCGCCCCCAAAGCGCGCCACGATGTCGACACCACTGCGCTTGCGCGCCGCACAGGCCTGGGCCACGGCGCAGATCATGCGGTCGCCCGCAAGGTGCCCCCAGGCGTCGTTGACCGCCTTGAACAGGTCAATGTCCACCACCATCAGCGACAGGGGGTGATTGAAGCGCTCGGTGCGCTTGCATTCGTTGGCCCCCATCTCCATGAGCGTACGCCGGTTGGCCAGGCCGGTCAGCGAATCATTGGCCGCCAATAGTTCCAGTGCAGCGTTCAACTCCTGCAGCAGCTTGTTCTGCTCTGTCAATTGGCGGTTGATGTGCGCAATTTCGTCTTCCTTCTGCTTGCGGTCGTGGATGTTGAAGGTGACGCCGATCAACCGCTTGCCCGGGGTGTCACTGCTGCGGTCCATGATGCGGCCATAGTTGGCGAACCACACCCATTCGCCCGCCTTGGAGCGCAATCGGAACTCGGCGCGGTACTGCGCCGTGACGCCCGCCACGTGGTCAGCCACCGCCTGCCGCACCATGTCCAGGTCGCCGGGGTGGAAGAGGCCAAAGATGTCCTGCACGCCCGAGACGATTTCGTCCTCGGTGAAGCCCAGCTCCAGAAACGTCTTGGTAGCCTTGTGGGTAACCTGGCCGCTCACCAGGTCGTTCTCCCACAGGTCCAGCCCGGCGGCTTCGAGCACCAGCTCCAGCCGCTCCTTGTTCAGATCTGCGTCATCACCCATGGCACCAAACCAGCAGATCCATCAGGCCGTCGGCATGGCGCCCGCATAGCCCATATTGCGCAGCAGCGCGGCAAACGACGCCACGACACCGGGTGTGTTGTAGAGCTGGGGCGCCGTTTTCACAGCGATCACGCTCACCATCTGGCCCGTGCTTTTTCCCGTGGTGGCGTCAAAGTACAGGGCCAGGTCGTCGCTGGCGTTGGAGAAGCCGCGCCCCGTACTTTCCGAGTAGTAGCAGATGGAGTCCGGGGCAACGACGTCGGGACTCGTGCTTGCAGACGAGTACATGATGAGGTTCTCGTTCAGGTTGTACAGGTAGTGCGTCTCGGTACTCTGAGCCGGGTCCTGCGTGTTGTCCAGGCGGATGATGCCCGAATCGAGCGACGCGCTGGACGTAGCCTGCGTGACCGAGGTGATGAAAAAATTGGTCACCACCGCGCAGGCAGAGCGGCTGGTGATCAGGGTGATGGCATCTGCCACGGCAGCAGTGGCAGGCGGCGTCTCGGCCTGCAGCAGAAACTGCCCCAACCCACGCGCCTGCTCCAGCGTGCCCGCAATGTAGCCGCCCGACAACGCAAAGCCGTTGCCCGCGTTGGAGGGCCACATGGCAATGCCCGAATACCCACCAAACCCGGCCACGACCCCGCCCGCCAGGCTCTCGACACGCGCGGCGGTGGAGGCCCCCAGCACGGCGGATTCGATATCCACCAAGGTAGAGGCATCGCTGGCCAGGACGGCGGGGCATGGCGCGAGTTGCGCTCCGCCGGTATAGGTGGTCTGGGGCAGCTCGGGCACCGCACGGCCGGCGCCATCGCCGTTCACCACCCAGACCGCGCCCTGCGACATGGCCGCGCCAAGGAGCGGCACCAGCGAGTTGATCGGCCCGATCTCCACGGGAATCAGGGCACCCAGCGCGGCGCCCGTGCTGGCCTCCATCACGGCCACGGTGTTGCTGATTGCGTTCTGCACCGCCGACAGCGTGAGGCCATCGGCCGCATCGGGCGAGCCCATGATGGCCAGCACACAGGCATTGGTGGCGCCGTCATAGTCCTGCACCGTGACCGTGCCACTCCAGCCCTGATGAACCAGCTCCTGAAGAATCGAACAGGCGTCGTGGTAGCTACCGCCCCCACCACTGGCCACCACGGCAGCACCCGCCGCAATCGATTGAAAATCTACCAGCCCGTAGTGATAAACAACACCCATCTCACGCCCCCTCTGGATGGGAGGCACGATACGCCAGCCCGGTGGCTTGTCAATCCGCAGCATCCCATCCGCGACCACGGTGCAATCGTGGTAGGCCCAGACTCACAAGTTCTGCGCCTGCAACCCATCTTCCCAACGTTACAACGTCAAAGTCACCCTTCAAACTGCGGGTGCAGCTGCCGGATCCGGTTCATCGCCATGGTCGCCGCCGTGCGTGTCTCCACCCCCCAACTTGGCGAACGCACGCTCCAGGTGCGTCTTCACCGTAGCGGGGCTGGCACCGAGAATGCCGCCAATCCCGTGGTTGATCCTGCCCTTGAGCGCCCAGTACAGCACCTCGGCCTCGCGCGCAGTGAGCTTGAACGACAGGCCCATGGACTCGATGATCCTGGCGTCGGACACCTCGCCATCATCTGCAACCAGCCGCCGCCGCCCGCGCTGTCGTCCACCTGCTGATGCAGCCGGAAGGTGAGGCGGCACGTGCCCTGCTCGACGGCCAAACCCGGCGCCCCACGCAGGCGCCGACCTGGCCGTGATGCGTGCTGACACCGGGCGCATGCGCACCACCGCGCAAGGCCTGCGACCTTTCGCAATGGCGACCCTCAAGACGCTTGATGGGCTGCCGCAGGTGGTGGACTTCATCGTGGCGCGCGGCCTGCTGGGCACGGGCAGCACCTGGTGCGCACGCGGTTACGCCTGCTGACGTGGGCGACCGGCCGGGCGCGCTATGGTTCAGGTTTTGTTCCAAGGAGAACGTGCATGACCCTACGCCTGATGCCCACGCTGGCGACCGCTGCCCTGCTGGCTGCCTGCGCCAGCCCAGCGCCGCCCACACCTATCGACGTGCGCCCCAACATTCCTCCGCATGGCGGGCGCTGCAACGCGGGCCCAGCGCAGTCGGTTATTGGCCAGATCAGCACCGCGCGCAACGTGGAAGCAGCGCGGGTTGCCGCAGGGGCGCGCGTGGCGCGCACCCTTCGGCCTGGGCAAATGGTGACCAAGGAATACGACGCCGAGCGACTGAATCTGGACGTGGACGCCAGCGGGCGCATCGTCGCGGCGCGCTGCGGCTGAAGCAGCCCGATCAACCAGGCAGGAACAGCTCCTGCAGATTGCTCAAGAAGTCAAACCCCCGCTCCGTGGGGCGCACATGCGCCATGTCGCGCGCAATCAAGCCCTGGGCCTCGGCTTTGTCCAGCGCCGGTGCGATGGAAGCCACGCTCTGGCCGGTGCGCTCGACGAAATCCTGCAGCGCAAAACCTCCGCGCAGCCGCAGGGCGTTGAGCATGAATTCAAACGCCAGGTCGGCGCGGCGCACCTCGTCGTCCCGTGCCATGGCGTGACCGGCCAGCGCGTGATCCATGTAGAGCACCGGGTCACGAAAACGCGTCTGCCGCACCACGCGGTGCGCAAAGCTGATCTTGCTGTGCGCGCCGGCACCGATGCCCAGGTAGTCGCCAAACTGCCAGTAATTGAGGTTGTGCGCGCACCCGTGCCCCGGCTGGGCATAGGCCGAGACCTCGTAGCGCTGCAGACCCACGGCAGCAGTGCGTTCGGTGATGCGGTCGAGCATGGCGTAGGCCAGGTCGTCCTCAGGGATGGCTGGCGGGTATTTGGCAAAAAAGGTGTTCGGCTCGATGGTCAGGTGGTAGATCGACAGGTGCGGCGGCGCGAGGGCCAGCGCGATGTCAAGGTCGGCATCCAGCGCGGCGATACCTTGGCCGGGAAGTGCGTACATCAGGTCAAGGTTGAAGGTGTCGAAGGCCTGCGCGGCCTCTTCCACCGCCGCGCGGGCCTGGGCGCCATCGTGCACGCGCCCCAACGCTGCAAGGTAGGTGTCGTTGAAGCTTTGCACCCCGACCGAGAGGCGCGTGACGCCAGCGGAGCGGTAGGCGCGAAAGCGGTCTTTCTCGAAGGTGCCGGGGTTGGCTTCCAAGGTGATTTCAGCGCCCGCCGCGAGCGGCAGCAACGCCCGGATATCGCCCAGCAGCTGGTCGATAGACGCGGGCGAAAACAGGCTGGGCGTGCCACCACCGATGAACACGGTCTGCACCGGCCGGCCCCAGATGAGCGGTAGCGCAGCCTCCAGGTCGGCGTGCAAGGCGTCGAGGTAACGCGCTTCGGGCAAGGCGCCCGCACCGCCTACCGCGTGCGAATTGAAGTCGCAGTACGGGCATTTTTTCAGGCACCAGGGCAGGTGCACATAGAGCGAGAGCGGCGGCAGCGCGGATAGCTGCAGCAGGCCGGGGCGCATGTAGTGCTGGATGTCGCGCTGCAGCGCTGGCGCAGCCTCGTTGGCAGGAAGGATGGGAATGGTCATGGTGTTGCGGCGCGCAGTAGTTCAAACAGGCGGTCATCCCATCCAGTTGGCGCGCATCAGCGCCAGCATGGCCTGCGCGGCGCGGCCACGGTGGCTCAGGCTGTTCTTGACCGCCGGATCGAGCTCGGCAAACGTCTTGCCCAGTTCGGGAATGACCATTACCGGATCGAAACCAAAACCGTGGCGACCGCGCGGCGTGCGCGCAATCTCACCGACGACGCGGCCCACCGCGATCAGCGGCTCCGGGTCTTGCGGGCTGCGCAGCGCCACCAGCGTGCTGACCAGCGCGGCGCGGCGATTGTCCAGGCCCGCCATTTGCTCCAGCAAGGCGCGGACGTTGTTGTCGTCGCCCTTGGGGTAACCGAATTGCGTGGCGTAGTACGCCGTGTCAACACCGGGCAGGCCGCCAAATGCGTCCACGCACAGGCCAGCATCGTCGGCCACGGCGGGCAGGCCCGTGTGCTGCGAGGCAAAGCGTGCCTTGGCCAGCGCGTTTTCGACGAAAGTGCGGTGCGGCTCTTCGGCTTCGCCTACGCCCAGGTCGGCCTGGCGCACCAGCTCCACGCCCAGCGGCGCGAACAGGCTTTGCAGTTCGGCGAGTTTGCCCAGGTTGTTGGACGCCAGTACGATTTTCATAGTCAAAATGGCCTCTAACGCTTATCCACAAAGCGCATACAGCTATCAATCAAGGAGCGCACTGCGCTGCAAGCGCACCAGCTCGGCAATGCCGGCCTGGGCCAGATCGAGCAAGGCATCCATCTCGCTGCGGCTGAATGCCGCGCCTTCGGCCGTGCCCTGCACTTCGACGAAATCGCCGGCGCCCGTCATCACCACGTTCATGTCGGTGTCGCAGGCGGAATCTTCCCCATAGTCCAGATCCAGCAGCGGCTGGCCCTGCACCACGCCGACCGATACGGCGGCCACGGCGTCGCGGATGGGCGAGCGGGCCAATACACCGCGGGCCATCAGGGACGAAACAGCGTCTTGCGCGGCCACCCAGGCACCAGTGATGGCGGCAGTACGCGTGCCGCCGTCGGCCTGGAGCACGTCGCAGTCAAGCACGATGCTGCGCTCGCCCAACAGCTCCAGATCAAACACCGCGCGCAACGACCGGCCGATGAGGCGCTGGATCTCCTGCGTGCGGCCGGTTTGCTTGCCCTTGGCGGCCTCGCGGTCGCTGCGCTTGTGGGTAGCACGCGGCAACATGCCGTATTCAGCCGTCACCCAGCCCTTGCCGCTGCCGCGTTGGTGCGGCGGCACCTTTTCTTCGACCGTCGCAGTGCACAGCACACGGGTGTTGCCGAACTCGATCAGCACAGCACCTTCGGCGTGCATGGTGAAGTGGCGGGTGATGCGCACGGAGCGCAGCGCATGGCTGGCGCGGTCGCCAGAGCGTGAAACGGGGGTCATGCTTGTCTTTCGGTCGGGGACCTGCGCAGCCACCAAAGCGTCGGTGGCGTGGCGGTCAGATGCTGCGTTCAGCGCCTGCGTTCTGCAGAGCGCCGAATAGCTTCGTTGATTTCGGCAATCGAGCGCTCGATGGCAGCGTCGTCCAGGTCATCCGCCAGGCCATCGAGCGGGCCAGCCTGGATGGTCGAGGCAAACACGTCGTCGCTGATGCTGTCGGTCGAGACACCCTGGGTGGACTCGAACGCATCGGGCGTTTCCCATTCGATGGCCAGGACGGTCACGTTGTCGCTGCTGTCGCCCGCCTTGCGCAGCGCCGACTCGACCAGCTCGGGCACAGCCTGCGAAACGGCGTTGCGGCCCAGTTCGCCCGCAATCTCCTCGTCGCTCAACGTGCCCCACAGGCCGTCCGAGCAGAGCAGCAGGCGATCGCCCTGCTCCAGCGGCACCGGGCCGGTGGTGTCGTAAATGGGCTTGGTGGGCGAACCCAGGCAGGTGAACAATATGTTGCGGTTGATGCGCTCCAGCCCCTCGGGCATGTTGCGCAGCTCCAGATAGGAATGGTCCCGCGTGCGGGTCAGCAGCGCGCCGCCGCGCACCATGTACAGGCGCGAGTCGCCGCAGTGCACCCAATGCACGCAGCCCGCCTGCACCACCGCCACCACAAGCGTGGTGCGGGGAGAATCGATCATGCCTTTGTCGCTGGCGTAGCGCAGGATCTGGTGGTGCGCCGCAAGCAAGGCGTTCGATAGAAATTCGGAGACATCCGGCAGTTGCGGCTTGGCCTGGCGCTGGAACATCACGGCCACGGTCTGCAAGGCAATCTGGGCGGCGACCTCGCCCTCTGGGTGCCCACCCATGCCATCGGCCAACACGAAAAGCCCCGATTCGCGCGTGTAGCAGTAGCCCATGCGGTCTTCGTTGCGCTCGCGCCCGCCGCGCCGGCTGATCTGAAATATGGAGAATTTCATTTGGGTTTGGCTCCCGCGGCGAAGGACGCGTCACCAGGCTTGGTCACACTCTTGCGGGTTTCCGCCACCAGCGTATCGAGTTGCATGCGCATTTTCTCCGTGACGGTGAGTTTGGTGTAGCGCCTCTCGCCTTCGCGCGAGAGCTCTTTCTGCAAGGCAAACACCGACTGAGGACGCGAGAGCGGGTCGAGCGCCATGCACCACTCGACCACTTCAATCAGATTATCGGAATACACGCCACGCAGTTTGGCCAATGCCAGCGAGAGGCGGTCCTTGTCCTGGCGCTGCGGCGCCTCGTTGGGCGGAAACCCCTGCATGCAGGCGTAGATGCAGGCACCGATGGCATAGATGTCGGTCCACGGCCCCATGGCCGAATCGCGCCGGTACATCTCGGGGGCGGCAAAGCCGGGCGTGTACATGGGTCTGATGAAGTTGCCTTCTTTGGACAGCACCTCGCGCGCGGCGCCGAAATCGATCATCACGGCCTTGTTGTCGTCGGTGATGAAGATGTTGGCCGGCTTGATGTCCAGGTGCAGCATCTTGTGCTGGTGCACGATGCGCATGCCGCGCAGCACCTCGTCGAACAGCGAGCGGATGGTGGATTCGCGGAACACCTTCTGCTGCTTGAGGTCGCGCGCCGTGATGATGAAGTCCTGCAGGGTGGCCCCCTCAAGGTAGTTCATCACCATGTAGACGGTTTCGTTTTCGCGAAAGAAGTTGAGCACGCTCACCACGGAGGCATGCGAAATTTGCGCCAGCGCGCGGCCCTCTTCAAAAAAACTCTTCAGGCCAAGCCGGTAGAGCGAGAGCTTTTCCGGCTGCACCTTGGGCAGCAACTCGCCTGGGGTGCGAGTGGCGAGCGAAGAAGGCAGGTATTCCTTGATGGCAACCTGCTGGCCTTCAGCGTCCATGCACAGATAAACCACACCGAAACCGCCCGAAGACACTCGCCGAATCACCCGGTAGCCACCAATGACGGTGTCGGGTGGCAGCGGCGCCGGTTTGATTTTGGACATATTCTTCGCGTGTGATTCGAGGGCGGACGAGAAGCCGGATAATCGCCGGTTCGCTAGCTAACAAGAAAAGTCCCATGGCAGTTTACAGCATGACCGGCTACGCCAGCGCCCAAATCGGCGCCGCTGCGGCGTCCGCAGAAGGCGAGCCGCGCACCGGTCCACAGCGCCGGCTGGGCATGGAAATGCGCTCGGTCAACAGCCGCTTCCTGGACTTGTCGTTCCGGCTGCCTGACGAGTTGCGCAGTTTCGAGCCGACACTGCGATCGCTTGTCACCGCCAAAATCAAACGCGGCAAGATAGAAGTGCGCGCTGCTATCGAAGGCCAGGATGGCAACGCCCTGCCAGACCCGGCACCCCGCATGCTCCAGCGACTCGCGTCGGTTCAAGACACCGTCCAATCCTGGCTTCCCGACGCTGCACCGCTTTCCGTTGCCGAAATTCTGCGCCTTTGCGGCGCTGCAGCGCCCACCGCTGATACGCCTGCGGATGAAGTGACCCAATTGGCGGAAGCCGTGCTGGCCGCCTTGCTCGCTGCGCGGGCGCAGGAAGGCGTGCGCCTTGTGGCCATGCTGCGCGGCCATCTCAAACTGCTGCGCGGGTTGACCGAGCAGGCCGGCCCCTTGGTGCCGCAATTGGTGGAGCAACAACGCCAGCGCTTCATGGACCGTTGGCGCGAAGCCATGGGCCTGGCTGAGGGCAGCGCCACTCCGGAGGCTGCGCAGGATCGCGCGCTCTCCGAAGCGACGGCCTTTGCCATCCGCATCGATGTAGCCGAAGAGGTCACGCGTCTCGAATCCCACATCACGGAAATCGAACGCCTGCTGACCAAGGGCGGCGAAGTCGGCAAGCGGCTGGACTTTCTGATTCAGGAACTGCATCGCGAAGCCAACACCTTGGGGTCCAAATCGTCCGCACTTGAGCTGACACGTATCAGCGTCGACATGAAAGTCCTGATCGAGCAAATGCGTGAGCAGGTACAAAACTTAGAATAAATGCCTCATTCGGTACCACCCCTCATGACTGCCACCACGGAATACCCCGGCAATCTCTTTGTTGTCGCCGCCCCCAGCGGCACCGGCAAATCCAGCCTGGTCAAGGCCCTGCTGGAGCTCGACTCCCACGTGCACCCTTCGATATCGCACACTACCCGTGCGCCACGCGGGCAGGAAAAGCACGGTCGGGAGTACTTTTTTACTTCCGAGCCCGAGTTCGACGCCATGATCGCCAGCAATGCCTTTGTCGAATGGGCAGTTGTGCACGGCAACCGTTACGGCACCTCGAAAAATTCCATCGAAGAGCGCATCGCGCAGGGCAACGACATCATCCTGGAGATTGATTTCCAGGGGGCCTTGCAGATCAAGCAGGCATTTGCCAATGCGGTCCTGATTTTCATCTTGCCGCCCAGCTGGGCAGAATTGCGCTCGCGCCTGGAGCGACGCGGCGAAGACTCGCCCGAAGTCATCGAAAGAAGGCTGGCAAATGCCGCTACAGAGATGGCGCAAGTGCACAAATTCGACTTCGTTATAATTAATGAGTTATTTGAGCGCGCACTTTTTGACCTGAAGGCGATTGCACACGCCCAGCGACTCAAGTACGCAGCGCAACGCCGCGCGCGCTCAGAGACGTTCAAAGCGCTGAACGTCGCTTGACCCACCTGGAGAATTCATGGCCCGCATTACTGTCGAAGACTGCCTCGTGCAGATCCCCAACCGTTTCCAGCTCGTACTGGCAGCAACCTATCGCGCGCGCATGCTCAGCCAGGGCCACACCCCGCGCATCGAAAGCAGAAACAAGCCGGGCGTGACGGCCTTGCGCGAAATCGCCGCCGGCAAGGTGGGCATCGAGATGCTCAAGAAAGTTCCAGGCTGACCGACCCAGCGTCTGCCTATGAAAAGGGCACCGCATTGCGGTGCCTTTTTTCATTTCGGCCGGCTGCCGCTCTGTCGCGCGCTACATTTAAGGTATGAACGCGGAGTCGAATCAGGTTTCTGCCAGCGAAGGGCAAGCGCCCGAGCGCACGCAGGAAATCAGCAATGCCACCGCCGCCGCCAACGCGGCCGCGGCAAGCTTTGCTGCGCTGACCGACAGCCTCGACTATCTGGAGCCGGCTCAGGTCGACCTGGTGCGCCAGGCTTACCGATTTGCTGATGCCGCCCATCTGGGGCAACTGCGAAACAGCGGCGAGCCCTACATCACGCACCCGATTGCCGTCGCAGCGCAATGCGCACAATGGAAGCTCGACGCACAAGCGCTGATGGCGGCGCTGCTGCACGACGCCATGGAAGACTGCGGGGTCACCAAGGGCGACCTGGTGGAGCATTTCGGCGCCAGTGTGGCCGAGTTGGTCGACGGACTCACCAAGCTGGACAAGCTGCAGTTCGACACGCGGGAAGAAAACCAGGCCGAGTCGTTTCGGAAAATGCTGCTGGCCATGGCACGCGACGTGCGCGTTATTCTGATCAAGCTGGCGGATCGCAGCCACAACATGCGGACGCTGGCGGACATGCCGCGCAGCAAATGGGGGCGGATCGCCTCGGAAACGCTGGAAATTTATGCGCCCATTGCACACCGACTGGGCCTGAACCAGACGTACCGCGAGTTGCAGGATCTATCGTTTCGCTACCTACACCCCTGGCGATACGCCACGCTGTCGAAAGCCGTTGCCAAGGCCCGCAGTCGCCGGCGCGATCTGGTGCAGAAAGTGCAGATGGATGTCGACGCTGCGTTTGTGCGTGTGGGCCTGCCCGCACGCCTGGCAGGTCGGGAAAAAACACTTTTTGCGATCTACGAGAAGATGACGCAAAAACACCTGAGCTTCGCCCAGGTAACGGACCTGTACGGTTTTCGTGTGATCGTAGGCAGCGTAACCGAGTGCTATACGGCCCTCGGGGTGCTGCATCAGATGTACAAACCGGTGCCGGGCAAGTTCAAGGACCACATTGCTATTGCCAAGGTCAATGGCTACCAGTCCCTGCACACAACGCTCGTCGGCCCTTCTGGCGTGAACATCGAATTTCAGATGCGCACAGAAGAAATGCACCTGATCGCTGAGGCCGGCGTTGCAGCGCACTGGCTCTACAAGGAAAAGGATGTCGACGGCGGCTCAGCCGAGCGTCTTGGAACCAAGTGGTTGCAGTCGCTCCTGGACATCCAGAACGAAACCCGCGACGCCGCCGAATTTTGGGACCACGTAAAGGTCGATCTGTTTCCCGACGCGGTCTACGTGTTCACGCCAAAAAGCCAGATCCTGGCGCTGCCACGTGGTGCCACCGTGGTCGATTTCGCCTATGCCATTCACAGCGATGTCGGCAATCACACAGCAGCCGCCAAGGTCAACAACGAGCAAGTTCCGCTGCGCACCGAAATTCACAACGGCGATATCGTCGAGATCATCACCACACCCACCACCACACCCAATCCGGCTTGGTTGGGGTTTGTGCGCACCGGCCGAGCACGCTCCAAAATTCGCAGCCACCTCAAGTCGCTGGCACAGGCGGATTCGGAAACGCTTGGCGAGAAGTTGCTCACCCAGGCCTTGCGCGCAGAGGGCCTGGAACGGCTCCCCCCCAATACGGAAGAGATGCAGCCTCTGTGGGACAAATTACTCCGCTTCACCGGGAGCCGCGCCCGCAGCGAGCTGATGACCGACATCGGGCTGGGCAAGCGCATTGCGACCATCGTTGCCAAGCGCCTGCTCGGGCTGATGGCAGAGCATGGCTATCGCCCCGATGCCCTTTTGCTGACACGCGAACGCTATTCGTCGCACGAAAGAATCTCGCAGGGCGGCGTGTCGCTGGATGGCAGCGAGAACGCGTCCGTGAAGTACGCGCCCTGCTGCCGGCCGGTCCCGGGCGACGAGATCGTGGGCTACCTGGGGCGCGGCGAAGGTCTGGTGGTCCATGCGGCGTCCTGTGCAATCGCACGGCGCTTGCAGGCCAAGGACAGCGAACGCTTCATCTCGGTTGATTGGAGCGAAGAACCTACCCGTATGTTCGAGACGGGAATTGTCGTCACCGTGAACAACGGCAAAGGGGTTCTTGCGCGCGTCGCGGCCGATTTGGCCAGCGTCGAGGCCGATATTATTCACATCGACATGGACGATGAAGTGGCGCTGGATACCGTCAATCTGCGTCTGGTGATTGGGGTGCGCGACACCACGCATCTGGAGGCAGCGCTACGCAGTCTTCGGCGGACCCATGCCGTATTGCGCGCGGTGCGCGCCCTGCCGACCGCATGAACAGGTGCTGAGTAGGTGAATCCTACTGCTCTGAATCTGGATACGTCACATCAAGGATTTCGAGGTAGCGCGTGCCCGATGGCGTCGCGAGCTGCACCTCATCGCCAACGCGCGCCTTGAGAAGCGCCCGCGCCACGGGCGAAATCCAGCTGATCTCACCATGACGTGTATCCACTTCGTCTATGCCTTTGATGGTCACCACGGCTTCTGCGCCCTGATCGTCTACATAGTGGACTGTGGCGCCGAAGAATATCTGTTGATTTCCTGCATGGATGGCAGCGTTGACAATTTCCGCTGCCTCCATGCGGGAAGTGAGAAACCGGATGCGACGATCAATCTCACGCAGGCGCTTTTTCCCATAGAGATAGTCGCCATTTTCCGAGCGATCGCCGTTTTTTGCCGCCCAATGCACCGTCTCCACGATCTTGGGGCGCTCGACATCCATCAACTGCAACAGCTCATCGCGCAAGCGAGCATAGCCAGCTGAGGTGATGTAGTTGCGGGTGTCGCCGAGAGGCGTCGCCGAGGACGAAGGCTCCACAGGCTCCTCATCGGTTTCGCGGGTGAACGCCTTGCTCATGAATTCTCCTCGCAGTCCTCAAAGCTTGTATCACTGTTGGCGCCCAAGCTAAGCACAAAGGAAAAAACCCTGATACCTTGCAGTATCAGGGCTTACCTTTTTGGTGCGGCTGGCAGGAATTGAACCCACGACCCCTTGGTTCGTAGCCAAGTACTCTATCCAACTGAGCTACAGCCGCCAAGTCTTAAATTATAGCGTGAATTTTTGCCTCGTATGAGTATCGAGAAAAACTACACACTCTTTTTTTCAAAAAGCACATTGGCGCATGGAATGGTGCCGATTGTCGGGATTGAACTGACGACCTACCGCTTACAAGGCGGTTGCTCTACCACTGAGCTAAATCGGCAAAGATGTGATTTTAATCGGGAACCGCGTAGATTTCGACGAACCCTGCTTACTTCACCCGCTTGAGCGAAGCGCGCCTAGGCCCGCCACTAGAAGGCGACGGCTGAGGATGTTCGTGTGCTGGCTCGGAGGCGGGGTTAGCCATCTCCGGCACCAGCTGGACGACCGATCTAGCTTCCGCAGGGTCGACTTGCTCGGGCTCTATTGCTTGGGTCGGTTGCACGGCGCCAGACAAAAGATCCACGGGTGGAGGGAACGCCATGCCCTGGCCGTTTTCTCGTGCATAGATGGCGATGACACGCCCCACTGGCACCAGAATGTCGCGAGGCTGTCCACCAAAGCGCGCCTTGAACTCAATGAAATCATTGCCCAACTGCAGCCCACTTGTCGCGTCAAGGCCAATGTTGAGTACGATTTCCCCATTGCTCACGTATTCGCGCGGTACCTGGACGGAGTCGTCCACCTTCACAGCGACATGGGGGGTAAACCCATTGTCGCTGCACCATTCGTGCAGCGCCCGAATGAGGTACGGACGGGTCGAGTTGGATTCCTGAGGCTTCATGGCACGTTTCCTGCTGACAACTGCGCGGGCCTATTTACTTGCGCATGACCTTTTCGGAAGGCGTAAGTGCTTCAATGTAGGCTGGCCGGGAGAAGATGCGCTCGGCGTACTTGAGCAAAGGAGCAGCGTTCTTGCTCAGATCGATGCCGTAGTAGTCCAGGCGCCAAAGCAGCGGAGCGATCGCCACGTCAAGCATGGAGAAGTTGTCGCCCAGCATGTACTTGTTCTTCAGAAAAACCGGCGCTAGCTGGGTCAAGCGGTCGCGAATGTGCGCACGGGCCTTCTCCAGTGCCTTCTCGTTGCCTTTGCTGGCACGCGATTCAAGACTGTTGACGTGTACAAAAAGCTCCTTCTCAAAGTTGAGCAGGAACAGGCGCACACGGGCGCGGTCCACCGGGTCGCCGGGCATCAGTTGGGGATGAGGAAAGCGCTCATCAATGTACTCATTGATGATGTTCGACTCGTACAAAATCAGGTCGCGTTCCACCAGGATGGGGACTTGGCCGTACGGGTTCATCACGGCAATGTCTTCGGGCTTGTTGTAGAGATCCACGTCGCGGATCTCGAAGTCCATGCCTTTTTCGAACAAAACGAAGCGGCAACGGTGAGAGAAGGGGCAAGTCGTACCCGAATAAAGCACCATCATGTAGCGAAACTCCTAAAAACCAAAAGAGTGGAACGCCAGCGGCGCCCACTCTTGCAAAAACGCTGCATCCGCAGATGCAGCATGGTGAAACCTGGGACTACTTGACGTCTTTCCAGAAGGCCGCATTAAGCCTCCAGGCCAGCACTGTGGTGAATGCAAGGAAAATCAGCACCCCTACGCCTACGCGGATGCGCGTCTTCTGTGCAGGCTCGCCCATCCATTGCAGATAGCCCACGAGATCGCCAATGGCCTCATCGTACTGCGCCGTGGTCATCGTGCCCGCGGCCTTCTGCTCCCAAGCCTTAAAGACATGCACAGTCTCACCATGGCTTTCGTGCTCTGCGAAGACCGGCTGACGATCACCCTGCAGCTGCCACAGAGGATTGGGCATGGCAACATTCGGAAAGGCAAGGTTGTTCCACCCCGTCGCCTTGGTATCGTCGCGGTAGAAGCTGCGCAGGAAGGTGTAGAGATAGTCCGCCCCGGTACCGCCGTGCCCGGCACGCGAACGCGCGATCACTGTGAGGTCCGGCGGGTTTGCGCCAAACCACTCCTTGGCCTGGCTCGGATCAATCGCGGCCACCATGGTCTCGCCGATCTTGTCGGTCGTGAAGAGTAGGTTGTCCTTGATCTGTTGGGGCGTCAAGCCAATATCGGTCAAACGGTTGTAGCGCATGAACGCTGCAGAGTGGCAACCCACGCAGTAATTGACGAACAGCTTGGCACCATTTTGCAGCGCCGGCAGGTCGTTGATTCGATTGGGCGCCTTGTCCCAGGCGAGGGCACCACCAGATGCATGGGCCACACCCGCCACAAGACCGAGTGCTGCAATGAACGAGAGGATGATTTTTTTCATGATCTGCATCTCCTGGCTCAATGCGCAGCAAAGTTTACGCGGTCGGGCACAGGCTTGGGCTCACCCAGGCGACTCCACCAAGGCATGAGCAGGAAGAAGCCAAAGTACCCGAGTGTGAACACCTGAGACACGCGCTGAGCAAGATCTTGGCCCGCCCATGCACCCCAGGCACCCGGTGGCTGAATGCCCAGATAACCAAGGACCATAAACATGAATACAAACACACCAAACATATATTTGTGCCAGCTTGGACGGTAGCGAATGGACTTGACCGGGCTCTGGTCAAGCCAAGGCAGGAAGAAAAGAATGACCACAGCGCCACCCATCACCACCACACCCCAGAACTTGGCATCGATATTCAGCATGAGCACAATCGCCACCGCAGCGGCCACCACAATGACGCCCTTGAAAATACTGGGCAACTTCCCTTTGATGACGCCAAAACCGGCGGCTGCGACGATACAAGCGATCAGCGCGTACACCATTTCGGTGGTGACAGCGCGCAGCATTGAGTAAAACGGCGTGAAGTACCACACTGGTGCAATGTGCGCTGGCGTCTGGAACGGATTGGCGGGAATGAAATTGTTGTATTCCAGGAAATAGCCCCCCGCTTCCGGCGCAAAGAAGATCACCGCCGAGAACGCCATCAGGAACAGGCAGACCCCCAGGATGTCGTGCACCGTGTAGTACGGATGGAACGGAATGCCGTCGAGCGGATGGCCCTTCTCGTCGCGCGGTGCGTTCGGACCCTTGATTTCGATGCCGTCAGGGTTGTTCGAACCCACATCGTGCAGCGCCAGCAGGTGCGCCACGACCAGGCCCAGCAGAACCAGCGGCACAGCAATGACGTGGAAACTGAAGAAGCGATTGAGCGTGGCGTCTCCCACCACGTAGTCACCCCGAATCAGCAGTGCCAGATCGGGGCCGACGAAAGGAATGGCGGAGAACAGGTTCACGATCACCTGGGCACCCCAGTACGACATCTGACCCCAGGGCAGCAAATACCCCATGAAGGCCTCGGCCATGAGTGCCAGGAAGATCGCACAGCCAAAGATCCAGACCAACTCGCGCGGCTTGCGGTAACTGCCGTACAACAGGCCGCGGAACATGTGCAAATAGATGACGATGAAAAACGCCGATGCGCCCGTAGAGTGCATGTAGCGAATCAACCAGCCCCATGGCACGTCACGCATGATGTACTCGACCGAGCCAAACGCCAGCGCGGCGTCCGGTTTGTAGTGCATCACCAGAAAAATACCGGTGACGATCTGGATCACCAGCACCAGAAGGGCCAGCGAGCCAAAGATGTACCAGAAGTTGAAGTTCTTCGGGGCGTAGTACTCCGACATATGGACGCGGTAAGCATCGAATGCCGTCGGGAACCGGTTCTCAAACCAGTTCGTGAGCTTGGCGCCCGCCGAAGCGTTGGGGGAAATTTCCTTGAACACAGCCATAGTTCAGTCCCTCAAGCTTTCTTGTCTTCGCCGATGAGCAGGCGGGTATCCGAGAGGTACATGTGCGGAGGCACTTCCAGGTTGTCTGGCGAGGGCTTGTTCTTGTACACGCGGCCAGCCAGATCAAAGGTGGAACCGTGACAAGGGCAAAGGAAGCCACCCGGCCAGTCATCGGGCAAAGATGGCTGCGCGCCTGGGGTGAATCGATCGGAGGGTGAGCATCCCAGGTGCGGGCAAATGCCGACTGCCACGAAATACTCGGGCTTGATCGAGCGCTGCTCGTTGCGGGCGTAAGGGGGCGTGAATTCGTCGGGTTTGCGCAGCGACTTGGGATCCGCCAGCTTGTCGTCGTTCTTGGCAAGTTCGGCGACCTGCTCCGGCGTGCGACGCATGATCCACACGGGCTTGCCACGCCACGCGACAACCATTTTTTCATCCGGCTTCAAGGCAGAAATGTCCACTTCAACTGCAGCGCCTGCGGCTTTGGCCTTCTCGGATGGCTGGAAAGAACTCACGAAGGGAACGGCGGTTGCTACGCCACCCACCGCGCCAGCACAGCCGGTCGCGATCAGCCACGTCCGCTTGCTGGAGTCGATTGGAGTGTCACTCATGGGGGTCCTCGATGTACATCGCTGGGGTTGGGGAGACAGCCCGAAATTGTAGCGGAGTGAAAACGTCCAACCCCGCACACGCTCAGTGAAGACCGCACAGTGTTTGACCCCTGGCAAGCTTCAGCACGAACGGCGCGCTTCAGGAGATACTGCGAAGTATCCAAAACCACGGGAGAATTCAATGGGAATGATGAAAGAATTTCGCGAGTTTGCGATCAAGGGCAATGTGATCGATCTGGCGGTAGGCGTGATCATTGGAGCGGCTTTCGGAAAAATCGTCGACTCGGTGGTCAGCGATCTGATCATGCCGGTAGTCGGGCTGGTGTTCGGCAAGCTCGACTTTTCCAATCTCTTTGTCGTTCTGGGTACGGTCCCAACCGGCACGGCGATGACTCTCGACGCGCTCAAGAAGGCCGGTGTTCCTGTACTGGCCTATGGCAACTTCATTACCGTGGCCGTGAACTTCTTCATTCTGGCCTTCATCATTTTCCTGATGATTCAGCAGATCAACCGCCTAAAACGCAGCCATCCGGAACCTGCACCAGCGCCTGCCGTGACGCCTGAGGACATCGTGCTCCTGCGCGAAATTCGCGACAGCTTGAAAGGCCGCACGCCAGGCGCCTGAGATATCAGGTACTTGAGAGGCGGCGCGCCCAGCGCACTGCCTCAATCAGGCTTGCGGGGTCGGCCTGGCCGGTGCCGGCAATGTCGAACGCTGTTCCGTGGTCCGGGCTGGTGCGCACCAAGGGAAGCCCCAGTGTGACGTTCACGCCCTTATCGACCCCCAGGTACTTGACGGGAATGAGGCCCTGGTCGTGGTACATCGCCACCACAGCGTCGAACTCACCTGGCCGCGCAGGCGTGTGGCGGGCGCGCATGAACACGGTATCGGGCGCCCAGGGGCCCGTTGCGTCTATGCCCTCGCTGCGCGCCCGTGCGATGGCTGGGGCAATCACCTCGATTTCCTCGCGCCCGAACAAACCGCCCTCACCCGCATGCGGGTTCAGGCCTGCCACACCGATGCGCGGGACCCGTCCCAGGCTTTTAAACAGCGCGGAATGCGCAATGCGCAGGGTTTGCAACAGGTTGTCCGGCGTAACAGCAGCTATCGCGTCCCGTAGCGCCATGTGAATACTCACCAGCACAGTGCACAGCTCATCGCTCGCCAGCATCATGCGCACCGGCATGTCGCTCAGTGGCACACCAGCGTGCGCGGCTGCCTGCGCCTGCAGCAGCTCGGTGTGGCCAGGGAAGCCCACTCCCGCCGCATGCAGCGACTCTTTGTGCAGCGGCGCCGTGACCAAACCGGCGATATCGCCCCGCAGCGCCGCCTGAGCGGCCCACACCACGCAGTCTGCTGCGGCGCGGCCGCCCTCGGCACTCACCCTGCCGATGGGGATGGCCGCCGGCAGCCCGGCCAGGGGCAGCACAGGCAGGCAGCGCGGCGGCATATCCCAGGCCTCCTGCGCGGACTGGAGGACCGCCACGGGCAAGTCCGGAATGCCTGGCCGGCGCACGCAGGCAGCTGCGCGGCGCAGGGTGCCAAGCTCGCCAACGACAAACGCGCCGCGCATCTGCTCGGGCGCGTCGCGGAAAGCCTTGGCGATGATTTCAGGCCCGATACCCGCTGGGTCGCCCTGGGTAATGGCAAGTGGTAGACGTGTGTCCATGGAAATATGAAGAAAAATGGCCTGTAGCGCTTATTGGTATTGCGCTATAAGCTATTAATTTGATAGTCTACAAAATGCGGTTGGAACCGCTTAGGCGGGGTTGTCAATGTCAATGAAGCGGTGTGTGAGGCCCAGTTGCTGCGCTACGTGGGCCGCCACGGCCGGCGCCCCGTAGCGCTCCGTCGCATGGTGGCCCGCAGCAATGAATCCCGTTCCCATTTCGCGCGCAAGATGGGCCTGCGGTTCGGAAATTTCACCCGTCAGGTACACCTGCGCACCGGCTGCGGCCGCTGCCTCAAAATAAGCTTGCGCGCCGCCAGTGCACCAACCCACCCGGGTCACTGCGCCTTGATGGCCAGGCACACACACCGGCTCTCGGCCAAGCACCTGGGCCACATGGACACACAAGGCTGCTGCGCTCGCATACTGCACGCTCGCCAGGCAGCCAAGTTCCTGGTCGCCAAAATGGGCATCCGTCCTCCACCCAAGCGCTTTTCCCAGGCATGCGTTGTTGCCCAGTTCAGGGTGCGCATCAAGCGGCAAGTGGTAGGCAAACAGATTGATGTCATGCGCCAGCAGGCGTTGCAGACGTTGCTTCATCCAGCCGGTGACGCGCCCATCCTGGCCACGCCAGAAGAGCCCGTGGTGCACGAAGATGGCGTCCGCACCAGCGTCAATGGCGGCATCGATCAAAGCCTGGCTGGCGGTCACACCACTGACCACCCGCTCAATGGACGGCCGCCCCTCCACCTGCAGCCCATTCGGGCCATAGTCCTTGAACCGGTCGGGCTGCAGCAGGGTATCAAAGGCGTGCAGCAAGCTCTCGCGCGATATGCTCATGGCACTATTGTGGCGCGCACTGCGCGACAATAGCGTGGCAGCGCTCAACACGGGCTGGGTTGCCTTCTTTCACTTACTGCCTTTCCTTCATGAAACGCCTTTGGCTGCTTTTCTCACAAACCATTACGGTCCTGCTTGCTGCATGGTTTGTGGTCGCCACCCTGCAGCCAGGGTGGCTGCACGGCGTGTCCTTCCCAGGGCGGACGAGTATTTCGCTCGTTGAGGCGCCTACAAGTACCACAACGGCGCCCATGCCCGGCAGCTTTGCCGCAGCCGCCCGCAAAGCCGCGCCCGCGGTGGTCAGCATCAACACCAGCAAGGCGCCGGTACGCGACCCGCGCAGCGACGACCCATGGTTCCAGTTCTTCTTTGGCAACCAAGGCAGTCAGCCGCAGGCTGGCCTGGGCAGCGGTGTCATCGTCAGCCCGGAGGGGTACATCCTGACCAACAACCATGTGGTCGAAGGGGCCGACGAGATCGACGTCACCCTGAGCGACAGCCGCAAGGCACGCGCACGCGTCATCGGCACCGATCCAGACACCGATCTGGCCATCCTGAAGATTGAGCTCGATAAGCTGCCGGTCATCGTGCTCGGCAACTCGGATGCCGCCCAGGTCGGTGATCGGGTGCTCGCCATCGGCAACCCGTTTGGCGTGGGACAGACCGTCACCAGTGGCATCGTCAGCGCGCTGGGGCGCAGCCAGCTGGGCATCAACACCTTCGAGAACTTCATCCAGACAGACGCCGCCATCAACCCCGGCAATTCCGGTGGTGCACTGGTCGATGCCAATGGCAACCTGCTAGGCATCAACACGGCGATCTACTCGCGCTCGGGCGGCAGCCTGGGGATTGGCTTTGCTATCCCGGTGTCCACCGCCAAGATGGTGCTCGCCAACATCACAGCCCACGGACAGGTGACGCGCGGCTGGATCGGCGTCGAGCCAGGCGAGCTCTCGCCTGAAATGGCGGAAACCTTCGGCGTCAAGGCCCCTTCGGGCGTGATCATCACCGGGGTATTGCAGAATGCGCCGGCAGCGCGTGCCGGGCTGCGACCCGGCGATGTCATCACCGAAGTCGCAGGCAAACCCGTCACGAGCGTGGCCGGACTGTTGAGTGCGGTCGCAGCCCTCAAGCCTGGCGAAATGGCCAGCCTGCGCGTGCAGCGGGGCGAGCACATGCTCGACCTCGAAGTCGAGCCTGGGGTACGCCCGCGCCCCCCGCGCGCTCCCGCAACCCGGTAGCCACCAGCCCCTTCACCTTCCGCCGTCCATTCAGAAAAAGAAAAAACCGCCCGAAGGCGGTTTTTTCTGAGAGACGAAAAACCGGCTTATCAGGCGGTTTCGCCGTAGACCGAGACCGTCACTTCGACGGCCACATCGTGGTGCAAGTTCACGCTCACGGTGCTGTCGCCGATGGTCTTGATAGGGCCGCTGGGCATACGCACTTGCGACTTGAGCACCTTGAAGCCTTGCTTGTTCAGCTCTTCGGCGATATCACCGTTGGTGACCGAACCAAACAGACGACCGTCCACGCCGGCTTTTTGCGTCAGCTTGACGATTTTGCCTTCAAGCTTGGCGCCTTCGGCTTGCGAGGCGGCGAACTTTTCAGCCGCGGCCTTTTCCAGTTCGGCGCGCTTGGCTTCGAACTCGGCCTTGGCGGTAGCCGTGGCACGGCGGGCTCGGCCCGAAGGAATCAGAAAATTGCGGGCGTAGCCGTCTTTGACCTTGACGAGATCGCCCAGGTTGCCAAGGTTCACAACCTTGTCGAGCAGGATGATTTGCATGACGGGTGCTCCTTAGATCTTGTGCTGGTCGCTGTAAGGCACCAGGGCCAGGAAGCGCGCGCGCTTGATGGCGGTGTTGAGCTGGCGCTGGAAGATCGCTCGCGTGCCAGTAAGGCGCGCGGGGATGATCTTGCCGTTTTCAGCGATGAAGTCGCGCAGCGTGTCCACATCCTTGTAGTCGATTTCTTCGACGCCAGTGACGGTGAAACGGCAGAAGCGCTTGCGCTTGAACAGCAGCGACTGGGTATTGCGCTTGGGGCGCTTGTCTTTGTTGAATTTCTTGAATGCGGCCATTTTCGGACCTCTTAAAAATTAATCGGGTTGAATATCCTGAACGTGCAGCACAGCATGCTTGCCATTGCGAGGCGTGGCCAGAAAGCCGTTGAAGCGCCAGAGGCTGCCTATGGGCTGCTTGGCCAATCGCTCGGCCATCGCACCAAAAGCCACCGCTTTCATCGCTGCCTTGACATCTCGATTCTGTCCTGCCTCTTGCTGCTGCGAGCTGTGCTCAAGCCGCAATTCGATGGCGGGAAGACCGGCGGGCGTGAATCGCAAAGGCTGGGCCTCGGCGATGCAGGCGGTCAAGGCGACGTGGTTCTCCACTGCCCGGGCCAAGCGCTGTGCGTAGCGTTATGCGCGCTCGGTACGCTCGCTGCGCTCACCACGGTCAGGGCGCTCGCCGCGCTCACTGGAGGCAGCGTATTCGGCCTGGCTGGCCTTGCGGGCTTCCTCGCGCTCGACGGTCTTCATCATCGACGAAGGGCCGGTATCGGCCTTCTTCTTCAGCACGGTGAGGTGGCGCAGCACGGCGTCGTTGAACTTGAAGGCATGCTCCAGTTCAGCCATGACAGCCTGATCGGCTTCAATGTTGATGCACAAGTAGTGCGCCTTGGCGAGCTTGTTGATCAGGTACGCCAGTTGGCGGCGGCCCCAGTCTTCCACGCGGTGCACCTGGCCACCGCCGGCGGTGATCATGCCCTTGTAGCGCTCGAGCATGGCAGGAACCTGCTCGCTTTGATCCGGATGGATCAACAAAATGATTTCGTAATGACGCATGCATACTCCTTGTGGTTGAAAGCCACCCGCTGCGTCCGTAGCAGTGTGGCAAGGCAAAGCCGGCAATTATAGTACGCAGCCGACACCTGCTGCTGGAACACGCCACCACATACCGCGTCATGCAAAATCCTTGAATTAGGCCCCGTCGCCCCCACGTGCGCCGGCATACCTACCTTTCATCCGCTCCTTCGCATTTGAGACGACCGACATGCAAGACAACAACCACAATCCCGCCACGCCGTCCCCGAACCTCCCCCCCGAAGAGCTTGAAGCCGCGATGGCAGCCAACGCCAACGACGAACTGCAGCGCCTGCAGACCGAACTGGCCGAGTTGAAGGCGAAAAGCGCAGATCTGGCGGACCAGTTCCTGCGCGCCAAGGCGGAAGCCGAAAATGCCCGCCGCCGCGCCGAAGAGGAAATTTCCAAGGCACGCAAATTCGGCATCGAGAACTTTGCCGAAGGCCTGCTGCCTGTGGCCGACAGCCTGGACGCCGCGCTCGCTATTCAAAACGCCACCGCGGCGCAGTTGCGCGAAGGCTCTGAAGCCACCTTGCGCCAACTGCACTCGGCGCTGGAGCGCAACCGGGTGCTGGCGATCACGCCTCCGGCGGGCGAAAAGTTCGATCCTCATCGCCACCAAGCCATCAGCATGGTGCCTGCCAACCAGGAACCCAACACCATCGTTTCAGTGCTGCAAAAAGGCTACCTGATTGCCGATCGGGTGCTGCGCCCCGCTCTGGTAACGGTCACTGCGCCCAAATAAGCACAAAAGTGCGCCTGCCCGCTTGAAGCCGGCGACGCAGGCCACAAATAGCAGCCATTCACACCAATTAACTGCCTCGCGGAGAAAAAAATGGGAAAAATCATCGGTATTGACCTCGGCACGACCAACAGCTGCGTTTCCATCATGGAGGGGAACACCACCCGCGTGATCGAAAACAGCGAAGGCGCGCGCACTACGCCTTCCATCGTCGCTTATCTGGAAAACGGTGAAGTGCTGGTGGGCGCGTCGGCCAAACGCCAGGCCGTGACCAACCCCAAGAACACGCTCTACGCCGTCAAACGCCTGATCGGACGCAAGTTCACCGAAAAAGAAGTGCAAAAGGACATCGATCTGATGCCCTACTCCATCGTGGCGGCCGACAACGGCGACGCCTGGGTGGAAGTGCACGGCAAGAAACTCTCGGCACAACAGATCAGCGCAGACATTCTGCGCAAGATGAAGAAGACCGCGGAAGACTTTCTCGGCGAACCCGTGACCGACGCCGTCATCACCGTGCCAGCCTACTTCAACGATGCCCAGCGCCAGGCCACCAAGGACGCCGGCCGCATTGCAGGCTTGGACGTCAAGCGCATCATCAACGAACCCACGGCTGCGGCACTGGCCTTTGGCCTCGACAAGCAGTCCAAGGGCGATCGCAAAATCGCGGTGTACGACTTGGGCGGCGGCACATTCGACGTATCCATCATTGAAATTGCCGATGTCGATGGCGAGAAGCAGTTTGAAGTGCTCTCCACCAACGGCGACACCTTCCTGGGTGGCGAAGACTTCGACCAGCGCATCATCGACTACATCATTTCCGAGTTCAAAAAGGACCAGGGCGTGGATCTGTCGAAGGACGTACTAGCCCTGCAGCGCCTGAAGGAAGCCGCTGAAAAGGCCAAGATCGAACTGTCCAACTCGGCTGCGACCGATATCAACCTGCCCTACGTGACGGCAGACGCCTCGGGGCCCAAGCACCTGAATATCAAGCTCACCCGCGCCAAGCTCGAAAGTCTGGTGGACGAGTTGATCGAACGCACCATCGCCCCTTGCCGCACCGCCATCAAGGACGCAGGCATCGGCGTGTCCGACATCAACGACGTCATTCTGGTCGGTGGCATGACCCGCATGCCCAAGGTGCAGGAGAAGGTCAAGGAATTCTTCGGCAAGGAACCCCGCAAGGACGTGAACCCCGACGAAGCCGTGGCCGTGGGCGCGGCGATCCAGGGCCAGGTGCTGTCGGGCGACCGCAAGGACGTGCTGTTGCTGGACGTGACGCCCCTGTCGCTGGGCATTGAAACCCTGGGTGGTGTGATGACCAAGATGATCAGCAAGAACACCACGATTCCGACGAAGTTCGCACAAACCTTCTCCACCGCCGACGACAACCAGCCAGCCGTGACCATCAAGGTGTTCCAGGGCGAGCGTGAGATTGCCGCGGGCAACAAGCTGCTGGGTGAATTCAACCTCGAAGGCATTCCACCAGCATCGCGTGGCACGCCGCAGATCGAAGTGTCGTTCGACATCGATGCCAACGGCATCCTGCACGTAGGCGCCAAGGACAAGGGCACGGGCAAGGAAAATAAGATCACCATCAAGGCCAATTCGGGTCTCTCCGAAGCCGAAATCCAGCAAATGGTCAAGGACGCCGAGGTGAACGCGGCAGACGACAAGAAGAAACTCGAACTGGTGCAGGCCCGCAACCAGGGCGAGGCGGCCGTGCACAGCGTGAACAAGAGCTTGGCCGAGCATGGTGACAAGCTTGATGCTGGCGAAAAAGACGCCATCACTGCGGCAGTCAAGGCCCTGGAAGAAGCCCTCAAGACCGAAGACAAGGCGGATATCGAGACGAAAACCACGGCCCTGATGACCGCCAGCCAGAAGCTGGGCGAGAAGATGTACGCCAATGAGCAGGCGGCCCAGGCAGCGCAGGGCGCTGGTGGCCCGGACGCTTCGGCCCAGCAAAGTGCAGGTTCTGCAGCCGCGGACGACGACAACGTGGTGGATGCCGAAGTCAAGGAAGTGAAGAAGGGCTAAGCCCAGGCGCTGCGCGCCAGGGCGCAGCCGCCCCGACCAAGCCGCCGTGCTGGGAGCCCCAAAGGCTTTCGCGCGGCGTTCCTGTTCCAACCGGGCTGACAACTCCATGTCGAAAAGAGATTTTTACGAAGTCCTTGGCGTTCCCAAGAACGCCTCCGAGGATGAGATCAAGAAGGCCTATCGCAAGCTGGCGATGAAGCACCACCCCGACCGCAACCAGGGCGATACGGGCAAGGCAGCAGAAGACCGTTTCAAGGAGGCCAAAGAGGCCTACGAAATGCTGTCGGATTCGCAGAAGCGCGCGGCCTACGACCAGTACGGACACGCGGGCGTTGACCCCAACATGCGCGGCCCCGGTGGTCCGGGCGCTGAGGGCTTTGGCGGGTTTGCCGAAGCCTTTGGCGATATCTTTGGTGACATGTTCAACCAGGGCGGGCGCGGGCGCGGCCAGGGCGGGCGCCAGGTCTACCGTGGCAGCGACCTGAGCTACGCCATGGAAGTCACGCTGGAAGAAGCCGCACGTGGCAAAGACGCCCAGATCCGCATCCCTTCGTGGGAAGCCTGCGAGACCTGCCACGGAAACGGTGCCAAGCCTGGCACCAGCGCCAAAACCTGCGGCACCTGCAGTGGCTCCGGCACCGTGCAGATGCGCCAGGGGTTCTTCAGCGTGCAGCAGACCTGCCCGCACTGCCGCGGCACGGGCAAGATCATCCCCGAGCCCTGCCCCAGTTGCCAGGGCCAGGGCCGCGTGAAGAAGCAGAAGACGCTGGAAGTGAAGATTCCGGCCGGCATCGACGACGGCATGCGCATTCGCTCCACCGGCAACGGCGAGCCCGGCACCAATGGCGGGCCGCCCGGCGACCTGTACATCGAAATCCGCATGAAGAAGCACGACATCTTCGAGCGCGACGGCGACGATCTGCACTGCCAGGTGCCGGTGAGCTTCATCACCGCGGCGCTGGGCGGCGAAATCGACGTGCCCACCCTCGACGGCAAAGCGGCCATCGACATCCCCGAGGGCACCCAGGCCGGCAAGCAGTTCCGCCTGCGCGGCAAGGGCGTCAAGGGCGTGCGCGCCAGCTACCCCGGCGACCTGTACTGCCACATTGCGGTCGAGACCCCGGTCAAGCTGACCGAGCACCAGCGCAAGCTCTTGCGGGAGCTCGAAGAATCGCTGAAAAAGGGCGGCGCCCGCCACTCGCCTAGCGGCGAGAGTTGGACCGACAAGCTCAAGAGCTTCTTCAGTTAAGTTGGCTACCATGGGGCTCCAGAACGCATCGGAGCACCCATGGCCCCCAGCATCACGTTTCTCGGTGCCGCCAGCACCGTTACCGGATCCAAATACCTCGTTCGCCACGATGGGCGCTGTGTCCTGGTGGATTGCGGTCTGTTCCAGGGCTACAAACAGCTGCGGTTGCGCAACTGGCAGCCTCTGAGCGTCGACCCGGCGCACATCGACGCGGTGCTGCTGACCCATGCGCACCTGGACCACAGCGGCTACCTGCCGCTGCTGGCGCGTGATGGCTTTCACGGCGCGGTCCATGCCACTGCCGCTACCCGCGATCTCTGCGGCATTCTGCTGCCCGACAGCGGCCATTTACAGGAAGAAGACGCGGCGTATCTCAACCGCCACGGCCTGAGCAAGCACTCGCCTGCGCTGCCGCTGTACACGCGGCTTGATGCGCAGCACTGCCTGCGCCAGTTCCACACCCACGCACTGCACCGCAGCTTCGAGCCGGTGCCAGGCTGGCGCGCCACGTTCAGTTCCGCCGGTCACATCCTGGGCGCCGCCAGCATCCTGCTGGAAGTCGGCGGCCATCGCATTCTCTTTTCCGGCGATCTGGGCCGGGACGACGATCTCGTGATGGCGCCACCCGAGGCCCCGCCGCAAGCCGACACGGTACTCATCGAATCGACCTATGGCGACCGCCAGCACCCTCCGGTGAACATGGTGGACGAGCTGGGCGCAGCGCTGGCGCCCGTCGCGAAGCGTGGGGGTGTGGCCGTGGTGCCGGTGTTTGCTGTGGGCCGCGCGCAGTCGGTGCTGCACGCCATCAACCTGCTCAAAGAGCGCGGCTTACTGCCCCGGCAGTTACCGGTGTTTCTTGACAGCCCCATGGCCGTCAACACCACGGCCTTGTTTGCCCATCACCCGCAGGAGCACCGCCTCAGCACGGATGAAGTGCATGCGCTGTCGCACAGCGCGACCATGGTGCAGACCACCGAAGACTCCAAGGCGCTGGCCAAGCGCCACGGGCCGATGGTGATTCTGTCGGCCAGCGGCATGGCCACGGGCGGGCGCGTGCTGCACCATCTCGCGCTGTATGCGGGCGACCACCGCAACCTGATCGTGCTCACCGGCCACCAGGCCCCCGGAACCCGCGGCGCCCGCCTCGCGGCCGGCGAGAAAAGCATTCGCATCCATGGCCAGGAGGTGGCTATCCGCGCCCAGGTGGTACAGATCACCTCAGCTTCCGCCCATGCCGATGGCGATCAGACCCTGGCCTGGCTGCGCCGCCTGGACCACGCCCCGAGCCAGGTGTTCGTGGTGCATGGTGAGATGGCCGCTGCCGACCGCTTGCGCGAACGCATCGCCCACGAACTGCGCTGGCCAGCGCTGGTGCCCGAGCAAGGCGCCGTTCATTCGCTGTAGGTGCGGTTCGGCCCGCGCGTATTTGAATTCCTTAGACATCGCGTTTTGCGATGTCTAAGGAATATTTATTCGAAGAAAATACAAAGACTTCGTTTTTCAAGTGGTCTTTGCGTCCATGTCCCGCTCCGAGCGCAACTTTGCGCGCCGTATCGACCTGACCTCGCTGCAGCTTTTTGTTGCGGTATGCGAGCTGGGCAGCATCGGGCGGGCGGCGGAGCGCGAGTTCTTGGCGGCCTCGGCCGTCAGCAAAAGGCTGGCGGACCTGGAAGCCGCCGTGGAAACCCCCCTGCTCTACCGCCACAGCCGCGGCGTGCGGCCGACCCCCGCCGGCGAGAGCCTGCTGCACCATGCACGCACTGTCCTGTTCGGCCTGGAACGCATGCAGGGCGAACTGGGCGAATACGCGGGCGGGGTGCGCGGCCACGTGCGCGTGCATGCCAATATTTCCGCCATCGTGGGTTTTTTGCCGGAAGACCTGGGCGGCTTTGCACGCGCCCATCCCCACATCAAGATCGACCTGCAGGAACACCTGAGCAGCGCCGTGCAGCATGCCGTCAGCGAGGGTGCGGCCGATCTGGGAATCTGTCATCTGGGCCCGAGCAGCACAGCCGCCGACTTGCAAACCCGACCGTACCGCAGCGACCGGCTCGTCTTGGCCGTGCCAACAGGGCACCCATTGGCGGCGCGGGACGGCGTGCAGTTCAGCGAAATCCTCGACCACGACATCGTCGGCCTGCACGCCAACAGCAGCATCAGCCTGGCGATGCGCACAGCGGCCGCCGCCGCGGGCCGCACGCTGCGCCAGCGCATCCAGGTGACAGGCGTGGACGCCATGTGCCGCATGATCGACAACGGCCTGGGCATCGGCCTGCTGCCCGATCGCGCCTTTGCCCTGCTGCGCGGCGTGGGCCAGCTCCGGGCCGTGCCCCTGCTGGAGCCCTGGGCCGAGCGCGCCCTCACGCTGGTGGCGCGCGACTTTGGCGCCCTGCCGGTCACGGCCCACTTGCTCGCGCAGCACCTGGCCCCAGCTGCTGCGGACGAGTGCGACAAAACCTAAAATTCATCTCCCCACCTGAAAGAAGAGCACCCCATGGGACGCACCCTGTACGACAAGATCTGGGACGAGCACGTCGTCCACACCGAAGAAGACGGCACGTCCATCCTCTACATCGACCGCCATCTGGTGCACGAAGTCACCAGCCCCCAGGCGTTCGAGGGCCTGCGCCAGGCCGGGCGCAAGGTCTGGCGCATGAGCTCCATAGTTGCCACGGCTGACCACAACACCCCTACCACCGGCTGGGAGCAGGGCTACGACGGCATCACCGACCCGATCAGCAAGGAGCAGATCACCACGCTGAACGACAACATGGCGCAGATCAGCCCGGCGGCGTTCTTCCCGTTCATGCACCAGCGCCAGGGCATCGTGCACGTCATCGGCCCGGAAAACGGCGCCACGCTGCCCGGCATGACCGTCGTCTGCGGCGATTCGCACACCTCCACCCATGGCGCCTTTGGCGCATTGGCCCACGGAATCGGCACCAGCGAGGTCGAGCACGTGATGGCCACGCAAACCCTGCTGGCCAAGAAGGCCAAGAACCTGTTGGTGCAGGTCAACGGCCAGGTGGCGCCCGGCATCACCGCCAAGGACATCGTGCTGGCCATCATCGGCAAGATTGGCACTGCGGGCGGCACGGGCTACACGATTGAGTTTTCCGGCCCAGCCATTCGCGCGCTCAGCATGGAAGGCCGCATGACGGTCTGCAACATGGCCATCGAAGCCGGTGCCCGCGCCGGCTTGGTGGCGGTGGACGAAAAAACCATCGACTACCTGCGCGGCAAGCCCCTGGCGCCAGGCTACGACGCAAGAACCGGGCGCTTTGTCGGCGGCGCCGAATGGGACCAGGCCGTGGCCTATTGGCGCACCCTGCATTCCGACCCGGATGCTGCGTTCGACGCAGTGGTTACCCTGAACGCGGCAGACATCGTTCCGCAAGTCACCTGGGGCACCTCGCCCGAAATGGTGCTGGGCGTGGACGGCCACGTGCCCGACCCCGACAAGGAAAAGGACGCCAGCAAGCGCGGCGCGATCGAGCGGGCACTTACCTACATGGGCCTGCAGCCCGGCAAGGCCATGGACGACATCACCATCGACAAGGTGTTCATCGGCTCGTGCACCAACAGCCGCATCGAGGACATCCGCGAAGCTGCTGCCGTGGTGAAGAAGCTCGGCCGCAAGGTGGCGGGCAACGTGAAACTCGCCATGGTGGTGCCGGGCTCGGGCCTCGTGAAGCAGCAAGCCGAGCGCGAGGGGCTGGACGCCATCTTCAAGGCCGCCGGCTTTGAATGGCGCGAACCCGGCTGCTCCATGTGCCTGGCGATGAACGCCGACCGCCTGGAGCCGGGCGAACGCTGTGCATCCACCTCCAACCGCAACTTCGAAGGCCGCCAGGGCGCAGGCGGGCGCACGCACCTGGTCAGCCCTGCCATGGCCGCCGCAGCTGCCGTGCACGGCCATTTCGTGGATATTCGCAAGTTCGCCTAAGCTGCTTGTCGTTTTGTCCGACTGCGCTATTGCCTAAGGAGCATCACCATGAAAACCACCGCCACCCTCCTCACGCTCGCCCTGGCCTTCTTTCTTGCCGGCTGCAACACGGTCAAGGGCATGGGCCAGGACATTGGCCGAGCCGGCAGCGCCATCGAGCGCGCCGCCAAATAAGAAAGCCCAGCATGCAGAAATTCAACACCCACAAGGGCCTCGTCGCCCCCATGGACCGCGAAAACGTCGACACCGACGCCATCATTCCCAAGCAGTTCCTCAAATCCATCAAGAAGACGGGTTTTGGCGTCAACCTGTTTGACGAATGGCGCTACCTTGACCACGGCGAGCCCGGCCAGGACCCGGCCAGCCGCAAGCCCAACCCCGATTTCGTGCTGAACCACCCGCGCTACCAAGGCGCCTCCATCCTGCTGGCGCGCAAGAACTTTGGCTGCGGATCAAGCCGCGAGCACGCGCCCTGGGCGCTGGACCAATACGGCTTTCGCTGCGTGATCGCGCCCAGCTATGCCGACATCTTTTACAACAACTGCTTCAAGAACGGCCTGCTGCCGATTCAGTTGCCAGAAGCCACGGTGGCCCAGTTGTTCGACGAGGTGCTGGCCTTCCCCGGCTACCAGCTCACCATCGACCTGGAGCGCCAAGTGATCGTGCGCCCGCAGGGACAAGAAATTGCGTTTGAAGTGCAGGCCTTTCGCAAGTACTGCCTGCTGGGCGGCCTGGACGACATCGGCCTGACGCTGCGCCAGTCGGACAAGATCAAGGCGTTTGAAGCCGAGCGCCTGGCCACCAAGCCCTGGCTGGCGCATTCGATGGCGTCCTGAAAATTTACACACAAAATAGGCCTACAGCGCTTATCCATCAAGCGCTTACAGCTATCAAAATAAGAGTATTCTCATGATGAAAATCGCGGTGTTGCCGGGTGACGGCATTGGCACAGAAATCGTCGCCGAGGCCATCAAGGTCCTGGATGCGCTGGGCCTCCCCTTCGAGATGGAATCGGCCCTGGTGGGCGGCGCTGCCTACGAGGCGCACGGCCACCCTCTGCCCGAGTCCACCCTGAAGCTCGCCAAGGAGTCCGACGCCATCCTGTTTGGCGCCGTGGGCGACTGGAAATACGACAAACTCGACCGCCCCCTGCGCCCCGAGCAAGCCATTTTGGGCCTGCGCAAGCACCTGGGCCTGTTTGCCAATTTCCGCCCTGCCATCTGCTATGAGCAGTTGGTGGGGGCGTCGAGCCTCAAGCCCGAGCTGATTGCAGGCCTCGACATCCTCATCATCCGCGAGCTGACCGGCGACATCTACTTCGGCCAGCCGCGCGGCCGCCGCACCGCCGTGGACGGCCACTTCCCCGGTGCCGAAGAAGCCTTCGACACCATGCGCTACAGCCGCCCCGAGATCGAACACATCGCCCACATCGCCTTCCAGGCGGCGCGCAAGCGCAGCAAACGCGTGACCAGCGTGGACAAAGCCAACGTCTTGGAGACTTTCCAGTTCTGGAAAGACGTGATGACCGAAGTCGGCCAGCAATACCCCGACGTGGAGCTGCAGCACATGTACGTGGACAACGCGGCCATGCAACTCGTCAAGGCGCCCAAGGCGTTTGACGTGATCGTCACCGGCAATATGTTTGGCGACATCCTCTCGGACGAAGCCTCCATGCTCACCGGCTCGATTGGCATGCTCCCTTCGGCATCGCTGAATGCCAAAAACCAGGGCCTATACGAACCGAGCCACGGCAGCGCACCGGATATCGCCGGCAAAGGTGTGGCCAACCCGCTGGCCACCATCCTCAGCGCCGCGATGATGCTGCGCTTCAGCCTGAACCAGGAAGCCGCCGCCCAGCGCATTGAGGCCGCCGTGCAAAGCGTGCTGGCCCAAGGCCTGCGCACGCCGGATATCTACAGCGCAGGCACCACCAAGGTGGGCACAGCGCAGATGGGGGATGCGGTGGTGACGGCACTGGGCTAACCGGCTCCAAAACCCGGCGGGTCGTCTGCCGGGTGAAATTCACCATCCAGTACAATTCAGCCCCATGCTCGCCGCTTGCCCGTTCGCATTGAACCCCACATCCGCCACCCTGGCCGATGTAGCAACGCGCGCAAGCACCACCAAAACCACGACCATTAAGGGCTGATCCAGCTCCGGTTCGTCGTGCGCCCTCCCTGGCCAGACGAGCCGGGGCAAAACAGTCTGGTCTGCACTGTTTTTTTAACTTGATAGGGGCGTTGAAATGAGCAAGTTGGTAGGACTCGTCGGCTGGCGCGGCATGGTCGGCTCGGTATTGATGGACCGCATGGCCGAAGAAAAAGACTTCGACCTGATCGAGCCGCTGTTTTTCTCCACGTCGAATGCCGGCGGCAAGGCCCCCGCACAGGCCAAGAACGAAGCCACGCTACAAGACGCTTTCAACATCGACGCCCTCAAGCGCTGCGACATCATCATCACGGCCCAAGGGGGCGACTACACGAACGAGGTCTACCCCAAGCTGCGCGCTGCAGGCTGGGCTGGCCACTGGATTGACGCCGCATCCGCCCTGCGCATGGAGAAGAACGCCGTCATCGTGCTGGACCCGGTGAACATGCCCGTGATCAAGAACGCCTTGGCGCGGGGAGGCAAAGACTGGATCGGCGGCAACTGCACGGTCAGTTGCATGCTGATGGGAGTGGGCGCGCTCTACAAGGCAGGGCTCGTGGAGTGGATGAGCACGCAGACCTACCAGGCGGCCTCGGGCGGCGGCGCCCAGCACATGCGCGAGCTGCTGACGCAGTACGGCACACTGAACGCCGAGGTCAAGGCACTGCTGGACGACCCCAAGAGCGCCATTCTGGAGATCGACCGCAAGGTCATCGCCAAGCAACGCGCGCTCACCAGCGCCGAAACGGCCAACTTCGGCGTACCCCTGGGGGGTTCGCTGATTCCCTGGATCGACAAAGACCTCGGCGACGGCATGTCCAAGGAAGAATGGAAGGGCATGGCCGAGACGAACAAGATTCTGGGCATGGGCGAGGGCTTCGACTCCGCTGCGATTCCCGTCGATGGCTTCTGCGTGCGCGTCGGCGCCATGCGCTGCCACAGCCAGGCACTGACCTTCAAGCTGAAGAAAGACATCCCCGTGGCCGATATTGAAGCCATGATCGCTGCCGACAACGAATGGGTGCAGGTGGTGCCCAACACCCGCGAAGCCACCATCAAGGCTCTCACGCCTGTGGCCGTCACCGGCACGATGCAGATTCCCGTGGGCCGCATCCGCAAGCTGGCCATGGGGCCGGAATACGTTGGAGCATTCACCGTCGGCGACCAGCTTTTGTGGGGTGCGGCCGAGCCGCTGCGGCGTATGCTGCGCATCCTGCTGGATGCCTGAACGGGTACAAAGCACGGTCAGGGCACGCGGCGCTCGTTGTGGCGAGACAACAGCCCCGCGTGCTGGGAACCCTTCGGCTTGCCTGCCAGAAGCTTCCCCATTGCCTTAGCTTGTCACTGCAAAACATTGCTGCTATGGTGCTTTTACCTATTTTCTATGCCGGAGCGGATTGGGCATTCAGACCATGAAAAACGATATCCCGTTCGGCAACGTCCCCCACTCCTATCCGCTAATGGCAACCATGCACCGTTGGAAATACTCTGCGCTGGCGGCTGCCGCGCTCGCGTCCGTGGCTTTGTATGCGCCCGACGCACTCGCACTTGCCTTGGGGCCCGTCACGGTGCAATCGGCACTGGGCGAGCCCCTGCGTGCAGAAATCGCCTTGCCGAGCATCACGCCGGCAGAAGCCGATTCGCTGAAAGTCACTACGGCAGCACCCGAAACCTTCCGTGCCCAGGGCATGGAATATTCAAGTGCTGCGGGACAGGTGCATATGGCGCTGCAGCGCAGGCCGGATGGCAGCAGTGTGCTGCGCCTGAGCAGCAACACGCCTGTCAACGACCCTTTCGTGGACCTGATCATTGATGCCACTTGGGCGACCGGCCGCATCACGCGCAGCTACACCATGCTGTTTGATCCACCGGCCATGCGTCGGCCCGCACCCAGCGTGACGGCGGCTCCCCAGGTGCGTGCACTGGCTCCAGCCGCACCCTCCGCGCAAGCCTCGGCAGTGCCCACGCGCCCGGCAGCGCCGCCGCGTTCGGCTGCGCCTGCCACAGCCGAATCGTCAGGCAATGTCACCGTGAAGGCAGGCGACACCGCCGGCCGTATTGCCAGTGCCCACCGTCCGCACGATGTGTCGCTTGACCAGATGCTGGTGGCCATGCTGCGCGCCAATCCCGAAGCGTTCATTGGCGGCAACGTCAACCGACTCAAGGCCGGCGTGGTGCTGGATCTGCCAAGCGCGAGCCAGGCAGCAGCCACTCCAGCAGCCGAGGCGCGCCAGACCATCGCAGCGCAAAGCCGTGATTTCAACGCTTTCCGCCACAAGCTGGCCGCTGCAGCACCCACTGCCGAAACCACCAGTGCCGGGCGCAGCGAAAGCGGGCGCGTGCAAACGCAGGTGCAGGAGCAAAAGACGACAAGCACCTCACCCGACAAACTCACCCTCTCCAAGGGCGCCGTCAAAGGCACCAAGGCCACGCCGGAAGCACTGGCGACGCGCAAGCAGGCCAGTGAAACGTCCGCACGGGTGGAAGAGCTGTCCAAGAACATCAGCGATCTCAACAAGCTGGCGAGTGCTTCCGGTTCTGCCGCTGGCGCAGTGCCCAGCGCACCTGCCGCGTCCACAGCAACGGGAGCAGGCCCAGCCGTGACAAGCACGGCTGCGGTTCCCCCAGCCGTACCAGCCGCCACCCCGGCAAGCGCATCTGGTCCGGCCATCGCAGCATCGGCCCCCGCTCCGCAGGCGACAGCGCCTGCCGCCACCGCTAGCGCTAGCGCTAGCGCTGAAGCCTCCCCACCCGCTGCGGCCAGCACGATCGCCGCCAGCGAAATGGTGCCTGCTTCGGCACCTGCCGCCCCTGCGCCGGCAGCGTCGAAGGCCGCCGCTGTGCCTCCTGCTCCAGCGCCTGCAGAAGAACCTGGTTTCATCGCGGGTTTACTGGAGCAGCCCCTGATTCCCGCAGGCGCGCTGACACTGCTGCTGTTGCTTGGCTACGGTGGCTACCGCATCGCCCAGCGCCGTCGCAACCAATCAGGCGTCGACAGCTCGTTCCTCGAAAGTCGCTTGCAGCCCGACTCCTTCTTCGGCGCCAGTGGCGGCCAGCGCGTCGATACAGCAGGCACCGATTCCACCGGCTCCTCCATGGCATATTCGCCCAGCCAGCTGGACGCGGGCGGCGACGTGGATCCAGTGGCAGAAGCCGATGTCTACCTCGCCTACGGCCGTGACCTGCAAGCCGAAGAAATCCTCAAGGAGGCGATCCGGCACAACCCGGAGCGGGTGTCCGTCCACGCCAAGCTGGCCGAAATCTACGCCAAGCGACAAGACCGCAAATCGCTGGAAGCCGTGGCCAAGGATATTTTTGGCATTACCAACGGAGAAGGTGCCGACTGGAACCGCGTTACGGAACTTGGCCGCGACCTGGATCCAGAAAACAGCTTCTACCACCCAGGTGGACAGCAAACCCCTGCCCCTGAGTTGACCCCTCCGAGCCACTTTGTCAGCACCTTTGGCCCCTCCGAAGGACCCCCATCGCTGCCCGCTGATCTGGACCTGGACCTGGACCTTGATCTGCCCGACGATGCACTGACAGAGGCACCCGCACCGGCGCCAGCAGTGGCCGGCAGCTTCGCCGCCGCAGCGGCGGCAGCAGCTGTGGCAAGTGCGACCGCACGCACTCCGCTGGATACGGCTGCTGCACCTGCACAGGAAGAGCCGGCCTGGTCCCCGCCCACTGGTTCTGGCACCTTGGCCTGGGAGGCGCCCGAGAAAGTGGAGCCAGCGCCCGAAGCCGCTGCACCAGAGCAAGAGCAAGATCTGCATGATTTCCCACTCGATCTACCTGCCATGGACACCCAGCCGCAAGCACTGGCGCCAGCCGAGGCACCGTTCATTCCTTCGGATTCCGGTTTGATGGATTTCGACCTGGATCACTTGTCGCTGGACCTGAACACCAAGGCTGAAGCAAAGGCAGAGGCAGTGGAAGCAACGCACGAAGCCTCAGTAGCCCAAGAAGAAGACCCCTTGGCCACCAAGCTGGCGCTTGCCCATGAGTTCGATGCCATCGGCGACAACGACGGTGCACGCACCCTGATTGAGGAAGTCATCGCCGAGTCCAGCGGTGAACTCAAGGCCCGCGCGCAACGCATGTTGAGCGAGTTGAGCTGAGCGGGCTCGCGGTATTGGGCTCCCGGATCGCCTTGGGCCTGAGCTACGCTGGCCAGCATTACAGCGGCTGGCAAAGCCAGTCCTCGGGCAACACCATCCAGGACCACCTGGAGGCCGCGCTGGCGCGCTTTGCCGGCGAGGGCAATGCCCGCATCACCACCCTGTGTGCAGGCCGCACCGACGCCGGCGTGCACGGCCTGATGCAGGTGGTGCATTTCGATGCGCCGGTGCAGCGTCCAGTCGCTGCCTGGGTGCGCGGCACGAACACTTTTCTCCCCTCCAACATCGCCGTGCAATGGGCGCGCGCCGTGCCTGACGGCTTTCACGCCCGCGCCAGCGCCACGGCACGTCGCTATGCCTACGTGCTGCTGCAGTCGCCGGTACGCCCCAGTGTCGAGGCCGGCCGGGTCGGCTGGGTATTCCGCCCGCTGGATGGTGCGGCCATGGTTGCTGCAGCGCGCCTGCTGGAAGGCGAGCACGATTTCAGCTCTTTTCGCGCCGCTGCCTGCCAGGCGCTCTCTCCCGTCAAGACCCTGGCGCCCATCCGCATCACCCGCAGCAGCATGCCAGTGGGAAGTGCCGGGAGCGACAGCGCAAGCTGCTACTGGCGCTTCGAATTCGAAGCCAACGCTTTTTTGCACCACATGATCCGCAACATCATGGGCTGCCTGATTGCTGTTGGCCAGGGCAGCCAGCCCCCTGAATGGATGGCACAGGTGCTGCAGGCGCGCTCGCGCAAGGTGGCGGCGCCGACCTTTTCGCCCGACGGGCTGTATTTTCTGGGGCCGGTGTACGCACCATCGTGGGGCCTGCCCGCACGAACCGCTGCGTATGATTGGCTGCCATGAAAGCACCGCTTGCCCCCACACCCACCCCGGCCCGCACGCGCATCAAGATCTGCGGACTGACGCGCGAAGAGGACGTGGACGTGGCTGTCGCCGCCGGAGCCGACGCCATCGGTTTTGTGATGTATGCACCGAGCCCGCGTTCCGTGACGCCAGCGCGTGCCGCAGAGCTGGCGGCGCGCCTGCCGCCGTTTGTCACACCTGTGCTGTTGTTCGTCAATGAAAGTACTACCAATGTGATAGCTGCAAGCGCTTATGTAGCAGGCGCTGCGCTTCAGTTTCATGGAGACGAAACGCCGGAAGACTGCTGGGCTGCCAGCGGCCAAGGCGCCCGGGCCTTCCTGCGCGCCGCACGCATTCCCCTGGGCGAAGGCGGGGCACGCTTCCCCCTCGTAGAATATGCTCAGCAATTCTCCCGCGCCCAAGCCATCTTGCTCGACGCCCATGTCGAAGCGTACGGCGGTGGCGGCAAGGCATTCAATTGGTCACTTCTTCCTCCAAGCGTAAACGCTCACCTCGTCTTAAGTGGTGGACTCTCGCCTGCAAACGTGGGCGATGGGATCTTGGCGCTCCGGCCGCGCTGCACCACGCTCGCGGTTGACGTCAGCTCCGGCGTCGAATGCGATGCCCCTGGGGGAGGAACCCACAAGGGCATCAAGGACGCCGACAAGATCCAACGTTTCGTCGCCGCCGTGCGTGCGGCCGACGAGCACCTTGCCAGGAACACCCATGTTTGATTACCAGCAGCCCGACGCGTCGGGCCATTTCGGCAGCTACGGCGGCAGCTTCGCCAGCGAGACGCTCACCTTTGCCCTGAAAGAGCTCAGGGAAGCCTATGCGCGCTACCAGCATGACCCGGACTTTCTGGCCGAATTCGCCTACGAACTCAACCACTTCGTCGGCCGGCCCTCGCCCGTGTACCACGCAGCGCGCACCAGCCAGGAGCTGGGCGGCGCGCAGATCTACCTCAAGCGCGAAGACCTCAACCACACCGGCGCGCACAAGATCAACAACGTCATCGGCCAGGCCATGCTCGCCAAGCGCATGGGCAAGCCGCGCATCATTGCCGAGACCGGCGCCGGCCAGCACGGCGTGGCCACGGCCACCATCTGCGCCCGCTATGGACTCGAATGCGTGGTCTACATGGGCAGCGAAGACGTCAAGCGCCAAAGCCCCAACGTCTACCGCATGAAGCTGTTGGGCGCCACCGTGGTGCCGGTGGATTCGGGCAGCAGGACTCTGAAAGACGCCTTGAATGAAGCCATGCGCGACTGGGTGGCGAATGTGGACAACACCTTCTACATCATTGGCACCGTGGCCGGCCCGCACCCCTACCCCATGATGGTGCGCGACTTCCAGAGCGTCATCGGCACCGAGTGCCTGACGCAGATGCCAGCCATGCTGGCCGAGCAAAAAATCGCCGCCGAGCAGCCCGACGTGGTGGTTGCCTGCGTGGGCGGTGGCAGCAATGCCATGGGCATCTTCTACCCCTATATCCCGTTTGAAAAAACGCGCCTGATTGGCGTCGAAGCAGCCGGCGAAGGCCTGGACAGTGGCAAGCATTCGGCTAGCCTGCAGCGCGGCTCCAGCGGTGTGCTGCACGGCAACCGCACCTTCATCCTGCAGGACGAAAACGGCCAGATCACCGAGACACACAGCATCAGCGCAGGGCTCGACTACCCCGGCGTGGGCCCCGAGCACGCCTGGCTGCAGGAGATCGGCCGCGCCGAATACGTGGGTATCACCGATACCGAGGCGCTCGCCGCCTTCCACCACCTGTGCCGCACCGAAGGCATCATCCCGGCGCTGGAATCAAGCCACGCCTTCGCCTACGCCATGAAGCTGGCCAAGGAGATGCGGCCGGACCAGTCCATCCTGGTCAATCTCTCGGGCCGGGGCGACAAGGACATCGGCACCGTGGCCGACCTGTCGGGCGAAGACTTCTACGACCGGCCGTCCATGCGCGGCCTGACGGTCAAGGGCGCGGGAGGAAAACCATGAACCCAGGACGCATTGCCACCACGTTTGAGCAGCTTGCCGCACGCGGCCGCAAGGCGCTCATTCCCTATGTCACGGCCGGCTTCCCCTTTGCCGACATCACCCCCGCGCTGATGCACGGCATGGTCAGCGCCGGCGCCGACGTGATTGAGCTGGGCGTGCCGTTCTCCGACCCCATGGCCGATGGCCCGGTGATCCAGAAGGCGGGCGAGAAGGCCCTGGCGCTGGGCGTCGGCCTCAAGCAAGTGCTCGGCTACGTGCGCGAGTTCCGCGAAGAGAACCAGAGCACGCCAGTGGTGCTGATGGGCTACGCCAACCCTGTGGAGCGCTACAACCAGATCCATGGCGCTGGCGCCTTTGTGCGCGACGCGGCGGCGGCTGGCGTCGATGGCGTGCTCATCGTTGATTACCCGCCAGAGGAATGCGAAGCCTTTGCCACGGCACTGCGCGCGCAGGGCATGGACCTGATCTTCCTGCTGGCCCCTACCTCTACCTCCGAGCGCATGGCCCAGGTAGCGCGGGTGGCCAGCGGCTACGTGTACTACGTGTCGCTCAAGGGCGTCACCGGCTCGGGCACGCTCGACACCGCGGCTGTCGAAGCCATGCTGCCGCGCATCCGCAAGCACGTCAGCATTCCGGTAGGCGTCGGCTTCGGCATCCGCGATGCCGCCACCGCCCAGGCGATCGGCAAAGTGGCCGATGCCGTGGTGATTGGCAGCCGCATCATCCAGTTGCTCGACGGCCAGCCCCATGAAAAAGTGGTGCCCGTGGCGGTCGATTTTCTGCGCGGAATCCGCAAGGCGCTCGACGCATAATAAGAACCAACCCCCTGAGCGGCTGCGCCGCTTCCCCCTTCTCTTGCAGCGCGGCGCGCTGCGGAAGGGGGACGCCGCCAGCGCGGCGGGGCGGCCCTTGCGCGGCGGCCCTGGCTTGGGCAGCGCGGGTGGCACGGCAGCGCGCAAACGGCAAATTGATTGAAAGGAACCCCATGTCCTGGCTAGAAAAACTCCTCCCCGCCAAGATCCAGCAAACCGACCCCAATGTGCGCCGGCAAATGCCCGAAGGCCTGTGGATCAAGTGCCCGAGCTGCGAAACCGTGCTCTACAAGGCCGACCTGGAGCAGAACCAGAATGTCTGCCCACAGTGCGGCCACCACCACCGCATTGGCGCCCGCGTCCGTCTTGACGCCTTTCTTGACCCGGAAGGCCGCTACGAGATCGGCCAAGAGGTCATTCCCGTCGATGCGCTCAAGTTCAAGGACAGCCGCAAATACCCCGAGCGCCTGAAAGAAGCGCTGGAGAACACCGGCGAGACCGACGCACTCATCGTCATGGGCGGCGCGGTCAAAAGCATCAACGTTGTCGTCGCCTGCTTCGAGTTCGATTTCATGGGTGGCTCCATGGGCAGCGTGGTCGGCGAACGCTTCGTGCGCGGGGTGGAAACCGCCATCGAGCAGAAAGTGCCCTTCATCTGCTTTACTGCCACGGGCGGCGCACGCATGCAGGAGGGCCTGCTCTCGCTCATGCAGATGGCCAAGACCAACGCAGCGCTGACCCGGCTTGCGAAGAAAAAACTGCCCTATATCAGCGTGCTGACCGACCCCACCATGGGCGGCGTGAGCGCAGGCTTTGCCTTTCTGGGCGACATCGTGATCGCCGAGCCCAAGGCGCTGATCGGCTTTGCCGGCCCCCGCGTGATCGAATCCACCGTGCGCGTCACCCTCCCCGAAGGCTTCCAGCGCGCCGAGTTCCTGATGCAAAAAGGTGCCGTGGACCTCATCAGCGACCGGCGCGAGTTGCGCAACACCATCGCCCAAAGTCTGGCCGTTCTGCAGCGCCTGCCGGCGGACGCGGTAGCCTGAGGCAGCAACGCCACCCCTAAAAAGACCGCCATCCTTGGCGGTTTTCTTGCTACTCTATTAATAGCTATAAGCGCTTTACACATAAGCGCTGCGGGCCATTTCAACCAATATTTTTAGCGCCACAAGGATATCTGCAGGTTGCCCAGCACCATGAGCAGCACCTGCAGCAGCACGATCAGCACCAGCGGCGAGAGATCCACTCCGCCCAGCGGCGGCAGCAAACGGCGCACCGGGCGCAGGATGGGCTCGGCCAGGCGGTCGATCACGTTGGCGATTGGCGAGCGCGCCTGCACCCAGGACATCACGGCGTGGACGATGACCAGCCCCATCACCGCGCTCACCGCCACGCGCAGCAGCCCAAACAGCGCCAGCCACGGCAGCCAGGCCCAGCCGGCCCCGGCACCAAGGATGATCCACAGAACCAGGTACTGCACCAATTGCACCAGCAAAGCCGCCAGCAGGCTGGCCCAGTCGATACCGCGCACGGCAGGAACAGCGCGGCGCAGCGGCAGTACCAGCCAGTCGGTCAGTGCAAACACCAATCGCCCTACCGGGTTGCCAAAGGGCACACGCTGCCACTGCATGTACAGGCGCAGCAGACAGGCGCCGGTCAGCAGGCCACCGGCCACATCAAGCAAAAACGAGACAATCTGGTAGAGCATGTGGTTCGGTCGGTAAATCTCTGACGTACGATGATAGCCACCCCGATGAACGCACCGCTCTCGCTCACCTCACTGCCCCTGTTTCCGCTGGAAGCCGTGCTCTACCCTGGCGGCACGCTGGCGCTGCGCATCTTCGAGGTGCGCTACCTCACCATGGTGCGCAAGTGCCACGAGGCCGGGGCGCCGTTCGGCGTAGTGTGCCTGCAAAGCGGCACCGAGGTGCGCCGCGCAGGCGCCAGCCCCGAGCAACTGTGCCATGTAGGCACCCTGGCGCACATCGAAAGCCTGGAGTCTCCCCAGCCGGGTCTGCTGCTGGCACGGTGTCTCGGCAGTGCACGCTTTCGCATTCAGCGCCACTCCCTGCTGCCGCACGGCCTGTGGGTGGCCGACGTGGAGCAGATCCCCGACGACCTGCCTATTCCCGTGCCGGAGCACCTGGCCGCCACCGCAACCGCCCTGGCCCCGGTGCTCGCCGCCCTGCGCGAGCGCCACGGCCCTGGTGCTGTCAGCGTGCCGACGCCCAAGCGGTTGCACGACAGCGGTTGGGTCGCCAACCGCTGGTGCGAACTGCTGCCCATGCCCTTGTCGCTCAAGCAGCAAATGATGGAGCTGGACAACCCCTTGCTGCGCCTGGAGCTGGTGAGCGATATGCTGGATCGCACAGGAATCGCTCCCGACGCTTGAGCGTATTCGGGTCGTGCGCACAGCCTTCGCCCCGGCGCGCTCCAGCAAATCTAAAATACGCGGTTCGGCGCATGCGCCCCGCCCCTTGCAGCCAGCCTGCTCCACCTTCTGTGCTTTGTCCATGTCTGACCAAAACTCTGCCCCTACCGCTCCTGACGAGAACCAGCTGATCGCCGAGCGGCGCGAGAAACTGCACGCACTGCGCGAAGCCCAGGCCCAAGGTGCCGGCGTGGCCTTCCCCAACGATTTCAAGCCCTTGCACCACGCGGCCGATCTGCACGCGCTGCATGGCGACAGCAACGCCGAACAGCTCACGGCAGCACCCGTAACGGTCAGCGTGGCCGGCCGCATGATGCTCAAGCGCGTCATGGGCAAAGCGAGTTTTGCCACCATTCAGGACGGGTCGCTGGGCAGCCACGGCGGGCGCATCCAGTTGTATGTCACGCGCGACGCGCTGGGCGAAGACCTGTACGCCGCCTTCAAGCACTGGGATTTGGGCGACATCATCGGTGCCGAAGGCACTCTGTTCAAAACGCGTACCGGCGAACTGTCGATTCAGGTCACCCAGCTGCGCCTGCTGACCAAGAGCCTGCGGCCCATGCCCGACAAGTTCCACGGCATTGCCGACCAGGAAGTGAAATACCGCCAGCGCTATGTCGATCTGATGACCGACGAGGCCGCGCGCCAGCGCTTTGTCGCGCGCAGCAAAGCCGTCAGCGGTATTCGCGACTTCATGGTGCAGCACGATTTCCTGGAAGTCGAAACGCCCATGCTGCACCCGATTCCGGGCGGCGCCAACGCCCGGCCGTTCGTCACGCACCACAACGCGCTTGAGCAGGAGATGTACCTGCGCATCGCGCCCGAGCTGTTCTTGAAGCGCCTGCTGGTCGGCGGCTTCGAGCGCGTGTTCGAGATCAACCGCAACTTCCGCAACGAAGGCATTTCGGTGCGCCACAACCCCGAGTTCACCATGATGGAGTTCTACGCGGCGTACTGGAACTACCAGGACCTGATGGGCTTTACCGAGGCACTGGTGCGCGATGCCGCGCAGAAGGCCGTGGGCACGCTGCAGTTGTCCTACCAAGGCCGGGCGGTCGACCTGGCCCAACCGTTCGCGCGCCTGACCATTCGCGAAGCCATCTTCCAGTACACCGAGGCCGGCGCGCATGTGGACGACACTGCCTGGCTCATCAGCGCGCTGAAAAAATTGGGCATGAACGAGGAAAAGAACCGACTCTCGGCGCGCAGCCTGGCCAGCCTGCAGGTGCTGTACTTCGAGGAAACCGTGGAAGACCAGCTCTGGCAGCCCACCTTCATCATGGAGCACCCGACCGAAATCAGCCCGCTGGCGCGCGCCAACGACCAGCGACCCGAAGTCACCGAGCGTTTCGAGCTCTACATCACCGGGCGCGAATTCGGCAACGGCTTTTCCGAACTGAACGACGCCGAGGACCAAGCCGCGCGCTTTCACGCGCAGGTGGCCGCCAAGGACAGCGGCGACGACGAAGCCATGTACTTCGACCACGACTTCGTGCGCGCGCTCGAATACGGCATGCCCCCGGCTGGCGGCTGCGGCATCGGCATCGACCGGCTGATGATGCTGCTGACCGACAGCCCCAGCATTCGCGACGTGATCCTGTTCCCCGCCCTGCGGCGCGAGTGAGCGGGCCGCTACCGACGACCGGCATGGCGTCGCACCTGCAGCAGTTCAAATCCCGCCTGCCCGACTGGGTGCAGGACTGGCTGGACTTCATCGTCCCCAGCCTGCAGATCCTGCTGATCCTGCTGGCCGCCTGGGTGCTGCAGTACCTGCTGCGCCGGCTGGTGCGCCGCGCCAGCGCCCGCTACCAACTGCCCAGCAAGTTGCTGGCGCCCCTGACCGGGCTGATCCGCTGGCTCATCATGGGCAGCGCGCTGCTGCTGGTGCTTGAGCGCCTGGGCGTCTCGGCCACCGTGCTGTGGACCGCCTTCACCGGCTTTGCCACCGTCGGCGCGGTGGCCTTCTTCGCGGCGTGGAGCGTGCTGTCCAACCTGTTCTGCGCGCTGCTCATCCTCACCGTGCGGCCGTTTCGCATCGGCGACCACATCGAGGTGCTCGACACCGCCGAAAAGCCCGGCGCCAAGGGCCAGGTGGTGGACATCAACCTGCTCTACACCACGCTGCTCGACCACGACGCCGTGCGGGGCCAGCCGTGCTGGCTGCAGATTCCCAATGCCCTGGTGTTCCAGCGCGTGGTGCGGCGCTGGCAGGGTGTGCCGCCAGTGGTGATGGTGCCTGCGGCGGAGTCAAAGGGGGAGCCGCCGGGGGTTGCCAGCGCGGGGCATTGATCGGCGGTCTGCGGAAGGACATACCAGGCGTGGCATTCCCCAGAAAAATCAGAGGCGCCGACCAAGCTGAGGGGCGCACCGCACGCGCGTTCCACCGGAACGCAGAGTCAAGCCCAGCCCAACGTTCGACGTAACCGGCGGGCAGAAGCCGCAGGCTGGAGCGTACCCAACAGCACAGCTGTTGGGCCGTCCGGTGACCGAGGGGTCAGGTGCTAGGGATGCTCTGCTTAAAGCGACTTTGAGTGTGCTGATGGCTCCCAGTTGAGCCAATTTGCAGAATGGGCGCGT
>NZ_JBWKZM010000018.1:0-93616 GCF_059424465.1 Simplicispira sp. GW247-4R2A | reverse complement strand
ATCATCGCTGCACTGTTCCCCGCTGCGCATGAGCACCGACCTACCTGCGGCTAAAAACAGAATTGTTCAGGGCGGACTAATAAGGCTGATTGCGACAATAGGTTTCTTTTATGCATGATTAGAACGTGCAGAAAACAAATCAAGAACGGCCTTCCTGCAATGACGGCATGTAGTTATATCGCGTTTGGTTATTATGAGGCTGTTGTCCAAGTTGGATTTTTATTTTTTGATCGATCTAACTGTTGCAATCATCGATAGGGCACCTCTAAAAAACCCCTCTCGCGCAAGATTGACACCATATAAATCAATGAGTTGAGAGTAGGAATTTCCGGAATTCAAGGGTTTTATAGGTGCCCGATAGTAATAAGCCAATATTTATCGAAATCTTTATGTCAAAATGTTTTGCTTTTGGATTGATTGGATTTCTTGTTATGTCGATAATCACGGAGGGAGTCATTTTCATTTATATTATTCCGTATTTTATTTTCATTCCGCTAACTTGTAAAATATTGCAATATATTGTTAATAATAGATGGTCTATTTTTGCAAAAATATTATTAATCTGTTGTTTTGCTTCGGCTGACGGTTTATTAATAGTCGCATCGATTAGATCGTTGAGATATTTGGTGGAGCCTATTAACTTCGTCTTGATGGATTTCAATAGGTCGGAAGTGAGGTTGGTTAAATATTTGACGGTGGCATTTGCAATTCAGTTTTTATTATATTTTTGGTACGATACGTGGCACAAGAATAAGGGGAACCTCTAAAAACCCCCATCTCCCGCCCGGGACCATTCCAGCCAACGCGACAATCCCCCGATGAGCAAACCGCAAGCGTGCAGTGCCATTAAGTTCGGCCTCTTCGCCGAAGCTGCGCGCAAGCACAAGATCGAGACCCTGGGCGACCCACTGCAAACAATGGCCCGGCACATCGACTTTGACCACCTCACGCAGGTCATTGATCAACTGCTGCCCAGAGGTGAAGCCACCCGGAAGCCACCCGGGGCGGGCGCCCGGCGTACCCCACAGCGGTCATGGTGCGCATTCTGATCCTGAAGTGTCTCTACAAGCTCAGCGATGAGCAGATGGAATACCAACTGCTCGACCGCATGAGCTACCAGCGTTTTTGTCTGCTCGCCGACAGCGCCAACGTCCCCGATTGCAACACTATCTGGCATTACCAGCAGCGCCTGGGCGTCGATGGCGTGACGGCGCTGCTTAAGGCGGTGGACGGCCAACTGCTGCAGCGCGGCTATACGGCGCAGGGCCACACGAAGACGGAGAGCAACAGCCAAGGGGAGAAGCGCTACGGCTACAACGCGGCGGAGCGGCTCACAAACTTCACCAGCACGCTCGCAGGACAAGCGAATGCACAAATAGAAGCCAACTACCGGTATGACCCGTTTGGGCAACCTCGCCACGACGGATGGAGAAGCCATGCAGGCCATCGTGGCGATGCTAGACCTGATGGATGCGATGCTGGCAGCAGGACAGCGCCAGCAGGAATTGCAAGCGCGTTTTGCTGAGTCCCAAGCCGACTAGACGACGAAGCTTGGCACCCTGTTTAAGACCCAATAGAAGTAAGCGGTAACGTGCACGCGGCTTTCTTTCGCCGACTGGTGCTCGATATCCGTGTGCGGCCACAATCAACAAAACGCGGTGCCGCTGGCTACATGGCGTCACCAAAAGAAAACCCCGCTACCTTTTGAATAGCGGGGTTTCTTTTACTGACTTGGTGCCGGAGAGATGAATCGAACACCCGACCTTCTCATTACGAATGAGCTGCTCTACCGACTGAGCTACACCGGCTTAGCTCAAAATTATAGCCCGGAATGGTAGCTGGTCACGCGTTCAACCTCGTTTTTTGAGCCCAGAATGACGCTGACGCGTTCATGCAGCTTGGTCGGCTGGATGTCCAGGATGCGCTCCTTGCCATTCGTGGCGGCGCCGCCGGCCTGCTCGATGAGCCAGGCCATGGGGTTGGCCTCGTACATCAGGCGCAGCTTGCCGGGCTTGTTGGGTTCGCGTTGATCCCAGGGGTACATGAAGACGCCGCCGCGGGTGAGGATGCGGTGCACGTCGGCCACCATGCTGGCGATCCAGCGCATGTTGAAGTCTTTGCCGCGCGGGCCTTCCTTGCCGGCCAGGCACTCGTCGATGTAGCGGCGCACGGGCGGGGCCCAGTGGCGCATGTTGCTCATGTTGATGGCGAATTCCTGCGTGTCGGCGGGAATGCGCACGTTCTCCTGGGTGAGGACGAACGAACCCTGCTCGCGGTCCAGCGTGAACATGACGACGCCGTCGCCCACGGTCAGCACCAGGGTGGTCTGCGGGCCGTAGACGCAGTAGCCGGCGGCGACCTGGCGGTTGCCGGGCTGCAGAAAATCGCCTTCGTCCACGCCGCGGTCACCTTCGGGCATGTGCAGCACGCTGAAGATGGTGCCGATGCTGACGTTCACGTCGATGTTGCTGGAGCCATCGAGCGGGTCGAACAGCAGCAGGTATTCGCCCTTGGGGTAGCGGTTGGGCACTACGTAGATGGCGTCCATTTCTTCGGACGCCATGCCCGCCAGGTGGCCGCCCCATTCGTTGGCTTCGATCAGCACCTCGTTGGCGATGATGTCGAGCTTCTTCTGGATTTCACCCTGCACGTTTTCGCTGTCGGCACTGCCCAGAACGCCGCCGAGCGCGCCCTTGTTCACCGCGTGGCTGATGCTCTTGCAGGCGCGTGCCACCACTTCGAGCAGCAGGCGCAACTGGCCGGGAATGAGGCCGTCGATACGCTGCTGCTCGACGAGGTAGCGGGTGAGGGAGATTTTTTTGGGGGGTGTCATGGGGTCTCCAGGGCGCGGGTGACCACCTCGCGCACGTCCTTGCTGAGTTTGGCATGTCCGGCCACCTGGGCAATGGCGGCATGCGCCGCGCTGCGCCAGGGTTCGGCCAGCTTGCTCCAGCGGTCCAAGGCGCGCGCCAGGCGGGCGGCGACTTGCGGGTTGATGGCGTCAAGCGCGAGCACGCGGTCGGCCCAGAAGCGGTAGCCGGCGCCGTCTGCGCGGTGAAAGGCGCCAGGGTTGGCGCTGCAGTAGCTGAAGATGAGGCTGCGCGCGCGGTTCGGATTGCCGATCTGGAAGTCCGGGTGCTTCATCAGCGCCTGCACGGCGGGCAGTACGTGGCCGCCGCGATCGGGCGTGCCGGCCTGCAGGGCAAACCATTTGTCGATGACCAGGGCGTCGTCCTTGAACAAGGCATGGAAGCGCACCAGTGCGGCCGCGGCGTGCGGGTGGCCGCTGGTCACCAGGGCTGCAAGTGCAGCAAAGCGGTCGGTCATGTTGCCGGCATCCTTGAAGCGCTGCAGCGTTTTGCCGGGCCAGACGGCGTCACCCGTGTGCTGCGCGGCGAGGCACAGCATGGACAGCGCCTGGCCGGCGAGGGCGCGGCGGCCGGCCGATGCCGCGTCTGGCTGGTAGGCGCTGGTGTCGTGGCTGGCTTCGTAGGCGGCTTCCCAGTCGCCGCGCAGAGCGGTGGCCAGTTGCAGGCGCATGGCTTCGCGCACCGCATGCACGCGCTGCGGGTCCACCACGTCGAGCTGCTCGGCCAGGTAGCTTTCGGAGGGCAGGCTCAGCACCAGCTCCTTGTAGGCGGCGTCGAGCTGCGGGTCGCGCAGTGTGCGGCGCAGGGCGGCGAGCAGGTCCGCGTCCATGATTTCAGCATCAAATGTGCCTCCAGCGCTTGGTGCATCTGCGTTACCAGCTATTGCATTGATAGCGCAGCGCAGCATCAGGCGCTGGCCTGCTTCCCAGCGGTTGAAGGCGTCGGTGTCGTGCGCCAGCAGCGTCAGCAGTTCGGCGTCGGTGTAGGCGTAGTCCAGCCGCACCGGTGCGCTGAACGAGCGCAGCAGCGAAGGCACGGGCGCGCTCGCCACGCCGATGAAGCGCAGCGTCAGGCTGGGCGCGTCGAGCACCACGGTGCGCGTGCTGGCGCCGGGGGCGGTTTCGCCTTCCATCTGCAGGGGCAGGGCGCTGCCGTCCTGTGCCAGCAGGCCCAGTTCGACGGGAATGACGAAAGGCAGCTTGCTCGGCTGGTTCGGTGTGGCTGGGCAGCTTTGGCTGAGCGTGAGGGTGTAGGTTTGCGCGGTGGCGTCGTATTCGCCTTGCGCCTTGACGCAGGGCGTGCCGGCCTGGCTGTACCAGCGTTTGAAGGCATCGAGCCGCGTGGCCAGTTCGCTGCCGGGGTTGGCGTCGGCAATCGCGGCTGCGAAGTCGTCGCAGGTGACGGCCTGGCCGTCGTGGCGCTCGAAGTACAGCTTCATGCCGCGCGCAAAGCCCTCGCGGCCCACCAGGGTGTGCATCATGCGCACCACTTCAGCACCTTTTTCGTAAATGGTGACGGTGTAGAAGTTGTTGATTTCCACGTAGCTTTCGGGCCGCACCGGGTGCGCCATGGGGCCAGCGTCTTCGGGGAACTGCACGGTGCGCAGCACGCGCACATCCTCGATGCGCTTGACGGCGCGGGCCGAGGCGCTGCCCGCCATGTCCATGGAAAATTCCTGGTCGCGGAACACCGTCAGGCCTTCTTTCAGGCTGAGCTGGAACCAGTCGCGGCAGGTGACGCGGTTGCCGGTCCAGTTGTGGAAGTACTCGTGGCCGACCACGCTTTCGATGTTGGAAAAATCAACATCGGTGGCCGTGGCCTGGCTGGCCAGCACGTACTTGGTGTTGAAGATGTTCAGGCCCTTGTTCTCCATGGCGCCCATGTTGAAGTCGCTGGTGGCGACGATCATGAAGCGCTCCAAATCAAGGCTGAGGCCAAAGCGCGTTTCGTCCCACGCGACGCTGGCCATCAGGGAATTCATCGCGTGCTCGGTCTTGCCCAGGTCGCCGGGGCGCACGTACACCTCCAGCAGATGCTCCTTGCCCGTGCGGGACGTGATGCGCTGCTGGCGCGCGACCAGTTTGCCGGCCACCAGGGCGAACAGGTAGCAGGGCTTTTTGTGCGGGTCCACCCATTTGGCGAAGTGCCGGCCGCCATCCAAGTCGCCTTGCTCCACCAGGTTGCCGTTGGAGAGCAGCACCGGGTAGGCGGCCTTGTCGGCGCGCAGAAGCACCTGGTAGCTGGCCATGACGTCCGGGCGGTCGAGGAAGTAGGTGATGCGGCGAAAGCCCTCGGCCTCGCACTGCGTGAAGAACGTGCCCTGGCTCACGTAGAGCCCCATCAGGGCGGTGTTCTTCTCGGGCGCGCAGGTGGTGAAGATCTCCAGGTCAAAACCGGCCTCGTCCTGGGGCAGGTTTTCAAGCACCAATTGGCCTGCGTCCATGCGAAAGGACGTGCCGGCGCCGTTGACCATCACGCGCGCAAGGTTCAGCTCGTCGCCGTCGAGGCGCAGCGGCTGCGCTGGCACGTCCGGGTTGCGGCGCACGCGCATGCGGTTCAGGACGCGTGTCTTAGCCGGGTCGAGGTCGAAGGTGAGGTCTACGGTGTCGATCCACCAGGCCGGGGCCTGGTAGTCGCCGCGGTGGCGGGCGGTGGCGGGTGCCTGGCCGTCTTCGCGCAATGAAAACATGCAGATTCCTTAAATACCTTGCTTCAATGAAGCTTCGATGAAGGCGTCGAGGTCGCCATCCAGCACTTTCTGGGTGGCGGAGATTTCGACGTTGGTGCGCAGGTCCTTGATACGGCTGTTGTCCAGCACATAGCTGCGAATCTGGTGGCCCCAACCGACGTCGGTTTTGGTGTCTTCGAGCTTTTGCGCTTCTTCCTGGCGCTTGCGCATCTCGAAGTCGTAGAGCTTGGAGCGCAGGCGCTGCCAGGCGATGTCGCGGTTGCCGTGCTGGCTGCGCCCGTCCTGGCACTGCACGACGATGCCGGTCGGCAGGTGGGTCAGGCGCACGGCCGAGTCGGTCTTGTTGATGTGCTGGCCGCCTGCGCCGCTGGCGCGGTAGGTGTCGGTGCGCACGTCGGACGGGTTGATGTTGATTTCGATCGAGTCGTCAATTTCCGGATAGACGAACAGCGAGGCAAAACTGGTGTGGCGGCCGCCAGAACTGTCGAACGGCGATTTGCGCACCAGCCGGTGTACGCCGGTTTCGGTGCGCAGCAGGCCGTAGGCGTAATCGCCCTCGATATGGATGGTGGCGCTCTTGAGGCCGGCCACGTCGCCCGGGGTTTCTTCTTCCACCGTCGCCTTGAAGCCCTTGCGCTCGGCGTACTTCAGGTACTGGCGCAGCAGCATGCTGGCCCAATCGCAGGCCTCGGTGCCGCCGGCGCCGGACTGGATGTCGATAAAGCAGTTCAGCGGGTCGGCTTCGGTGCGGAACATGCGGCGGAACTCAAGCGCCTCGATGTCCGGGCGCAGCTTGGCGGTTTCCTGCTCGATGGTGATCAGGCCGGCCTCGTCGCCTTCCTCGCGGCTCATCTCGTAGAGCTCGCTGTTGTCGGCCAGCTCGCGCGTCAGGCGCTCAAGCGTGAGTACCACGCCGTCGAGGGATTTTTTCTCTTTGCCGAGCTCCTGGGCCTTCTTCGGGTCGTTCCAGACCGAGGGGTCTTCGAGCGAGGCGTTTACCGTGCGCAGGCGTTCAAATTTGGCATCGTAGTCAAAGATACCCCCGTAACTCACGGGTGCGCTCCGTGAGGTCTTGCAGGGAGTTGCCGATGAGGTTGATGCGTTCTGCTTCCATGGTGTTGTCTTTGGGTGTCTGGTGAGGAATCGGCCATTTTCTCACGCGCTGCAGACAGAAGTAATTTGCTATTTAGAAGATAGCTGAAAACCTAGGACCAACAAGCGCTGGAGCCTTATTTTTCTCAAAAGTTTGGCCGTCAGGGCACAGGTTGCGTGCCCGCAGCCTGCGAGTGGGCATGCAGCCAGCCGGGCAGGGCGTCGCCCGGCATGGGGCGGGCGTAGTAGTAGCCCTGGGCCTCGGTGCAGCCTTGTTCCCGCAGGAAGGCGAGCTGCTGCGGCGTCTCGACGCCTTCGCCGGTGGTTGCGATGCCCAGGGCCTGCGCCATGCGCACGATGGCGCTGACGAGGGCGCGGTCGCTGGCGTCCTCGCCCAGGTCGCGCACAAAGGACTGGTCGATTTTCAGCTTGTGGATGGGAAAGCGCTTGAGCAGGCTGAGCGACGAATACCCGGTGCCGAAGTCGTCAATGGCGAGCCGCACGCCAAGGGCGTTTAGTTGGTCCATGGTGGCGCTCGCCGACTGCGGGTCGTCCAGGGCCACGCCTTCGGTCAGTTCCAGCTCCAGCGCATGCGCCGGCAGCTCGGCCTGGGCCAGCATCTGGCCGATGCGCTCGGGCATGCCGGGCTGGCGGAACTGCACGGCCGAGAGGTTCACAGCCACGCTGGGCACCGCATGGCCGGCGTGTTGCCAGGCGCGCAACTGCGCCAAGGCCGTACGCAACACCCAATCACCAATGGCCAGAATCTGGCCGCTGTCCTCGGCCAGGGGAATGAATTCGGTGGGCGAGATGGCGCCCAGTTCGGGGTGCTGCCAGCGAAGGAGCGCTTCGACGCCGTGCAGTCGGCCGGTGGCTATGTGGACCTGCGGCTGGTAGTGCAGCGTGAACTGCCCGCGCTCCAGCGCGCGCCGCAACGCGTTCTCCAGCGTCAGGGCACGGGCCGATTGGGCCTGCATCTCGGGCGTGAAGAACCGGTGGGTATTGCGCCCGCCCTGCTTGGCGCGGTACATGGCCACGTCGGCCGACTGCGTAAGCGTTTCGAAATCTGCGCCGTCGCGAGGGAACACGGCAATGCCCATCGAGGGCGCCATGGTCAGCTCGTGGTGTCCGATCTGGTAGGGCGTCTTGGAGGCATCGAGCAGTTTGCCCGCCACGCGTTCCGCGCCCCTGGCATCGGCGCCGGGCAGCAGCAGAATGAACTCGTCACCGCCGAGGCGGCAGACCGTGTCCTTGTCGCGCACCACGGCGCGCAGGCGCTCGGCAATGGCGACCAGCAGGGCATCGCCGACGCGGTGACCCAGCGAGTCGTTGACGTGTTTGAAATGGTCGAGGTCGAGAAAGACGACGGCCAGCGGTGTATTGTTTTGCTGAGCAGCGCTGATGGCGTCGCGGCTGCGCTCGGCCAGCAGCGTGCGGTTGGGCAGGCCGGTCAAGGCGTCGTAGTGGGCGAGCCAGTGGATGCGGTCGCGGTCGGCGCGGCGCTCTTTCATTTCGCGGTGCAGGGTGTCGACGGTGTCGCTGAGCTCGCGCGTGCGTTCCTGCACTTGGCGCTCGAGCTCGGCCTGGGCCTGGGCCACTGCGGCCTGGGCGCTGCGGCGCTCGGTCACGTCCATCACGGTCCACAGCGATCCCAACGCGGGCTTGCCAGGATGCAAGGCCCGGCTGCAGACTTCGCAGACGATCTGGCGGCCGTCCTTGCGGCAAATGGTGACTTCGCCCGCAAACGAATCGCCGCGCTGCAGTACCGGATAGCTGCGCTGCGCAATGTCGTCCCACTCGGCGTCGGTGGCGTACCACTGCCGCGTCGAGCAGCCGGTCAGCTCGCCCGGACCGTAGCCCAGCATGTTTTCAAAGAAGCTGTTGCAGCGCGTCATCTTGCGGTCGACGAGGTAGACGATGCCCACCATGGCGTGGTCGAACAAAGTCTGCTTTTCCCACAAAGCGGCTTCCAGCTGGTTCTGCGCGGCTTTTTGCGCATCGAGGTCATCGATGACCCAGACAGCACCGTCCAGCGGTTCGGCCGCATTGATCAGGCTGCCGGTGAGGCGGGCCCAGAAGCGCTGGCCGCCCCGCCGCCGCATTTCGCGCTCAGTGGTGTAGGGCTTGCCGGCCGCGATCACGGGAAAGGCTGCGCGCCCCAGATCGCGATAGGCCGCTCGACCCAGGGAAAAGCTCTCGCTGCGCTGGCCAATCAATTCGGCCGCCGAGGCATAGCCGAACAACTGTGCAAACCGGGCATTGCAGCGCACCACCTGCCGTTCGCGGATGAAAACGATGCCCGCGCCCGCGTTGTCCAGCAGCGCCTGCAACTCGTGCAGGGTGCGCTCAGGCGAAGCCGTGTTGGGGGGCGCGGCAGAAAGGGAGGGGGCAAACTCGTTCAATGAAACAGCGGTGCGGAGGCGGCCGGGCGGGTGCAGGGGGCCTTGGCTGCGAGATTGTATGCAATTGTTTCACCATCCGCCGTGGGCGCGCCTGAATCCAACGGGGAATAAGTGTATGCGCAGTGTCTGGTCGCGGGTGACTCGCTGGTTCCCGGCGCGGGTGCGGGAACGGGAGCGTCACGGGCGTGTCACAAAGGCTGGACAAACTACCAAGCACACCGAGCGCGGCGCGCGTACGCCACTGGCCTCGCTGGTGCGGCCTGGCTGTCGCAGGCTGTCCTATTGCTCTGAGGGTTCCGCTCGCCTATGCTTCGTCCGCTCCTGTGCCTCGCTGTGCCAACACCTGTCGAAGACGTGGCGCCGCCGCCTGGGCCGCCTACGCACGCACCTGCCGTGCCCCGACTGGAAGCCGCGCTGCTGGATCGCGATCTGAGCATCCTGGCGTTCAACCAACGCGTTTTTGACTGGGCAGCGCGGGCCGACGTGCCGTTGCTCGAGCGCCTGCGCTTCCTGGCCATCGTGTCGTCCAACCTGGACGAGTTTTTTGAAGTGCGGGCCGAGCCGCACCTGGCGTCCGCGCGCAACTCGGTGGCCGGCCGGCCGGCCTTCGAGGCCATTGCCGCCACGGTGCGCCAATTGGTGAACCGGCAGTACGCGCTCTACCAGAACGAATTGCTCCCCCAACTGGCGCTGCATGGGATCCGGGTGATCGCACATGGTGAGCGGTCGCCCGCACAGCGCCGCTGGGTGCGCGCGCTGTTCGAGCGCGAATTGCGTCCCTTGCTGCTGCCGGTGAGCCTGGACCCCGCGCACCCCTTTCCCCAAGTGGCCAACAAGTCGCTCAATTTCATCGTCCGGCTCTCCGGCAGCGACGCATTTGGCCGCCACAACGAAGTGGCGATCGTGCGCGTGCCGCGGGCCCTGCCGCGCTTTTTCCGCCTTCCGGCCTCCGTCGCGCCTGAAGGCCGGCAGTTTGTCAGCGTCTCAAGCGTGGTGCGCGCGCACCTGTCCGATCTCTTCGTGGGCCGTGAGGTGACGGAGCTGTCGCAGTTTCGCGTCACGCGCCATTCGGATCTGGCGGTGGACGAGGAAGACGTGCGCAATCTGCGCACCGTGCTGCGCCAGGGTCTGCAGCAGCGCAATTTCGGGCAGGCGGTGCGGCTCGAAGTGTCGGCGGGCTGTACGGAGTTTCTCTGCGCCTTCCTGCTGCGCCAGTTTGAACTGCCCGAGGCGGCCATGTACCGCGTGGAAGGCCCGGTGAATCTGGTGCGCTTGTCGCAACTGGTCGATATGGCCAGCGAGCCTTCCCTGTTGTTTCTGGTCTGGACGCCGCGTTGGCCTCGGGATTTGCCGCACACAGGCTCGCTGTTCGCGCATCTGCACGCAGGGGACGTGCTGGCGCACCAGCCGTACGAGAGTTTCGATGCGGTGCTGGCGCTGCTGCGCGAGGCCGTGTTCGATCCGGCAGTGGTTGCCATCAAGCAGACCATTTACCGCACCGGCTCGGACTTGCAGTTGCTGGAACTTTTGCGCGAGGCCGTGCGCCTGGGTAAGGAAGTGATGGTGGTGGTGGAACTGAAGGCGCGCTTTGACGAGGAGGCCAACATCAACTGGGCCGAGGCGCTCGAGAGCGCTGGCGCCCAGGTGGTGTATGGCGTGCTGGGCCTCAAAACGCACGCCAAGATGCTGCTCATCACCCGGCGCGAGGGCCGGCGCATGCGGCGCTATGGCCATCTTTCCACGGGCAACTACAACGCACGAACGGCGCGCTTGTATACCGACCTGAGCTACATGACGGCCGACCCCCTGCTTACCGCCGACATGGACCAGGTTTTCAGCCATCTGGCCAGCCAGAGTGTTCTGCCGCGCATGCGGCGCCTGCTGGTGGCGCCGTTTCACCTGCAGCGGCGCATGCTCGAGCGCGTGGCCGCGGTGGGTAAGGCGGCAGCGCAGGGGCAGGAGGCGCGCATCGTCCTCAAGATGAATGCCCTCACGGACGAAGCGCTGGCGCTGGCGCTGCTGAAAGCGGGGGCCCAGGGGGCGCGTATCGACCTGATCGTGCGCGGCGCCTGCATCGTGCCCGCGTGCGTTCCGGGCGTGAGCGACAACATTCGGGTGCGCTCGGTGATCGGCCGCTTTCTGGAGCATGCGCGCGTGTTTTATTTTGCGCACGGTGAGGAGCAGGTGCTGTATCTCTCCAGCGCCGACTGGATGAACCGCAACATGCTGCGCCGCGTCGAACTGGCGTGGCCGGTGTCCGATCCGCGCCTGCGCCAGCGCATCATTGACGAGTGCCTGGTCGGAGCGCTGCACGATGACCGCGACGCCTGGCAGTTGCGACCCGACGGCAGCTATGCCCGTGCGCCGCATCCCGTCACCGGCAACAGCGTTCAGGCCGCGCTGATGGCGCGTTACGCCCAGTGCGCAAGCGATGCGGCGTGCTGCGCCCGGTGATGGATCTCATCCTCTGGCGCCATGCGGAAGCCGCTCCAGGCGGCGCCGGCCTTGAAGACCTGCGGCGTCCGCTGACAGCGCGCGGCGAGCGCCAGGCGACGCGCATGGCCCGGTGGCTGGACAGCCAGTTGCCCGAAGGCCTGCGCGTGTTGTGCAGCCCGGCGCTGCGCACCGAGCAGACGGCGCGCACCCTGGGGCGCAAGCTCAGGCTGTGCGCCGAACTGGCGCCGGGCGGCAGCGCGCAGGATCTGCTCGACTGCGCGCGCTGGCCGCAGGGGCGCGGCACGGTGCTGGTCGTCGGGCACCAGCCCGTGCTGGGCGAGGTGCTGGCCCAGACGCTTGGCCTGGCGGGCGGGGCCTGCGCAGTGCGCAAGGGCGCGGTGTGGTGGCTGCGCCAGCGCCAGCGCGTGGACGCATGGGAAACCGTGCTGCTGGCAGTGCAGTCGCCTGAGCTTCTTTAGGTCAACTATATGATGAAAATCTGCCGATAACGCAATACCACTATAGGAACACAGCTATATTTACCATAGCAAACGACAGCGCGGATGGCGCGGGAGCGGTTCAGGGCAGATCAAGCTGCAAGTCCCAGGGCGTTTTGTTCCATGCCGCCGCTTCCTCTTGCAGCAGGTAGGCCGATTGCGGAAATTCGCTTGCCCAGCCGGGCCGTGCCTGCAGGGCAAAGCGCTGACCGGACAGGCGCAGGCTCAGCCCTTCGGTTGACGGGTCGCGCCGTGCATGGCACAAGGCTTTGGCCAGCCGCAGGCACAGCAGTTGCAGGGCCAGCGTGGTGTCGCTCATGTCCACATCCAGTTTGCGTGGCTTGCCGCGCTGGCCGAGCACCAGCGTACCCAGTTGGGCGAGCTCGTCGCGCGAGAAGCCGGCCGCGTCGGTGTTGTCCAGGATGTAGGCGCCGTGGCGGTGCGCATCGACATGCGAGACGATGCAGCCGATTTCATGCAACTGCGCCGCCCAGGCCAGTTCTCGTGCGCCCATCGCCCCGGGGCCGCGCAGTTGCCCGTACAAATCCACCGCCGTGCGCGCCACGCGTGCAGCCTGGTCCACATCGACGGCAAAGCGTTGCATGAGTGTCTGCACGGTGAGCACGCGCAGGTCGGATTCGGGGTGTTCGCGCTGGACCATGTCGTACAGCACGCCCTGGCGTAGCGCTCCCTGGGCCACGTTAAGGCTGTCGATGCGCAGCAGGTCGAACACGGCACACAGCACGCTGATGCCGCCCCCGATCACCGGACGCCGGTCTTCCTTGAGGCCGTCCAGGCGCACGCGGTCGGCGCTTTGCGCGCGCAGCAACTGGGCTTTGAGCCAGAGCAGGCCGTCGCGGCCGATGCGATCGCGCTCGAAACCCGCGCCCGCCAGAATGTCCGCCACCGCCCCCACCGTGCCCGAGGCGCCGTAGGCCAACTCCCAGTGGCTGGACGAAAACATCTCCGCCGCATCTTCCAAGGCCGCTTGTGCGGCGACCTCGGCGCGCTCGAAGGCATTGGCGGTAAAGCGGCCATCGGCGAAATACTGCGCCGACCAGGCGACGCTGCCCACACGGTAGGAGGCAACGGCGCGTGCGTCGAATTGCTGGCCCAGGATAAGCTCGGTCGAGCGACCGCCGATGTCGATCACCAGCCTGCGCTCGTCCGACTGCGGCAGCAGGTGCGCCACGCCCTGGTAGATGAGGCGGGCCTCCTCGGGGCCGGAGACCAGGTCGATCGCATGGCCCAGCACCTCGCTGCCGCGGTGCAGAAAGGCTTCCCGGTTGTTGGCCTCGCGCAGTGTCTGCGTGGCCACCGCGCGTACCTGTGTGTGCGCAAAGCCCCCCAGCCGTTCGGCAAAGCGCGCCAGGCAGTCCCAGCCGCGCTGCATGGCGTCCAGGCTCAGGTTGTGGTCTTCGTCCAGCCCGCCTCCCAGGCGCACGGTTTCTTTGAGGTATTCCACGCGCTGGATATGGCCGTTGTCTTGCCGGCCGATCTCAAGGCGAAAGCTGTTGGATCCAAGATCGACGGCGGCGAGCAACATTCCGTTTTGCATTGTGGAAAAAATAGAGGGGAAAAATAGGGAAAATCAGACGGTTGGCGGTGTTGGGCAGGATAGCACCCGCGTGCGCCGCGCCCGGCCCGGCCGGCACTGCGGTAGCCCGCTGGTCAGCCGATCAGTCGCCCATCGGCAGACAGCATGGTCTGGGTCACGTAGCCGCTGCGGCGCTCGGCGCCTTCGCAGCGCACCATGAAGCCATCCACATCGGTGTCCTTGCGCTCGCGCAGCGCCTGCAGGACGCTGGCGCGGGTGATGCCCGTGCGCATGCCCGAGAGCATGGCTGCGGTGTAGCGTGCCGCCACGAAGCCGGCCAAGCCCTGGGGCGATGGCGGTTCGTCGTAGTAGTGTGCGAGCGCCTGGCGGTAGGCCCGTACCACGCCGGTACTTGAGGTCAGCAGTGGCACCGCCTGCGTCGCAATGACGGAGGAGTGGTGGGGCACGCCGCCCATTTGCCCGAGCACCTGCAGGTTCACATCGGCCAGCGTAATGATGTAGCGGTGGCCGCCCGGCTGGGCTGGCAGGCGCTGTGCGAACGCGTGCAGTTCAGGTGTACCGCCCACGAACAACACGATGGCCTGGGTCTGCTCGGCCTGGCGTTCGGCGCTGCTGGGCGCCTGGCCCGGCGCAGGCAGGGAGCGCAGTTTCAGGCCCAGGGTAGCGGCCGCCTGCTCGACCGCGGGCAAGGCTGCATCGCGTTGACGGGCATGGGAAAACGCGACCCCGATTTCCCGCACGCCCACACTGGACAGGGAGCTGAGCGCATGGGCCATCTGTTCGCGGTAGCCCGGAAAAATACCGAATACGGCGCTGCTGTCGGGGTAGGTGTCCTCTGCCTGTACCCAGGGGGCCACCTGCGCCAGCGTGGCCCCGCCTGGGCTTTTGGCCTGCAGTCCGGTCAGGGTGCGGGTGGCCGCGTCTCCCACGCAGCCCGACAGGACCACGCAGTTGGCCGTTGCCTCGATGCGCTGCCAGGCATCACGCGTGCCCTGGGCACTGCCGTCGGTGACAAAGCTCAGGTGGCGCACGGGGCGGCCCTGCACACCTCCCGCGGCATTGATGCTTTGCCAGGCGGCCTGTGAACCGACAAGGAAATCGCGCCCCACGTCCTGCAGGTTGGCGGACATATCGACCACCTGGGCCACGGCAATCGGCGTGGTGTCGGTGCCGGGTGACCGTGGTTGGGCTGCAGACGGCAGGCCCCACAGGGCAAGGGCCGAGCTGGCGGCGTGCAAAAAACCCCTGCGGCTGATGGGAAGGCTGGAGCGCAAACCTGAAGGCATGGCAAACCCGCGCGAAGCGGTTGGTGGAAGAAGCGCTCAGCGTATATTTGTGCCGTGACGGTGCTGTGACACTGGTGGTTTCGACGGATGCAGGGAGTCGCACATGTCACAGACATGTCACATTGAGCGCCTAAATTGCACTTGCTTTCCATCAACCAAGGCAAGGGGTTTTGCAATGAACGGTTCAATGATTCGAATTTTGGTCTCTGGCGCAGTGGCTGTGGCGTTTGCTGGCGGCGCGTACGCGCAGCAAGAGGCTACCGGCGCTGGCGCCAGCTTTCCCGCGCCGCTGTATGCCAAATGGGCGTCTGACTACAACAAGGCGACCGGCGTGCGCATCAATTACCAGTCGGTTGGTTCGGGCGCCGGCATCCACCAGATCGACGCCAAGACGGTGGACTTTGGTGCTTCTGATATGCCCCTGGAAGATAAGGACCTGGCTCAGAAGGGCTTGATGCAGTTCCCCACCGTGATCGGTGGCGTGGTGCCGGTGGTCAATATTCAAGGTATCGAAGCCGGCCAGATGAAGTTGAGTGGGCACGTGCTGGGCGATATTTATCTGGGCAAGATCAAGCGCTGGAACGATCCTGCCATCGTGGCGCTCAACCCTGGCGTGAAGCTGCCTGATGCCGATATTTCTCCGGTGCGCCGCGCAGACGGTTCGGGCACCAGCTTCATTTTCACCAATTACCTGAGCAAGGTGAATGCCGAGTGGAAGTCCTCCGTGGGCGTAGGCACGACAGTGAAATGGCCCACCGGCGCGGGTGGCAAGGGCAACGAGGGTGTTGCTGCCTTCGTCGGCCGTCTGCCCAACTCCATTGGCTACGTGGAGTACGCCTACGTCAAGCAAAACAAGATGAAGTACGTGCAGCTGTCCAACAGCACCGGCACCTTTGTCTCGCCTGAGGACAAGGCTTTCAAGGCCGCCGCGGCGGGCGCCGAATGGAACAAGAGCTTCTACCAGATCCTCACCGATGAGCCTGGCAAAGACTCATGGCCCATCACGGGCGCTACCTTTATTTTGATGCACAAGGTGCAGGACAAGCCCATGCAGGCCACCACGGTACTCAAGTTCTTTGATTGGGCCTACACCCATGGTGACAAGACGGCGGCCGATCTGGACTACGTGCCCATGCCCGATAGCGTGAAGGCCGTGATCATGAAGGCCTGGGGCGAGATCAAGGACAGCTCGGGCAAGGCCGTTACGTTCAAGTAAGCGCGGTTGGGCGCGGCGCATTGGGCGCCGCCGCCCGATTTCGATCACCAGGACAGCCTAGTGTCTACACTTACCGTTTCCTCCGCGCCAGGCGCCCATGCTCTGGCGGGCGCCCAGAAGAATATGCCTCCACCGCGTAAGTTTCGAATCTCCGGCGTACTGGCCGACCGTGTTTTTGCGCTGCTTGCGCATGCGGCGGCCTGGCTCACCCTGGCAACTTTGGCAGGGATCCTGGTGTCCCTGGTCATCGGGGCCTGGCCCGCTATCGAAGCCTATGGGCTGGGCTTTCTGACCAATAGCGTGTGGGACCCGGTGAAGGATGAGTACGGTGGTCTGGTGATGATTTACGGCACCTTGGCCACCTCGGCCATCGCCTTGCTGATTGCCGTACCGGTGAGTTTCGGCATTGCGCTGTTCCTCACCGAGCTCTCACCCGGCTGGCTCAGGCGCCCGCTGGGCACGGCCATCGAGTTGTTGGCTGCCGTTCCGTCCATCGTCTACGGCATGTGGGGCCTGATGGTGTTTGGCCCCATTCTGGCGACCTGGGTGCAGGCGCCGCTGCAAAAGTTGTTTTCTGGCGTGCCGTATCTGGGTGCGCTGGTGTCAGGTCCGCCCGTGGGCATTGGCATTTTGTCGGCGGGCATCATCCTGGCGATCATGATCATTCCGTTTATCTCGGCGGTGATGCGAGATGTGTTTGAAGTGACGCCCACGTTGCTCAAAGAGTCGGCCTACGGCTTGGGCTCGACGACCTGGGAGGTGGTCTCCAAGGTCGTGCTGCCCTATACCAAGACGGGGGTTCTGGGTGGCATCATGCTGGGGCTGGGCCGTGCGCTGGGCGAGACCATGGCGGTCACCTTTGTGATCGGCAACATGAATCAGCTCGATTCGTTGTCGCTGTTTGCCGCCGCCAACAGCATCACGTCCGCGCTCGCCAACGAGTTCGCCGAGGCGGGCGAGGGGCTGCACCAGGCGTCGCTGATCTACCTGGGGCTGGTGCTGTTTTTTATTACCTTCGTGGTGCTGGGGTTGTCAAAAATTCTGCTGCTGCGCCTGCAGAAGAACGAAGGAGCCCGGTCATGAGCAGCACCTCGCAAACCTTGATTTCAGCGGCCGACCTGGGCGCTGCACGGGCCGCGCGTTTTGCCAGGCGCAAGCGCGTCAACCGCATTGCGCTGGGTCTGTCGCTGCTGGCCATGGTGTTCGGCGTGTTCTGGTTGGTGTGGATTCTTTGGGAAACCCTCCGCTTGGGTCTGGGCGGGTTGTCGTTGGCGCTGTTCACCGAAATGACGCCGCCGCCCAACGAAGCGGGGGGGCTGTCGAACGCCATTTTTGGCTCGCTCACCATGGTGGCGCTGGCCACCTTCGTGGGCACGCCGATCGGCATCCTGGCGGGCATTTACCTGTCGGAGTACGACACCCACGGCCCGCTGGCGCAGGTCACACGCTTTGTGAACGACATCCTGCTCTCGGCGCCCAGCATCGTGATCGGCTTGTTCGTCTATACCGTCATGGTGACGCGCTTCAAAAGCTTCTCTGGCTACGCCGGGGGGTTGGCGCTGGCGCTGATCGTGGTGCCGGTGGTCATTCGCACGACCGAGAACATGCTGCTGCTGGTGCCGGCGGGCCTGCGCGAGGCCGCCTATGCCTTGGGCACGCCGAAGTGGAAGGTGATTTCTTTCATCACGCTGCGCGCGGCGCGGGCCGGCGTCATCACCGGTGTGCTGCTCGCGGTGGCGCGCATCGCGGGCGAGACGGCGCCGCTGCTGTTTACCGCGCTGAACAACCAGTTCTGGAACGCCGACCTGTCCAAGCCCATGGCCAGCTTGCCGGTGACCATCTTCAAGTTCGCCATGAGCCCCTACGAGAACTGGCAGAAGCTGGCCTGGGCGGGGGTGTTCCTCATCACCATGGCCGTGCTGGCCCTCAACATCCTGGCGCGCGTGCTCACGCGCGTCAAAAAATGAAACGGCGTAAGCCGTCTGTTTGGACACCATGCTGACCACCACGCTTGCACCGCCTTCCAGGCTGAACACTGCCGCCATGCCGACTGCGCCCAAGATCACGGTGCGCAACCTGAACTTCTATTACGGCAAGTTCCATGCGCTCAAGGGCATCAACCTCGACATTCCTGAGAACAAGGTCACCGCGTTCATCGGGCCGTCGGGATGCGGCAAATCGACGCTTCTGCGCACGTTCAACCGCATGTTTGAGCTCTATCCCGAGCAGCGCGCCGAAGGCGAGATCGTGCTAGACGGCGAGAATCTGCTGACCAGCAAGCAGGATGTGGCCCTGCTGCGCGCCAAGGTCGGCATGGTGTTTCAGAAGCCCACGCCGTTTCCCATGTCGATCTACGACAACATCGCTTTTGGCGTCAAGCTGTTCGACAGCTTGAGTGCTCCTGAGATGGACGAGCGCGTGGAATGGGCGCTGCGCAAGGCAGCGCTCTGGACAGAGGTGCGCGACAAGCTCCATCAGAGCGGCGCCAGCCTCTCGGGCGGACAACAGCAGCGTCTGTGCATTGCGCGCGGCATTGCCATCAAACCCGAAGTGCTGCTGCTCGACGAGCCGTGTTCCGCGCTCGACCCCATTTCAACCGCCAAGGTCGAGGAGCTGATTGCCGAGCTCAAGGCCGATTACACCGTGGTCATCGTGACCCACAACATGCAGCAGGCGGCCCGCTGCAGCGACTACACCGCTTACATGTACCTCGGCGATCTGATGGAATTTGGCGAAACAGAGCAGTTGTTCGTCAAGCCCAAGCGCAGCGAAACGGAAGACTACATCACCGGCCGATTTGGCTGACCGGAGGCAACATGACAGAAAAGCACCTATCCTCGCAGTTCGATACCGAGCTCAATACCGTTTCGGCCCGTGTCATGGAACTCGGCGGGCTCGTGGAATCGCAGATCGGTCACGCCATCCGCGCCCTGTCGCAGTTCAGCCTGGAGGCCGTGGACACCGTAGCCACGCTAGAGACACGTATCAATGCGCTCGAAGTCGATATCGACCGCGAGCTCTCCACCATCATTGCCCGGCGCCAGCCCACCGCGCGTGACCTGCGCCTCTTGATGGCTTTCTCCAAGGCCACGGCCAACCTGGAACGCATGGGTGATGAGGCCAGCAAGATGGCGCGCATGGTGCGCTCCATCATCGAAACTGGCGCGCCGCGCAACCTCCCCACCATGGACCTGCGCGTGGCTGCCGATCTCGCCTCCGGTTTGCTGCACAAGGCGCTGGATGCGTTTGCGCGGCTCGACACTCGGGCAGCGCTGGCCATTCTCAAGGAGGACGACCTCATTGACGAGGAGTTCGATGGCTTCGTGCGCAAGCTCATCACCTACATGATGGAAGATCCGCGCACCATTTCGCCCAGCCTCGATCTACTGTTTATCGCCAAGGCCATTGAGCGCATCGGTGACCACTCCAAGAACGTGGCCGAACTCATCATTTACCTGGTCGAGGGTACGGACGTGCGCCACACCTCGGTGGCCGAGATCGAGTCGGTGCTGCGCTGATGAGGCATCTTCCCAAAGTGCTGGTGGTAGAGGACGAACCGGCGATTGCCGAACTGATTGCCGTCAACCTCAGGCACAACGGTTTTGTGCCCGTGTGGGCCGAAGACGGCCCCAGCGCACAGCGCGAGCTTGACGCCGTACTGCCCGACGTGATTCTGCTGGACTGGATGCTGCCCAGCCAGAGTGGCTTGCAGCTCGCGCGAAAGTGGCGCGGCGACGCGCGCACGCGCGGCATTCCCATCCTGATGCTGACCGCGCGCGGCGACGAGCCCGACAAGGTCGCCGGCCTCGATGCCGGCGCGGACGACTACATCACCAAGCCGTTTTCCACCCAGGAGTTGCTGGCGCGCATCCGCGCCGTGCTGCGCCGCCGTGCGCCTGAGCAGGTTGCGGAGGCGGTGGAACTTGGCGGTCTGCTGCTGGATGCCGCTACGCACCGCGTGATGTATCTGGGCACTGAGCTGCGCATGGGCCCTACGGAATTCAGGCTGCTGCGCTACTTCATGAAGCACCCCGAGCGGGTGCACTCCCGCGCTCAGTTGCTGGACAAGGTCTGGGGGGACCATGTTTTCATTGAGGAGCGTACGGTGGATGTGCACGTCAAGCGCCTGCGCGAAGCGCTGGGCCAGGCGGGCGCCATGATCGAGACGGTGCGTGGCGCGGGCTACCGGTTTTCCGGTCAGGCTGGAGGCGGCTCAACCGTCCCCGACTGAAGCGGCGCCGGAGTTATTCGGCTGTGATGTGCTCTCACATTCATAGCCTGCAGCCCATATGTATAAAGCGCCAGAGGCCAATTTGATCAATTTTTTCTGTTCAATACCCCGGCTCTTATGTCCATGCTGGCCCGCGCGCTGATTTTTTTCCTGGTGCAACTGCTCGGGGCTGCCTTCGGTTTCTGGCTGGGCGGCGTTTGGGCAGCGGTGTGGGTGGGCGCCGGGGTGGTCTGGTGCTGGTTTTTGGTCGATCTGCTGCGATCCGCCCGCATGCTGCACTGGCTACGCGCCGCCCCCGACGGTCCCGCCCCGGCGAGCGTGGGGGTACTGGGGGAAGCCGTGGACCGGGTGCAGCGCCTGCTGCGTGTGCGGGACCAGGCGACGCACGAGAGCGACGAGCGCTTGCATGGGATTCTCGATGCGCTCCAGGCCACGCCCAATGGCGTGCTGCTGCTCGACGACCGGGGCCGGATTGTCTGGTGCAACCAGCGCGCTGCACAACACCTGGCCATCGATGCGCAGCGCGATGTGCTGCAGTTCATTGGCAACCTGCTGCGCGACCCGGACTTTACCGCCTACCTGGCCGGAAAAGACTGGTCGCACGATGTGGTGATCTCCACGCGCCCGGCCGAGAGTGCGCATGTGGCCCGCCTGTCGATCCAGCTGTGCGCGTATGGCGATGGCCAGAAGCTCATGCTGACGCGCGACGTGACTGCAGTGGAGCAGGCCGAAGCCATGCGGCGCGATTTCGTCGCCAATGTGTCGCACGAGATCCGTACGCCGCTCACCGTCGTGGCAGGTTTTATTGAAACCTTGCAAACGCTCACGCTGGATCCCCAGGAAAAGTCACGCTACCTTGCCCTCATGGCACAGCAGGCCCAACGCATGCAACGTGTGGTCGAGGGGCTGCTGGCGCTCTCACGGCTTGAGGCCAGCCCGCCACCCGGAATTGCTGAATGGGTGCCGGTCGCCGCGCTGCTGGAACGCTGCGAGCAGGAGGCGCGTGCCCTTCAGGCACTGATCGCACCGGGGCAGACGCTCCGTTTTTCGCAGTTCAACCGTCCCGAAGATGTGGGTGACATTGCGGGCGTGCCGGCCGAATTGCACAGTGCTCTGGCCAATCTTGTGGGCAATGCCATTCGCTATACCCCGGGTGATGGCAGCGTCGATGTGCAATGGGCTTGGCAGCCCGATGGCAGTGCGGTTTTTTCGGTGCGCGATACCGGGCCAGGCATTGACGCCGAGCACCTGCCGCGCATCACCGAGCGGTTCTATCGGGTCGATCGCAGCCGCTCGCGTGATACCGGCGGCACGGGGCTGGGGCTGGCCATCGTCAAGCATGTGGCGCAGCGCCACGGTGCCCAACTGCTCATCGAGAGTGTGGTGGGGAAGGGCTCATCGTTCCGGATCACGTTTCCCGCCTTCCGGCTGCGCCGGCGGCAGGTGCCGCTTTGAGCGGCTGATGCGCCAATCAGGGCGGGGCACGCCGATACACCACCAGCGTATCGTTGCGGTCTGTTGGTCGGCCGATCCGGCCCGCCAGCACCCACTCCTTCGCGTCGGGCGGTGTGCGCCGCAAGGCCGGGGTGGGAGCATCGTCGGCTTCCACGAGCCAGGGGCATGACGGCGCAGCAGCGGTGAGCGGCTGCATGGTGATGCTGCCAAAGATCTGTAGCGCGGCAAACTGGCCCTGGTCCAGTCCCAGGACATGCACGCAGACGGGGCGGCCGATGAGCGCCTGCAAAGCCCGAACCTGCGGTGCGTCACTGCGCGCATAGTCAAGCATGGGCAACCACAGGGTGGTGAGCAGTAGCCAGCACAGCGTGGTGCCCGCCGCCGGGAGTACCAGCGTTTTCCACAGCGCGCTCTGGTTGCGCCCCGTGCGCCAGACGACCACGGCACACCATGCTGCTGTGGCCGCCAGCGCCACGGCCAGCGCCACAGCGGAAAATTCTGGCCGAAAGCCGTGTGCCAGCCGGGCGACGTTGGCGGCTGGTTGGGCGGGGATGCCGGTTTGCGTGGAGATCCAGATGACCCAGATCGCAATCGCCGAGGCCGAAAAAAACAGCAGAGTGAACCAGTCGATCAAGGCCGAAACACTGCGTTTGAGCGTGGGCAGTGCAAAGGCAGCGAGCGCTGCCAGCGCCGGCAGGCCCAGCAGCAGCGCGCGGTCTGCTGGCCGCGAGAGGACCGTGGCGCCCAGTGCGCACCCGGCAAACCACATGGGCAGCCACAAATGGCGTTGCAATGACCGGGTGAAGACATGGCCGCGCCAGCGCCACAAGGTCCACAGCGCGAGCGGCCAGGCGGGCCAGGTGAACCACAGCAGCAGGCGTGCGAGGTTGTGCCCGTCTTTCTCGAAATCCGGCCAGAAGACATGCCGCTCCGAGAGGCCCAACTGCCATGCAAGCAGCGCCGCCGCCAGGGTCAGCGCGAGCAGGCCCCAGGCAGCGCGGCCATTGCGTGCGCTGTGCTGCGACTGCTCTGGCGCCCATAGGCACAGCACCGCGCCACCCGTGCCATAGAGCACCGCCAGCACCGGAGCGCCGCTCAGCACCAAGCCGGGCAGACCCAAGGACATTGCCACCCACGGGCCCCAGCGGTGACGGGGCATGGCCGCCAACCCGTAGAACACCAGCGCGGTGGCACACAGCTGTGTGAGATAGGCGGTAGTTTCATGCGAAGGCTGGGCCAACCCCAGGCTGGCGAGCAGCGCAAGCAGCCCACCATCGGCGATGGCACGGGCATAGCCTGCGGGTGAGGCCTCACCGCCAAAGGCAAATGCCACGGGCTGCGCACCAGGGCTGCGTGCCAGTGCATAAATACCCCACCAGGTGGCCCACAAGGTCAGCACCAGCAGCAGTGCAAAGGGAATCCGGGCGGCGAAGATGGCAGGCAGGATGCCTTCTGTGCCTTGCAGGGCCCAGGCACCAATCCAGTAGGGCAGCAAGCCATCTGATTCCGGCGGAAGCCCGCCCAGCAGTGGCGCCAGCCATGGCGTATGCCCCTGCGCCAGTTGCAGCATGTAGCCATAGGTGGTGACGTCCGCCCCGCGCCAGGGGTCGCGGCCAATAAAACCTGGCAGCACGTAGGCTGTGCACAGCAGCAATAGCGCCCAGCGCGGCAGTGGTCGCACGGCGCTGTGGGGAACGATGGCGGGAGTCGGTTGGTTCACACGGAATCAGGCGATAGATTTGCAGCCAAGCATACGGGCAAACAAAAAGACAGCGCGGTTTCCCGGGCTGTCTTCCGATGGGTGCGAGGGCGCTGGCGTTTGGAGGTGGCTTTTGAGGGCCCGCCAGTGCGCTTGCCGTTGCTTACTTGGCCGTTGTCTTGCCGAAGCGGTTGCGGAAGCGCTCGACGCGGCCACCCATGTTGTCGACCGACTTTTGCGTGCCCGTGTAGAAGGGGTGCGATTCGCTGGAGGTATCGAGCTTGAACAGCGGCAGTTCACGGCCGTCGTCGGTCTTGCCCATTTCCTTGGTGTTCGCACACGAACGCGTGACGAACTTGAAACCGTTGGAGAGGTCCACGAAGAGCACTTCGCGGTAGTTGGGGTGAATGCCTTCTTTCATGCTGATCCTTGAATGTCGCTGCGGGAGCCGGGCCAGACCATCTGACCTACTTTCCGCAAAAAAGCCTGCAATTATAACTTTTATCCGCCGCGGCGCATCATGTCGAAGAACTCGACATTGCTCTTGGTGGCCTTCATGTTCTTGATCATGAGCTCCATGGACTCAATTTCGTCCATGTTGTACATGAACTGGCGCAGGATGCGTGTCTTTTGCAGGATTTCTGGCGCCAGCAGAAGCTCTTCACGTCGCGTGCCGCTCTTGTTGAGCTCGATGGCGGGGAAGACGCGCTTTTCGTAGAGGCGGCGACTGAGGTGAATCTCGCAGTTGCCTGTCCCCTTGAACTCTTCAAAGATCACTTCGTCCATCCGGCTGCCGGTATCGACCAGTGCCGTGGCGATGATGGTCAGCGACCCGCCTTCTTCTACCTTGCGCGCTGCGCCGAAGAAACGCTTCGGGCGTTGCAGGGCATTGGAATCGACGCCGCCTGACAAAACCTTTCCCGACGAGGGCACAACGTTGTTGTAGGCGCGTGCCAGACGGGTGATGGAGTCGAGAAGGATGACGACATCCTTCTTGAGCTCGACCAGGCGCTTGGCGCGCTCGATCACCATTTCGGCCACGTGCACGTGGCGCGCGGCGGGCTCGTCGAAGGTGGAGGCAATGATCTCGCCCTTCACCGTACGCTGCATTTCCGTCACTTCTTCCGGTCGCTCGTCCACCAGCAGCACCATCAGGTGCACGTCGGGGTTGTTGGCCGTGATGGCATGGGCGATGTGCTGCATCATCACTGTCTTGCCGCTCTTTGGGGGCGCTACGATGAGTGCGCGCTGGCCGCGGCCGATGGGCGCGATGATGTCGATGATGCGGCCGGTGATGTTTTCTTCGCTCTTGATGTCCCGCTCAAGCCGCATGTGTTCCTTGGGAAACAGCGGCGTGAGGTTCTCGAACATCACCTTGTGCTTGTTCTGCTCGGGCGGGCCGTCGTTGACCTTGTCGAGCTTGGTGAGCGCAAAGTAGCGTTCGCCGTCCTTGGGCGTACGCACCTCGCCCTCGATCATGTCGCCAGTGTGCAGATTAAAGCGCCGTACCTGGCTGGGGCTGATATAGATGTCGTCGGTACTGGCGGTGTAGCTGGTGTCGGGGCTGCGCAGGAAACCAAAACCATCAGGCAGGATTTCCAGTACGCCATCGGCAAAAATCTGCTCGCCCGCCTTGGCGCGCTTCTTGATGATTGCGAACATCAGCTCCTGCTTGCGCATGCGGCCGCCGTTTTCGATGTCAAGCGCTTCCGCCTGCTGGAGGACTTCGGACACGTGCAGTGCCTTGAGTTCGTTGAGGTGCATGGAGTGACTCCTGAGCGGAGTTGGTAGAAATCAGGGAAGAGGCTCTGTACCAGGAAGGCCGCTGTGAGCGGATCTGTCAGGCCTGAAGTGCTCGAATCGGACGCCGGGGTTTGCGTAGCGGAGAGCGGAAATGATTATGACAGGAAAAACTCAGGACAAGGCCAACGGGCGATTGCGGCTCGTGGATCACAAAAAAGAGCTGCGCGGACTGCGGGCTGGCCGCAGCAGCGCAGGCTTGTCTCAGGCCAGTTGCTGGTCGATGAAGGCGGTGAGTTGTGCCTTGCTCATGGCGCCCACCTTGGTAGCGGCAAGCTCACCGTTTCGAAACAGCATCAGCGTTGGAATGCCACGGATGCCATAGCGCGCTGGCACCTCGCGATTGTCGTCCACGTTCATTTTGGTGACTTGCAGCTTGCCTTGGTAGCTGCCAGCTACTTCGTCGAGGATGGGGGCAATCATCTTGCAGGGGCCGCACCACTCGGCCCAGTAGTCCACCAGGACGGGCGTTGCAGACTGAAGCACGTCGGCTTCGAAACTGGCGTCTGAGAGGTGCTTGATGAGATCGCTGGCCATGCTTTTCCTTTGATCGATGCGAAACAGATAGAGTACCGCGATTGTGACAGAAACAGACTCCCACCCACCCTTGGGAGGGTCTAAGTTTGCTATGACTGTCATAGCGAAAAACGATATATGAAGGACTAGAAAATTGGACGATCCTATAAGCCAGGCCGGCACGGCTGTTGATGCCGTGGTGGTGGGTGGGGGGCCCGCGGGCTTGATGGCTGCCCAGCAGCTTGCCGCCGCCGGATGGCGCGTTCATCTCTACGATGCCATGCCTTCTGTGGGGCGCAAGTTCCTGCTCGCGGGCAAAGGGGGGCTGAATCTGACGCATTCGGAGCCCGAGTCGGCCTTCGTACAGCGTTACGGCGACCGTGCGCCCTGGGTGGCGCAGTGGCTGGCAGAGCTGGGGGCGCCGCAAGTGCGGGCCTGGGCACAGAGCCTGGGGGTGAGTACCTTCATTGGCACTTCTGGGCGTGTGTTTCCGCAGGAGATGAAAGCGGCGCCTCTTTTGCGTACCTGGTTGTCACGCCTGCGCGCTGCCGGGGTGCAACTGCACATGCGGGAGCGCTGGCGGGGCTGGGCCGATGATGGAGCGCTGCTGTTGGAAGGGCCGCACGGTTCGCACCGTGTGCTGGCGCGCACGGTGGTATTGGCACTTGGGGGTGCGAGCTGGCCGCAATTGGGCTCGGATGGGGCATGGGTGCCCCTACTTGCCGCTGATGGGACGCAGGTGGCGCCGCTGCTGCCCGCCAACTGCGGCTTTGATGTCGTGGGTGGGGCGGCTCTGCGCGGCGAGAATCGGCGGGAGTTTTTTAAAGACTTGGTGGGGCAGGGCGTGGCGCAGGCCAGCGGCTGGAGCGCTCATTTCTGCGAGCGCCATGCAGGCGCAGCGCTGAAATCGGTAGCGCTGTCATTTGTGGACAGTGTGGGCAATCGTTTTGTGCGGCGCGGCGAGTTTGTGGTGACCAGTACAGGGGTGGAAGGTAGCCTGATCTATGCAGTTTCCGCGCTCTTGCGCAACGAAATTGCACGCAGCCACAGTGCCACGTTCTATCTGGATTTGTTGCCTGATCACCCTGCCGAACGGGTCACTGCCGAGGTTGCGCATCCCCGTGGCTCCCGATCGTTGTCCACCCATCTGAAAAGTCGCTTGGGTCTCTCGGGCGTGAAGCTGGCCTTGCTGCACGAACTGCTGACCAAAGAACAACTCAGCGATGCTGCTGTCCTGGCGGCCGCCATCAAGCATTTGCCGGTGACGGTACTTGCAGCGCGGCCTGTCGCGGAGGCCATCAGCACGGCGGGCGGCGTAGCGCAGGAATCTCTGGACGCGCACCTGATGCTCCGCTGTCGCCCTGGTGTCTTTTGCTGCGGCGAGATGCTCGACTGGGAGGCGCCGACGGGCGGCTATCTGCTGACGGCGTGCTTGGCCAGCGGGCGCATGGCAGGGCAGGGCGCCGCCCACTGGCTGTCCGTGCCGCGAGCCGATGCGACTGTGGGTGCTTAGCGACAGTGGGCCCACGACTGCAGGCTGCTGCCCTAAACTGTTTTACTTACCGCCTGCCTGAAAAAGCACCCCTTGCGCACCTTTGCCACCGTCATGTTTGCCGACTTGTCGGGAAGCGCCGCGTTGTATGAATCCCTTGGCAACGAGCGAGCTTCCAAGGTGGTCAGCCGCTTGACCCGCTGGATGGGTGACATCGTCGTGGCCTATGGTGGCCGCGTCGTCAAGGAGCTGGGCGATGGTGTGCTGAGTGTGTTTGTGGAGGCCTCTGCGGCGATCACGGCCGCAGCGGCCTTGCAGCGCAGCCACCAAGCGAATCTGGCGCGCTGGGCTGAGCCCCTGCGCATGGCGGTTCGTATCGGCATCGCCAGCGGCGAAGTGATGGAGCTCGATGGCGATACCTACGGAGACGCCGTCAATGTGGCATCGCGTTTGTGCGAGCGTGCGCTGGCCAATGAAGTGTGGGTGACTGACGCCACGGCCGTGGACGCTGGCGCTGTGCTGCAAGTGCAATTTCGTCGTCTGGGCGCCTTCGACATTCGCGGCAAGTCCGAATCACAGGTGGTGTACCAGGCAGATTGGCGCCAAGACCTGCCGCAGGACGCGTTGACCCAACACGCGGGGTTGTCGAGTTTGGTTGCGCCCATTGACCATGGAGCAGCGAGCGTGGAGTTGGCCTGGCTGGACGATATGCGCAGCTTTGGTTCGGAAGAAGCGCCTCTGCACATAGGGCGCTCGCCTGAAGCGGACTGCTTTGTACACGACCCGCGTGTCTCACGCACGCACGCGCGCATCGACTGGCGCCAAGGGTGCTTTACGCTCACCGATGTGAGCAGCTTTGGCAGCTGGGTGCGCTTCGATGGCAGCGAGACAGAAGTGCGTTTGCGGCGTGACGCCTGCATGCTGCATGGCAGTGGGCAGATATCCCTGGGCACGCCCTTTGGAGCGGATGCCCCGGTGCTGACGTTTCATGTCCGGGATGGGGACGTGCACGGCGCTTAGCGTTTGGTTTTTGAAAAAATATACGTAAAAATAGCTACTAGCGCTTATGGGGTAAGCGCTAGTAGCTATGGTTTTTGATATATCTGAGGCGTACTGGGTGGTGGCCGTCAGTGCGCTTTGGGTGCTGCGTATTTGCCCAGCTCCATCTTGGCGATGGAAGCGCGGTGCACTTCATCCGGGCCGTCGGCAAAGCGCAAGGTGCGTGCGCCGGCGTACGCGTAGGCAAGCGGAAAATCGTCGCTCACGCCGCCACCGCCGTGCGCCTGTATAGCCCAGTCAATCACGTCACAGGCCATGCTGGGCGCGACGACCTTGATCATGGCGATTTCGGTCTTGGCGACCTTGTTGCCAGCCACGTCCATCATCCAGGCGGCCTTGAGCGTCAGCAAACGTGCCATGTCGATCTTGCAGCGTGCTTCGGCAATGCGCTCCTGGGTCACGCCCTGCTGCGCTACGGTCTTGCCGAAGGCGACGCGCGAAAGCGCGCGCCGGCACATCAGTTCCAGTGCGCGTTCGGCCAGACCGATCAGGCGCATGCAGTGGTGGATGCGCCCTGGGCCAAGGCGTCCTTGCGCGATTTCAAAACCACGGCCTTCGCCCAGCAGGATGTTCGACGTGGGGACCCGGACGTTTTCAAACAGCACTTCGGCGTGGCCATGCGGTGCGTCGTCGTAGCCAAAGACGTTTAGGTTGCGCAGGATCTTGACGCCGGGGGTGTTGGCAGGCACCAGCACCATGCTTTGCTGCGAGTGGCGCGGCGCCTCGGGGTCGGTCTTGCCCATGGTGACGAACACGGCGCAGCGCGGGTCGTTGGCGCCGGACGTCCACCACTTGCGGCCGTTGATGACGTAGTCGTCGCCCTGGCGCTCGATGCGGGTCTCGATGTTGGTCGCGTCGCTGGAGGCGACGGCCGGCTCGGTCATGGCGAAGGCCGAGCGGATCTTGCCTTCGAGCAGTGGCTTGAGCCAGCGCGCCTTGTTCGCTTCGTCGCCGTAGCGTGCGATGGTCTCCATGTTGCCGGTATCCGGTGCCGAGCAGTTAAAAACCTCGCTGGCCCAGACGACGCGGCCCATGATTTCGGCCAGCGGTGCGTATTCCTGATTGGTCAGCCCCGCGCCCTGGTAGCCCGAGGCTTCGGCGGTGTCCACGGGCAGGAACAAATTCCACAGCCCCGCAGCCTGCGCCTTGGGTTTGAGGTTTTCAATGGTCGACAGCGGCGTCCAGCGCTTGCCCGCCTGGGTGTTGGCGGCCAGCTCCCGTGCCAGGTCTGCTTCAGCGGGGTAAATGTGTTCGTCCATGAACCTGATCAGGCGTGCCTGCAAGTCCTTGGTCTTGGGGGAATAGTCAAAGTCCATGGAGTTCTCCTTCAAAAATGGAAGCCGCTAGCTGCGCTGGGCAAAGCCCCAGGCCATTTCCGCCAGCGGCCTTGCGCCGGTGGCCGATGCCTTGGCTTGGGCGCTCGACGCCGTGCCTGTTTCGACGCGCTTGGCAATGCCTTGCAAGATGGCTGAGAGCCGGAACAGGTTGTAGGCCAGGTAGAAATTCCAGTCGCGCGCAAGTTCCTCGGGGGTAGCAAGGCCCGTGCGTTCGCAGTAGCGGCGGATGTACTCGGCTTCCGAGGGGATGCCCAGCGCCGCGTGGTCCAGCCCGCCGATGCCGCGAAACATGCCGGGCGGAATGTGCCAGGCCATGCAGTGGTAGCTGAAGTCGGCCAGCGGGTGGCCGAGCGTGGACAGCTCCCAGTCGAGCACGGCAATGGCGCGCGGCTCGGTGGGGTGGAACATGAGGTTGTCGAGGCGGAAGTCGCCATGCACGATGGACGTGCGTGCCTCGTCTCGCGCGCCAGCGGGAATGTGTGCGGGCAGCCACTCCATGAGCCGGTCCATCTCGGCAATCGGCTGGGTGATGGACGCCTGGTACTGCTTGCTCCAGCGGCCGATCTGGCGCTCGAAATAATTGCCTGGCTTGCCATATCCCGCCAGGCCACGCTCGGCATACGGCACGGTATGCAGCGCAGCGATCACGCGGTTGGTTTCGTCGTAGATGGCACCGCGCTGCGCGGGCGTCATGCCGGGCAGGGCCTGGTCCCACAGCACACGGCCTTCCATGTACTCCATGATGTAGAAGGCGCGTCCGATGACGGATTCGTCCTCGCACAGCACGTGCATGTGTGGCACGGGCACGTCGGTGCCTTGCAGCGCGCTCATGACGGCAAATTCGCGCTCCACCGCATGCGCCGAGGGCAGGAGTTTGGCCACCGGACCGGGCTTGGCGCGCATCACATAGCTGCGGCTCGGCGTGACCAATTTGTAGGTCGGATTGGATTGGCCGCCCTTGAACATCTCCACCTGCAAAGGGCCGGCAAAACCTTCCAGCCGCGGCGCCAGCCAGGCGCTCAAGGCTGCGGTGTCGAATGCGTGTGTGTCAGACACCGGGCGTGTGCCAACAAAATGGTCAAAGTTGCTCATGGGTGGTACATGCTCAGTTGTCGAGCTCGGTCAGGCGCATCAGCGCGGGGCGGTCGCACACCACCAAGCCACCCGGCTCGATGCGGATGATGTCGTCCCGCTCCATGGCCTTGAGTTCCTGGTTCACCCGCTGGCGCGAGGCGCCCAGGAGCTGTGCCAACTCTTCCTGCGCCAGTTGCAGGCCAATGCGCATTTCGTCGTTGTGGGACAGGCTGGAGATGCCGTAACTGCGCACCAGGTGCAACAGTTGTTTGGCCAGGCGCGCGCGCAGGGGCAAGGTATTGAGATCTTCCACCAGACCGTAGAGCTGGCGAATGCGCCGCGCATGCAGTCGCAGCATGGCTTCGTAGAGCTCGACGTGCACCGCCAGGATTTTTTTGAAATCGCTCTTGGCTACGCACAAGATGGTGGTTTCCCCATGGGCATAGGCGTCGTGTGTGCGCCGGTCGCCGTCGAAGATGGAAACGTCGCCAAACCAGATGCCCGGCTCCACGTACGTCAGTGTGATCTGCTTGCCCGAGATGGAGGTCGAACTCACGCGTACCGCTCCCTTGGCGCAGGCGATCCAATCCTCCGGTGGATCGCCACGGGCGCAGATCAGGCTGCCGTCCTTGAAACGTTTGACGTAGGCGCATCGGAGAATGTCGTGTCGCAGCGAAGGGGAGAGGGAAGAAAACCAGCGACCAGAGTTGATCGCCTCGCGTTCGTCGATAGTAAGAATAGGGTCGTCCATGGTCTGTCTTGTGGGTGACTGGTGGCGGTTTTATTGTCGCGTCCGGGACCGGCTGGCCCGCGCTTGCGATGTCTCCTGGGTGTCTGGCACGCACGTGGCCAGCAGCATTTTTCAGCGGAAATGGGGCCTGCGTTTGTCCAGGAAAGCTGCAATACCTTCGCCTGCGTTGGGGTGCTGCAGGTTGCGGACAAAGTGCTTGCGCTCCTCGGCCAAATGGGCATGCAGATCGTTGGTGCGCGCCTCGGCGAGCAGTTCCTTGACGCTGGCGAGCACATTGGGCGCGCGCGCATGGAGGGCTGCGCACAAATCCAGAGCACCGCCCAGCGCAGCGCCGGGATCGGTCAGCCGGTTGACGATGCCGAGCGCATGCAGGCGCTCGGCTGGCAGCGTATCGCCCAGCATCAGCCACTCTGCCGCCAGCGTGCGCGGAATGGCCTGCGCCAGAGCCCAGCTTGCACCGCCATCAGGTGACAGGCCGACGCGGCTGTAGGCAAGCGAGAAGCGTGCGCTGCGCGATGCCACAAGAAAATCGCAGGCCAGAGCCAGAGCGAAGCCTGCCCCCGCAGCCACACCTTCGACTGCTGCAACCACGGGTTTGGGATAGGTTCTGAGCGCTTCGATCCAGTCGTGCAGAGCCGTCACGCTGGCCGCCTGCACCGCGGGATCAAGCGTGCGGTTGGCCTGCAGCCGCACCAGGTTGCCCCCGGCACTGAACAGGCCATCGGCACCCGTCAACACTACGCTGCGGATATCGGTGCTTCGCTCGGCACCGTTGAGCACTTCGATGCCGGCGGCATAGATGTCGGGGCCCAGCGTGTTGTGCTGATCGGGGTTGCGCAGCGTCAGAACCAGGGTCTGGCCCTCGGTGTGGCTTAGGAGTTCGGCAGCCATGGCGTGTCAGCCCTCTGTGTGGGTGAGGCTCAGACCCAGTGCACCGCGTCGGCGCAACCAGGGGCTGGGGCGGTAGCGCGGGTCACCATACACGGTCTGCAGGTTGAACAGCACTTCCAGGATGTTGGTCGGCCCCCAGCGGTCGCCCATGGCGAGAGGCCCAAGTGGGTAGGCCAGGCCGAGCGTGACGGCAAGCTCTAGGTCGGAGGGGCTGCAAATCGCCTGCTGGCATATGTCGCTGGCGATGTTCACGATGTGCGCCACCACGCGCTGCGTGACAAAGCCGCCGCTGTCGCGCACGACACTCACGGCTTTGCCGTCGCGTGCAAAGAGTGCATGCGCAGCGTCGCGCATGTCCGAGCGCGTCGCCGGGTTGGTGGCCAGCACACGGCGCCGTGTGCTGGCGTCGTCGATGAGCATGTCGATGCCGACGGTGCGCGCCGGGTCCAGCCGCTCCACCACCGCAACCGTGGTGATATCAAAGCCCAGCGGTGCCACAAGACACAAGGCCTGGCTGGACGGTGCTGACCCGGTTTCAATGGACGCGCCGAGGTCCTTGAGCAACTGGTAAATCTCGGCACGGCGCGCGGCGCGAGGGGACACCCATACCGCCGGGATCACGTTCACCGCAGGGGTCGGCGCTTCTGTGGGCACCTGGGCCACCCCTTGCTCGTAGCGGTAGAAACCTTCGCCGCTTTTGCGACCCAGCACGCCTGCGGCGAGGCGCTGTGCGGTGATCACACTGGGGCGAAACCGGGGTTCTTCGTAGAACTGGTGGTAGATGGATTCCATGACCGGGTGCGACACATCAAGCCCGGTAAGGTCCATCAGTTCGAAAGGGCCCAGGCGAAAGCCCACCTGGTCACGCAGAATGCGGTCGACCGTCGCGAAGTCGGCCACACCTTCGGAGACGATACGCAGCGCTTCCGTACCAAACGCCCGGCCTGCATGGTTCACGATAAAGCCGGGAGTGTCTTGTGCGCGCACCGGCGTATGCCCCATGCGCACGGCCAGGTCCGCGAGGGCGTCACAAGTGCGTGGATCCGTCTTGAGGCCGGGCACCACTTCCACCACCTTCATGCGAGGTGCCGGGTTGAAGAAGTGAAAACCGCAAAAGCGACCCGGGTGGGCCAGCCTGACGGCCAACGCCGTGATGGGGAGCGACGAGGTATTGCTCGCCAGCACCGCGCCGGGTGAGACGATAGCTTCGAGCTCAGCCAGCAAGGCGAGCTTGGCATCCGTACGCTCAATGATGGCCTCTACCACCAGATCACAGCTCGCCAGTTCAGGCATCTGATCGACCGTGGAAAGCTGGGTTTGCCACCTGGAGGCCGTCTCCGCCGTGCATTTGCCCGTGGCCGCCATGCGCTGCCAATGTGCGGCTATGGCGGTGGTACCGCTTTGTGCAATCCCCGGGCGTATGTCGAGCAACAAAACGGTGCAGCCAGCCTGCGCCGCAAGCTGTGCAATGCCTTGGCCCATGGCGCCAGCGCCCACGATACCGACACGTGAAATTTGCTTTTTCATTGTTTGATTATCCCGTTCGCGTAAATACTGCAATCTATGCAAGAATTACCTGAAGCAAATTGAAAAAAAAGTGAGACTTCGCAATCTTCTCCTAGCCGTCTCGATGGGGGTCGCGGCGAGCGGTGCAGCGGCACTGTCCCTTGGCAATCCCCAGGGCACGGTGGTGCTGGGTAGGCCATTGGACCTCGTGTTCGACGTGCACACCGATGGCGCGCAGTTGGCAGATGCCTGCATCAGCGCGGACGTGACGGCTGGGGACACACCGCTCTCACGCAGCCAAATTCTGGTGTCTCCCGTTGCCCCGAGGGAGGGGCGTGCCACGGCCATCCGTGTCCAGAGCACACAACCGATCAATGAGCCCGTGCTGAGTGTGCGGCTTGCCGCCGGCTGTTCGGGCAGCGTGGTGCGTACCTATACCGTATTGGCCTATCCGGAAACCTCTTTGAGTGCTCGCCAGCTTGCTGCTGCAAGCTTGGCAAACATGCCCCAACAGCCTGCCGCAGGTCTCTCAGGGCCTTCCGGGCGGGCACAAGCTTCGGGTGGCATGCCGGGTCGCCGCACCCAGGCAGTTGCAGAAGCACCCCAGAAGTCTGTGAAGCGACCTAAGCATGGCCGAGCGGGCCACCAAGCTGCCGTGCCCAAGGCAGCGGAAGACTCGGGACGCTCACGCTTGGTCATGGAACCTTTGTCCGATTGGCTGGAAGCGCCTTCCGTATTGCGGGCTTCTCCAGAGATTGCAACGCTGTCGCCCGCGTCTCCAGTGCAGCGTGAAGAAGCCGCTGCACGCTGGCGGGCGCTGAACATGCAGCCGCAAGAGCTGTTGCAGGAGGCGGCGCGCCAGGTTGCACAGGAAACCGAATTGGCCAAGCAGCACGCCCAGGCCGAGCGCGACAAGGCAGCTGCGCTACAGGTTCAACAGGCATTGCAACAACGGGTGGCTGAGCGTTTCTCTGCACAGGTCGTCTATGTCCTCAGCGCGTTGCTGCTCTTGCTTGCGGGGGCGCTGCTATGGATGTGGACGCGGCTTCGCCGGCCGGCGCCTGGCGGCGAGCGCTCCTGGGCGCAGGCGGTTGTGCAAAATACGGAGGCCGCTTCGGCAAGTGCTGCCAGCACTGCGGCTCAGATGGCGTCCGTGCGGGCACCTGTGCATGCTGAGCACTCACTGCGCGTGCGGCCCACTGAGCCAGAGCTTTTGCCATCGGGCATGCTGCCCATTGAGTTCGGACATTTGCAGGAGACCGGGTCGGTGGAGCAGGTCGAGCCCGTGACGCCTGCCACGTCCGATGCGCCTGCACCCGTCGCTGCGGTGGTGAACCCGGAAGATTTGTTCGATCTGCAGCAGCAGGCAGAGTTTTTCGTTTCCGTTGGAGAGCACGACCAAGCCATTGATGTGATGAAAAAACACATTGAGGCCAATCAGACGTCCTCGCCCCTGGCATACCTTGAATTGTTGCGCCTGTACCGGTCACTGAGCCGGATTGAGCAGTTCAATGCGCTGCGTACGCAGTTTCACCGCTATTTCAACGCGCAGGTGCCCGAATTTGCCGCATTCTCTCGCCAGGGAAAGACGCTGTTTGCCTACCCCGAGGTGCTGGCGCGGATCGAGGCCTTGTGGTGCGATCCGTCCGTAGTGCCCTTGCTGCAGGAATTGCTCTTTCGAGGCCAAGCGAGCGAGCAGCAGCGCTTCGATTTGCCTGCTTACGACGACCTTTTGTTGCTGCACGCGGTGGCGCGCACAACGCCTGCCGCCACGCGCGGCATTTCGAGTTCGCGCACGCGTACGACGCCGCTGGAGCCCACGGATTGGGAAACGCCTCAGGCAGAGTTGATTGAGCCCACCGCCGCTCCCGCCAGCAATCTGATGGAGTTTGAGCACGATTGGGCCTTCGAGACCCCTGGGGACCGTCCGGCCGATCCGGCAGCGGCGGCCGGCAGCACGGCGCTTGATCTCGACCTGAGCGACGTGGCGCACCTGGACGCTCTGTCCGAGCAAGCCGAGAGCAGTGCGCCTCTGCCCTTTCTGACGCAGGACGAATTGCCCCCCGTTCCCACCACAGCACCGCCAGCGCCCGATCAACCGGTCGGGTTTGGCAGCAACAGCGACCGCTTCGAGGCGCGGGTCGACCCCGACATACGCAAGCCGCGCTAATGGTCGTCGGCCCCTTTGGGCATGGGTGCAAGACCACCGGTAGCGAGGGCACCTGTTTTTATCTGCCCACAGTGCGTGCGCTGGGTGTGCGAAAACGCTCTTATTTATATAGCTAAAACGCTATGTTTGATAAGCGCTAGGGCCTGTTTTCTTCTTAATTCCTATCGTGGCGATCCACCAGAAAATCGCGCAGCGCCGCCAGCGTTTCCTCCGGCGCTTCGGTCATTTCGTTGTGCCCCACGGGCAGCATGCGCACGGTTACCGCTTTGCCTGCCTGCCTTGCGGCAGCCACCAAGGTCTGTGCTGCCTTGGGTGTCGTCATCTGGTCCTGCGCGCCGAGCACGAACAGCACGGGGCATTCAATGCGCGCCATGGCAGCCTCGCCCCCGGCATACTGGTCGCATGCCATGAACCCTCGGTGAAAGACATTCACCTCGGGATTGCTGGCCAACACCCGCCGGCCCAGCGCCATCTGGGCGCCAAAGACCCAGGTTCCAGGCCCGAGTGCCGAGGGTGGCGCGCACAAGGTGCTGCGGGAGTACACGTTGACCATGCGCAGCGCTGTCTCTGGGGCATTCAGGGCCGCGTCCAGTAGGGCAGGCGACACTTTCATGGGCCACGCCGTTCCCACCAGGGCGAGATGCGTGGCGCGCGCTTTCATGCGGCTCGCCGCCTCTAGCGCAATCAGCGAGCCCCAGCTGTGCCCGACCAAGGCGGCACGCTCCACCCCCAGGGCGTCGAGCAAGGCGATGATGAAATCCGCCGCTTCCTCCACGCTTTGGGGGGCCGCGCCGGCGCTGCGGCAATGGCCGGGCAAATCGACTGCCAGCACGTTCCAGCCATGGTTGGCCAGCCAGCGGCTCTGCATGGCCCAGACGCTGTGGTCGTTGAGCACGCCGTGGATCAAGACGGCGGTGGGTCGAGTCGGGTCGAAGCTGCGCCCGCCGGTGTAGCAATAGGTGTCGTGTCCGTTGACTGGCAAGCGCATGCTCAGGCTCCCGCTTTTTCTGCGGCCTTCAGGGCGCGCTTGAGGTCGTCTATCAAATCGTCCACGTCTTCCAGGCCGATGGACAGGCGAATCGTTCCTTGGGTGATGCCAGCAGCGTTCAGTGCTTCGTCGCTGAGGCGGAAGTGCGTAGTACTGGCGGGGTGAATGACCAGGCTGCGGCAGTCGCCTACGTTGGCCAGGTGGCTGAAAATTTTCAATGCTTCAATGAACTTCTTCCCTTGCTCGCGTGAGCCCTTGAGGTCGAAGCTGAAGACGGAGCCGGCGCCCCGCGGCAGCAGCCGCTGCGCCAATTGGTGGCTAGGGTGCGAGGGCAGCATCGGGTGGCCGACACGCGCCACAAAAGGGTGGCTTGCCAGGAACTCCACCACGCGCTCCGTGTTGCGCATGTGCTGCTGCATGCGCAGCGGTAGGGTTTCGATGCCTTGCAAAATCAGCCAGGCGGTGTGTGGGCTGATGCAGGCGCCGAAGTCGCGCAAGCCCTCGCGGCGCGCGCGCAACAAAAACGGACCGACTGTGCTTTCCTCGGCGAACACCATGCCGTGAAAGCCGTCGTAAGGCTCGGTCAGCTCGGGGTAGCGGCCAGAGCCTTCCCAATCGAAACTGCCGCCATCGACCAGCACGCCGCCTATCACCGTGCCGTGCCCGCTGAGGAACTTGGTGGCGGAGTGGTACACGATGTCGGCCCCGTGTTCAAAAGGCTTCATCAGCCAGGGGGTTGTGAACGTGGAGTCAACCAGCAATGGGACGCCAGCCTCGTGGGCGATGGCGCTCACGGTCGGAATGTCGAGCACGTCGAGGCCTGGATTGCCCACGGTCTCGCCAAACAGCAGGCGCGTATTGGGGCGGATGGCGGCGCGCCAGGCGTCCACATCGCCGGCCGGTACAAAGCTCGTTTCGATCCCGAAGCGGCGCAAGGTGTAATGCAAAAGATTCTGGGAGCCGCCATACAGCGCGCTGCTGGCAACGATGTGCGAGCCCGCGCCCATCAAAGTGGCAATGGCCAGATGCAGGGCTGCTTGCCCGCTGGCGGTGGCCAGAGCCCCCACGCCGCCTTCCAGGGCCGCCATGCGCTGCTCCAGTACGGCCGTGGTGGGATTGCTGATGCGCGAGTACACGTGGCCGCCGCGTTCCATGTTGAACAGCGAAGCCGCGTGGTCGCTGGAGTCAAAAACGAAAGACGTGGTGAGGTGAATGGGAACAGCGCGTGCGCCGGTGGCAGGGTCGGGTATGGCGCCTGCGTGCAGGGCCAGGGTGTCGAAGCCAGGGTCGGCGTAACCGGGCATGAAGGGTCTCCAATGCAATCGTGGATGGGCGTGTGCGGCATTGTGGGCTATATTTATGAGGCCGCGCAGCAACACAGAGCTTGCTGCACACAGCGAGGAACCCCCATGAAAGTCAGCGACATCTTGCGTGTGAAGGGCAATACGCTCTACACCGCCCACCCTGCCGAACCACTTGCGGACGCCGTGCGCGTGATGTCGGAGCGGGACATCGGTTCGCTGGTGGTCATGGAGCATGGCGACTTGGTGGGCATGCTCACCTTCCGCGAAGTCATCCAGGCGCTGGTGCGCAATGGCGGCGCAGTGGGCACGATGCTGGTGCGTACGGCCATGGACGACCACCCGCTGACCTGTACCAATGCGACCGATATGGACGAAGTGCGCCGCATGATGCTCGAACGCCACGCGCGCTACATGCCGGTCATGGACAACCGCATGCTGATGGGAGTCATCAGCTTCTACGACGTTGCCAAGGCCGTGGTGGACAGCCAGAATTTCGAAAACAAAATGCTCAAGGCCTATATCCGCGATTGGCCCGAGGGCGAGGACAGCGATACGCCCGGTGCCGCCGCCGGGAAGTAAGCCACTTGTGCGGTGCTCGCCCGTGTCGCTGCCCTGATAATGGCGGCCCATGAGCGGCAACACATTCGGCACCCTTTTCGCAGTCACCAACTTTGGTGAATCCCACGGCCCGGCCATTGGCTGCGTGATCGACGGCTGCCCGCCTGGCATGCCTTTGTGCGAGGCCGACATCCAGGCCGACCTGGACCGGCGCCGCCCCGGCACCAGTCGCCACGTCACACAGCGCGCCGAGCCCGATGCGGTGGAAATCCTCTCGGGGGTCTACGAAGGCCTGACCACCGGCACGCCGATTGCCCTGTTGATTCGCAACACCGACCAGCGCAGCAAGGATTATGGCGATATCGCCCAGCGCTTTCGCCCCGGACATGCCGACTACACCTATTGGCACAAGTACGGCGTACGCGACCCGCGCGGTGGCGGGCGTTCCTCAGCACGGCTGACGGCGCCCACCGTGGCGGCCGGCGCCGTGGCGCGAAAGTGGCTGGCTGCGCAGTTCGGCACCCAGGTGCGCGCCTGCATGAGCCAACTGGGCGAGCTCGACATTGGCTTTGAGTCCTGGGAGCACGTGGCGCAGAACCCGTTTTTTGCACCGGTGGCCGACGTGCAGCGTTTGGAGGCCTATATGGACGCGCTGCGCAAGGCGGGCGACTCCTGCGGTGCGCGCATCCGCGTGCAGGCCACCGGCGTTCCCATTGGGCTGGGCGAACCGATTTACGACAAGCTCGATGCCGACATTGCCTGGGCCATGATGGGATTGAATGCCGTCAAGGGCGTGGAAATCGGCGCCGGTTTTGCCAGCGCCGCGCAGCGGGGCACCGTGCATGGCGATTCGCTCTCACCCGAGGGCTTTCGCAGCAACCATGCGGGCGGGGTATTGGGCGGCATCAGCACGGGGCAGGACATCGAGGTGCAGATCGCTATCAAGCCAACCAGTTCCATCCTCAGTCCGCGCGAGTCGATTGACACAGCCGGGCAGTCGGTCCAGGTCAGCACCCGCGGCCGCCACGACCCCTGTGTGGGCATACGGGCGGCGCCCATTGCCGAGGCACTGCTGGCGCTGGTGCTGATGGACCATGCCCTGCGCCACCGCGCGCAGTGCGGCGACGTGCACCAAAGCGTGGCGCCGATTGCAGCCGAAGCCCCTTGAATTCGCTATAGAAAGAATAGCTTCTGGCGCTTACTGGATAAGCGCTAGAGGCCAAAAAACCTTAAAATTTTCGCGCTCTTGAGCGCGGGGCAAGCGCTGGCTCAGCGCCGCACCTCGTCCACCAGGTGCTTGAACTCGTCGATGTCCTCGAAGCTGCGGTACACGCTGGCGTAGCGGATGTAGGCCACCTGATCGAGCTTCTTGAGTTCGCGCATGACCAGTTCGCCAATGCGGCTGGACGCGATCTCGCGCTGCCCCAGGCTGAGGAGCTGTTCCTCGATGCGTTCTATGGCCGCGTCCACCTGCGTCGTGCTTACCGGGCGCTTGCGCAGCGCAATGGCAAACGAGCCGAGCAGCTTGGCATGGGCGTACTCAGTGCGTCGCCCGTCTTTCTTGACGACGACAGGAAAGCTGACTTCAGGCTTCTCGTAGGTCGTGAAGCGCTTGCCACAGGCCAGGCAGCGGCGCCGGCGGCGGATGAAGTCGCCGTCTTCCGCGACCCGCGTCTCGGCCACCTGGGTGTCGAGATGGCCGCAGAAGGGGCACTTCATGATCGCCGCTTTACCCGCGGTAGACGGGGAACTGGGCCGTCAGCGCGTTCACCTTGGCACGCACGGCAGCCACATGGGCCTCATCGCGCGGCTTGTCGAGCACGTCGGCAATCAGGTTGGCGGTCAGGCGGGCTTCCTCGTCCTTGAAACCGCGCGTGGTCATGGCAGGCGTGCCCAGGCGGATGCCGCTGGTCACCATGGGCTTTTCCGGATCGTTCGGGATGGCGTTCTTGTTGATCGTCATGTGGGCCGATCCCAATACTGCTTCGGCATCCTTTCCGGTAATGCCCTTGGCACGCAGGTCGACCAGCATCAAGTGGCTCTGCGTGCCACCGCTGACGATGCGCAGCCCGCGCTGCGTCAAGGTTTCGGCCATGATGCGTGCGTTGACGAGCACCTGCTCCTGGTACTGCTTGAATTCGGGTTGCAGCGCTTCCTTGAAGGCTACCGCCTTGGCCGCAATCACGTGCATCAGCGGGCCGCCCTGCAGGCCGGGGAAGATGGCGCTGTTGATCGCCTTCTCATGCTGCGCCTTCATCAGAATGACGCCGCCGCGCGGACCGCGCAGGCTTTTGTGGGTGGTGCTGGTGACGATATCCGCGTGCGGCACGGGGTTGGGATAGACACCAGCGGCAATCAGGCCGGCGTAGTGCGCCATGTCCACCATGAAAATGGCGCCGACGTCTTTGGCCACCTTGGCGAAGCGCGCGAAGTCGATGTGCAGGCTGTACGCCGAAGCACCCGCGATGATGAGCTTGGGCTTGGTCTCGTGCGCCTTGCGTTCCATGGCGTCGTAGTCGATGACCTCGTTGGCGTCGAGCCCGTAGGACACCACGTTGAACCACTTGCCCGACATGTTGAGTGCCATGCCGTGCGTCAAATGCCCGCCTTCGGCCAGGCTCATGCCCATGATGGTGTCGCCCGGCTTCAAGAAGGCAAGAAACACCGCTTCGTTGGCCGACGCGCCGCAGTGGGGCTGCACGTTGGCCGCTTCGGCACCAAAAATCTCTTTGATGCGGGCAATGGCCAGCTGCTCGGCGATGTCGACGTACTCGCAGCCACCGTAATAGCGCTTGCCGGGATAGCCCTCGGCGTATTTGTTGGTCAGCTGCGTGCCCTGGGCCCACATGACAGCGGGCGAGGCGTAGTTCTCGCTCGCGATCAGTTCGATGTGCTCTTCCTGGCGCCGGTTTTCGGCCTGAATGGCAGCGAACAGCTCAGGGTCGGTTTGCTCTACGAGAATATTGCGTTGGTACATGGCAGTCCTGTGAACTTGTGTCCCTTGAATCAAGGGCTGCCCAGGCGAACGGCGGAACGCAGCGGACGGGGGCCCGTGCGGCACGCTTCCCGGTGGTTCACAAGGACAGCGCCTTGCTGGTTTCCACGTCAGCGACGGCCCTTGGGGCCGCGCCTATCGCCAGTCGCGTACCCCGCGAGTTTACCTGAGACCCTGGGCCGACTTGCTCAAAGTGCGGAGAGCAGGGCGACTTTGTCGGCGCTGGCCGCAGCCGGGATGGCAGGGGCCGGCGCAGCAGGCGTCACGGCCTTGGTGGTCAAGGTGCCGGCGGCGGAAGGTGCGGTGCGCGTGCTGCGCCCGGCGGCTACCTGGCGCAAGCGGAAGTGCTCGGCCATCACCTTGGCGGCATAGCCGCCATCGCTTTCAATATTGGCGGCGCCCACGTAGTAACGCAAGCCGCCTTCGAGGGAGCCGGCGCGGCGGATGCATTCTTGCAGCACCTGTACGCCGACCCGCAAATTGGTGACCGGGTCAAAGGCTGCGAGATGCCCGCCCGCGCTCTCATACTTGTCGGTGTGCACGCGGGTCATCACTTGCATCAGGCCTTGCGCGCCGACCGGGCTCTGGGCAAAGGGATTGAAGCTCGACTCAATGGCCATGATGGCCAGAATGAGCGTCGGATCGAGCTTGGTCTTGCTGCCAATTTCATAGGCCTCGCTGACCAGCAAGCTCAGTGGCTCAGGCGCCACGTTGTATTTCTTGCTGAGCCAATAGGCCACGCGTGCCTGCTCCTTGGGCAGGCCTTGCGGATCTGTTGCCAGCACCCGTTCGCTCGGCTCCTCTATATCTAGTGCGTCGTCCGCTTCTGGTGCCACGCTCTGGCGCGCTTCAAGCCAACTGCGCAGTTGCACTTCGCCTTGGGCACGCAAATCGGGGCGTGCTGCCAGCATGATGGCCAAGCAGGCCACGGCGAGTCCGAGCAGCGCAAAGCTGTTGTGGGTCGTTTTCAAAAAGACGTTGGTCAAGGTGTTTGCCATCACACGCAAGGCCGCGGCCAACTTTCCTGTCGCTGTCATAGCTTCCTTTCGGCGGTACTGTCGCGGTTCGCACAGACACAAGGTCTCGCGTTCGCGATGTTCACCTGATTGGTACGCCATCAAATTCGTGCCTGGCGTGTAGCACTGGACCGTTTTGACTTAGCCGAGATCGGCAGCGGAACTGGGGTTTGTACTTAGCGTTGGTGCCAAGATCGCGGATTCTAGGAGGGCATCAAATGCCAGGTCAACACTAACATTGTAGTTTATTAGCTTTGTTTGTTATTAAATAGCTGTATGAAACCGCTGATTTGGCCTGTGCCGACAAGACCCTTGAAGGCTTCACGGTGCTTGCATCGCTCCGCCTGGTGGCCTCTGCGAGGCAAGTGCAGGCAGCGGGCGCTGGTGTGAAAACCAGGAAATTGGGGAGTCGAACCAAAACGCGGTGAAAATAGGCCCATGCACGCAATGACGTGCCCTCTGTTCTTATTTCTTTGTTTGATTGGCGAGCTCTTGTACGCCATCGCCTCAACCTGCTCATGTTTCCTTTTTCTTTGCGCAACAAGATGTCCGACGCCCCTGATCTCACCCCCACGCCGGCACCGGCAGCGCCCGTGCATCCCCTGGACGGGCTGACTGGTGGAGCCTTTTCTGCTGCAACCTCTGGTGAGCGCGCTGCCCGCATTCGTGAGTGGCTGGTCTCACAGCCCGAGCCGGCGCAGCTCCAGGAAGTCTTCAAGGAGCTGAGTGGCCGCGACAAAGGCGCTGCGCGTGCGGTGCGCGAGCGTCTGGATGAAATTCGCCGAGCCAAAAGCCAGGAGTTGATTGCTGCCGAATGGGCAGAAAAGGCCACTGCGCTGCTGGCGGCCTCCAAACTCAATATCGCCGACGCCATGGCCTGGCAGCGCGACGCCGCCAAGGCCGGTGCGCCGCTCTCACGCGAACCGCTGGCCGAGCTTAAGACGGCTTTGACCGAGCGCATCAAGGTGATTGAAGACCTCCAGCACCGCGTGCAGGTGCAGCGCGAGGCCGCGGTGCTGCTTGCCCAGCGCATTGAAGTGCTGTCGACCAAATCCTGGCAGGATGCCCACGCGGTGCGTGAGGCGCTGCAGGCTGACGTACAGAACTGGCAGGACCAGGCGCAGGCCTTGGCGAGCGACGCCAGCTGGCCAAGCGTGGAGGCGCGCTTTCCTCCGCTCCTTGATACGTCGCGTGCGCAACTGCTCGTTGTCTGGGATGCGTTCCAGGCCGCCATCGCCCAGGCTGCGGCTGCGGCGGCAGATGCGCAGGCACCGCTGCCGGCGGTCCCGCTGTGGGCCGACGAATTGCGCGCCGCGCGTGGCGAGGTTCCGGCTGCGGTCGAAGCGAGCGCTCCGCGTCCTGCGAAGCCCAGAACAGACCCGGCGATCGTCGCCCAATCAGTGGCCAAGGTGTCTGAGGCGCTCGCCAAGCTGGAGCAGGAAACGGCGCAGGGCCACGGCAAAGCCAGTTCTGGCGCTGCCGCGGCACTGCGAACCGTGCTCAAGCAGCATGGCCGGCATATCGACACAGCGCTGGAGCAGCGCGTGCACGCGGGTTTGGTGGCGGCGGGCGAGCTCGAAGGCTGGCAGCGCTGGAGCTCTGACCAGGTCCGCGAAGACCTCATTGCCAAGGCGCATGGCTTGCTCAATCGCCCGGATGGCCAGGCCCTGGGCGGGCGCAAGATGCAAGAGAGCCTGCGCCAGTTGCGCGAGCAATGGAAGCAGGCCGATCAGGGTGGTGCGCCCAACCATGGCCTATGGAAGAAATTCGACGAGGCGTGCAACGAAGCACACAAGGTGGTGGAAGCTTGGCTGGAGAAAGTGCGCGCTGACGCAGCCGAGCACAAGGCGCAGCGCTTGGCCCTGATTGCCGAACTCCAGGCCTGGGGCGAGCAGAACGCCACCAATACCGATTGGAAGTCTGTTTTGCGCGGACTGCAGCAATTTGGCGCCCGCTGGCGTGAGGGCGGGCATGTGGGCGAGAAGCTGCTGGCCGAACTGCTGCCCCAGTGGAAGCGGGCCATGGACGCGGCGGCTGCGCCGTTTGAAGCCGCGCAAGCAGCCAGCTTGGGTCGACGCCAGGCCATGATTGAGGAGGCGGCAGTGCTGGGTGCCGCGCCCATGCTGCGCATCGACGCCGTCAAGGCTCTGCAGCAACGCTGGCAAGCCGAGGCACAAGCCGTGCCGATGGAGCGACGCCAGGAGCAAAAGCTTTGGGACGCATTCCGCAAGCCCATTGACGAGGCCTTCAATCGCAAGACGGCCGAGCGCGAGCGCGGCGCAGAGCAGACGAGCGCACACGACAAAGCCGTGCTCGAAGCCTCCAAGGCTCTGGAAGCCGCCAACGCTGGCGGTGACGTCCAGGCGATTCGCGCTGCCGTGGCTGCTTTGGAGGCTGCTTTGCGTGGTCAGGCGGCCCATGCCGCCGAACAGGCTATCGCGCAGCCTCCTGAGGCACCGACCAAGGCCTCAGGCAGTGGTGCTGGCAGCGCAGAAGGACAGGCGCAAGACGCTTCTCCAGCGTCTTCTCCGATGGATGCCGCCGCAGAGCTCAACGCCGGCGCGCAAGGTGAAGAAGCTGCTGCGCCAGCACCACGGGCCGTGCCACGCCCGGTCGTGGCCGTACGCGGCGACGACCGGCCGGGTATGAAGAAGGATGTGCCGGCAGCACCAGGCCGAGGCGCCAGGCCGGGCGAACGCCGCGATGCCCGGGGGGCGCGCGATGGTGCGCCGGGCATGGGTCGTCCATCGGGGCGCTTTGGTGAGCGTGCAGAGTTTGTTGACCGTGGGCCGCGATTGGGCGATGCCGCTTTCCGGGCACAGCGCGAGGCACTGGAGCACGCGCAGGCGGCGCTGCGCAAGCTCGCCGCCCAGGCGCACGGCGAAGCTCTGGCGCATTTGCTGGCGGCCTGGGAGTCGCGCGATGCCTCGCAGATCCCATCCACGCAGGAATTTGGCCGCGCCGTGAACGCAGCTGCGCGCAACCTTTGGGTGCAGGCGCTATCGCAAGCACCGCAGCCCAAGCCCAAGGCGCCCGCAGCAGATCTGCTGCTCAGGCTTGAAATCGCCGCCGAAGTGCCGACGCCCGCCGATCAGCTATCGGCCCGCCGGATGATGCAATTGCAGCTGCTTACGCGCCGCAATGAAGCAGCGCCGGCTGAGACCTGGACGCAGGATGTGGCGCAGCTGCTGGCAACGCCGAGCGAGGCGGGCGCCGCTCGCCGACTGCAAAACGCGTTGAAGGCGCTGATGCGCGCTTAATCTCGATGCCCAATAAAAAAGCCGCTGCAAGGATTGCAGCGGCTTTTTGCTTGGTGCCCAGAAGAGGACTCGAACCTCCACGATGTTACTCGCTAGTACCTGAAACTAGTGCGTCTACCAATTCCGCCATCTGGGCTTGAACTCGAATGTCTGAATTTTATAGCAATGAACCCAAGATTCATGCGCTGATCAAGCGAATAACAACAAAAAAGCCGCTTACGCAGCGGCTTCTCGTTAAACTTGGTGCCCAGGAGAGGACTCGAACCTCCACGATGTTACTCGCTAGTACCTGAAACTAGTGCGTCTACCAATTCCGCCACCTGGGCATTTCAGGAAAGAACGAGATTGTATAGCAAAAAAATGAGTGAAAAATTGCCCGCAAACCAGCCTTCCGACGAATTTGAAGGCACGGTTCAAGGGCACCGCGATGGCCACGGTTTTGTCCTGCGCGACGACGGTCTGTCTGACATTTTTCTTCCCCCGAACGAGATGCGCGCGGTGTTGCACAAAGACCGCGTGCGTGTCTGTATCGTGCGCCAGGACCGGCGCGGCCGTCCCGAGGGCCGGGTGGTTGAAATCATTGAGCGGCCCGCGCAACCGCTGATCGGGCGGCTGCTGCAAGAAAGCGGCGTGTGGATCGTTGCGCCTGAGGACAAGCGCTACGGGCAAGACGTGCTTATCCCCAAGGGGGCGCTCGCCGATGCGCAGCCGGGCCAGGTGGTGGTTGTGCAACTGACCGAGCCACCCGCGCTCTATGGCCAGCCCGTGGGCCGCATCACCGAGGTGCTCGGTGAGGTCGACGACCCCGGCATGGAGATTGAGATCGCCGTGCGCAAGTACGGCGTGCCGCATGAATTTTCAGAGGGGTGCCTGGCCGAGGCCGGCGCCTTGCCCGACAAGGTACGCCCACAGGACAAGAAGGCCCGCATCGACCTGACCGATGTCCCGCTCGTCACCATCGACGGCGAAGACGCGCGCGATTTTGACGATGCTGTGTACTGCGAACCAGCGAAAGTGGGCCGCGCCAAGGGCTGGCGCCTGCTGGTTGCCATCGCCGACGTGAGCCACTACGTGCAGACCGGCAGCGCCATCGACATCGATGCCTACGACCGCGCCACCAGCGTCTACTTTCCGCGCCGCGTCATCCCGATGCTGCCCGAGAAGCTTTCCAACGGCCTGTGCTCGCTGAACCCAGAGGTCGAGCGCCTGTGCATGGTCTGCGACATGCTGATCACCGCCAAGGGCGAGGTGCACGCCTACCAGTTCTACCCGGCGGTAATGTTCAGCCATGCACGCTTTACCTACACCGAGGTAGCCGCTATTTTGGCGAACACGCGCGGTCCCGAGGCGGCAAAACGGCAGGAGCGCGTGTCCGATCTGCTGAATTTGCACGACGTGTACCGCGCCTTGCTGATTGCCCGGCGCGAGCGCGGCGCGGTGGACTTTGAAACCACCGAAACACAGATCGTCTGCGACGACAATGGCCGCATCGAGAAAATCATTCCGCGCACGCGCAACGACGCCCACAAGCTGATCGAAGAAGCCATGCTGGCCGCCAACGTTTGCAGCGCCGACTTCATCGCGCAGGGCAAACAGCACGGCCTGTACCGGGTGCACGAAGGCCCGACGCCCGAGAAGCAGGACATCCTGCGCAGCTACCTGAAGGCCATGGCGGTGGGCATGACCATCAGCGACAACCCGGCACCGTCCGAGTTCCAGGCGATTGCCGAAGCCACCAAAGACCGGCCGGACGCCCAGCAAATCCACACCATGCTGCTGCGCTCCATGCAGCAGGCCATCTACACGCCCATCAACAGCGGCCACTTTGGTCTGGCGTTCGAGGCGTACACGCACTTCACGAGCCCGATTCGCCGCTACCCCGACCTGCTGGTGCACCGCGTCATCAAGTCGATTCTGGGCAATACAAAGTACCGCCTGCCCATGCTGCCGATGCCGGGTGAAGCGCATGCCAAGTTGGCCAAGCGCCTGGCAGCGCGCGTCCCCCGGCCCGGCGCCGTGCCGCGCAAGAAGGAAACGGGCGCTGCGCTGGCGGAAACGCAATCGTGGGAAGCGGCGGGCCTGCACTGCAGCGCCAACGAACGCCGTGCCGACGAGGCCAGCCGCGATGTCGAGGCCTGGCTCAAGTGCAAGTACATGCGCGAGCACCTGGGCGAGGAATACGGCGGCGTGGTGTCGTCCGTCACCAGCTTCGGCATCTTCGTCACGCTGGACGCGATGTACGTCGAAGGCCTGGTGCACATCACCGAACTGGGCGGCGATTACTTCAAGTTCGACGAGGCGCGCCAGGAACTGCGCGGCGAGCGCAGCGGTACCCGCTACGCCATCGGCTCGCGCGTACGCGTGCAGGTCAGCCGGGTCGATCTTGATGGCCGCCGCATCGATTTCCGCCTGGTGCATGAAGGCGAGGCGCTGGCGCCGCGCGGCGCTGGCGACCGAAGCGGCGGGAAAAACGGCAGCAAAAAAAGCGATAAGCCGGCGCGTTCCCGCAGCGATGCGGACGATGCACCACCCATGAGCCGCAAGGCCGGGCGCGTTGCATCTTCGGCGCCCGCGTCGGCAGGCAAATCGCGGCAGCAGGCTGCGCTGCTGACCCAGGCACCGGCGCGTACCGGCAAGGGCAAGTCACGCCGGAGCTGAAGCGCAGACCGCCGTTTGCGTGCGTTTCGCTATAGTTTTAGGAGCTGCTAGCGCATATGGGATAAGCGCTAGCGCCTATTTTTAATCAAAATTTGGCGCGCAGGCCAATGCGCTGGCGACCAAGCTTGTGCCGCTGGGCCAGCCGTCGGCCAGGCGGCCATGCACGAACACCGCATGGCGCGCCGCGGCGAGCGGGGCGTCGCCAGCGGCAAGGCGCGCGCCCACCATGCCGGCCAGTACATCGCCCGTGCCCGCCGTGGCCAATCGGGCGTTTCCCGTGGGGTTGATGAAAGAGGGGGCTTCCCCGGGGGGCGCCACGATGCTGCCCGAGCCCTTGAGCACACAAACGCAGCCAAAGCGCTGCGCCAGCGTGTGCGCTGCGGTGAGTCGGTCGGCCTGCACGCTGGCAGCGCTGCAGCCCAGCAGGCGGGCGGCTTCCAGTGGGTGGGGCGTCAGGATGGTGGGCAGGCCGCGCGCCGCGCGCTGGGCCAGGGCGGTTTGCAGTTTGGCGTCCCGCGCAATGGCATTGAGCGCATCGGCATCCAGCACCAGGCGAGCGGCTTGGGCGAGCACGGGCGGTAGCACCTCGATCACCGCTTCGCCGCCGCCGCAGCCGCAGACCACCGTCAGTTGGCCCAGTTCCAGGGCCTCGAAGTGGCGCTGCATCAGTTCAGGGGTCGAGTTGGCAGCGTGCAATGCGCCGCCGTCCAATAGGGCCACCAGCACCCGCCCGGCACCTGCGTGCAATGCGGCCGTGGCGGCAAGTAGGGCCGCGCCCTCCATGCCCATGCCGCGCCGCGCCAGGCCTTCGCCGCCGACGATGGCAACGTCGCCAAAGCTGCCCTTGTGGCTGGCGTGGGGGCGGGGGCTGTGTTCGGGCGGGCCGGCCAGCCAGGCGCAGGCACGGGCATCCTCCGGAGAGACGCCCAATCGATCAAGCCATACGGTGCCAGCGGCATCGCGCCCTTGTGCGGTGAAAAGGCCGGGTTTGAGCGTGAGGAGCGAGAGGGTGTGGCAGAGCGCCCCCGGGGGGATGCGCGGCGCGAATCCTTCTGCCCAGGCGCCGGCGTCGGTCTGCAGGCCGCTGGGCACATCCACACACAGCAAGGGGGCTGGGCCGGCGCGCAACTGGTGCAGCAGGGCGCGCCAACGCTCAGGCGGCGGGCGCGAGGCATCCCCGGGCGCAAGGCCAATGCCCAGCAGCGCGTCGATGCACAAGTCGCGCTCGGTCAGGGCCGTAGCGGGGCCGTCGGCAAAGCACACGCCGGCGCTGCGCGCGCGCTCAAGCGAGCGGCGTGCGTCGGGCGGCACGTGGGTATCGTTGCCCAACCAGGTCACCGTGACCTGGCGGGTGGGGTTGTGCAGGTGCAGGGCGGCTTCCAGTCCGTCGCCGCCGTTGTTGCCTGGCCCGCAGACGATCCACACCTTGCGCGCGTGCGGCGCGAGCGCCAGAGCGAGCTGCGCGGTGGCCAGGCCTGCGCGCTGCATCAGCGTGTGTTCGGGCAGACCCGCCGCTGCGGCCTGTTCCAGGGCGCGCGTGGCGGCAAGGTCGTGCAGGGCGTGGGGCCGGTCAGGCAGGATGCGCAGCATGCGCGCCATTATGGGCGTGCGGGTTGCGCACTTGGCGTTACCGGCTCAAGCTTTGGCGGCGGAAAAATGCGCCAGTTCGCTCGCTGCCCATGCGCACGTCTGCCCGCTCAGCATCTCGGACAGCAGGCGTGCGCAGCCGCTGGCGAGCGACCACCCATAGCCGCCGTGGCCCAAATTGAGCCAGAGACCGGGCACGCCGCTAGCCCCTAGCGCAGGCAGGCCGCCTGGGCGCATGGGCCGTGCGCCGCGCCACAGCTGCATGCCAGCGCGCTGCGTGCTGCCAGGGAACCAGGCGTCCAGCGCTTCGTGAAGCTGGCGCACGGTAGCCGGGTGGGGCGTGCCGTCGCTTTGCCCGAGTTCTGCGCCACCGGCCACACGCACGCGCTGGCCCAGGCGCGCGATCGTCACCTGCCGCGCCACATCGATCACGACACCTTGCGGCGCGGCGGCGTCTTCGCGCAGCGGCGCGGTCAGCGAGCTGCCCCAGAGCGCCACCAGCCCGAGGTGCAGGCCGAGCGGCTCCGCCAGACGTGCGGTGTGGGCGCCGGTGCACAGTACGGCGGCATCAAATGGGCGCGGCTGGGTCTCGCCCTGAAGATGCAGCGCCATGCGAGCGCTGGATGGACTCAAGCGTGCGACCTCGGCCTGAAACTCGAACACCACGCCCAGGCGCTGCGCCGCCTGGCGCAGAGCGCTGGTGAACTGGCGGCAGTTGGCCGCCTCGGCCTGTGGCAGGTGCAGTGCAATGGTCAGGCGCTCGGCCTCTGCCAGGCCGGGTTCGATGTGGCGCGCGGCCTCGGCACCGATTTCATGCAGCGCCGTGCCAGCATCGCGCAGGGCCGTCACGGCCGCGCGCAAGGGTGCCGCGCCCTGCTCATCTTGCAGCAGCACCAGTGCACCCTGGCTGCGTTCCAGATCAAGTTCCAGCGCCTCGGTGGTCTCCAGAAAGCACTGCTGGCTGAACTGCGCCAGCTTTGCCAGCGCATGCATGGCCGGCGGGGGCTCGCTGCTGCGCAAAGCAGCGCGCGCTGCACTGCGCCAGTTCCAAAGCCAGCGCAGCTCGGCCACAGTGGCGCCGCGCGTGCGCACCCGGATGCCGGAACCCACCAGGCTGGGCGCTGCCATGGCGCCTGGCATGGCCCAGGGCGCGAGCAAGCCGGCGCCCAGTACAGCCCCTGGCGCAAAGCTCGATTCTTCGGCCACGCTGGAGCGGCGCTCGAACACCGTCACCGCATGCCCTGCGCGCGCGAGTTCGTACGCGCTTGAGACGCCGACCACGCCGGCGCCCACGATCGCTATCTTCATAAATTTAAGGGTTTTTGGCTTCTAGCGCTTATGTAGTAAGCGCTGATAGCTATTGTTTTTGGAGCAATTCTTCGGCACGAAGGCCAATATTGAGCACCGCGTCGTCGTGCAGTGCGCCGTGCCAGACCATCAGGCCCACCGGCAACTCGCCGCGCACATGGCAGGGCAGCGACAGGGCGCAGCCGTCGAGCATGTTGACGACGCTGGTGTTGCGCAGCAGCAAGGCGTTGACGCGCTGGAACTCGGCGTCGCGCACAGCGTCCTGCGCGGCATCCTGGCCATTGGCCGGCGCCACGCTGGCAATAGGCGGTGCGACGAGGGGCACCGTCGGGGAGAGCAGGGCGTCGAAGCCGGCGATGGCTGCTTCGACGCTGGAGATCCAGCCGGCTCGCGCCTGCAACAGATCAATGTAGTCGGCGGCAGACATGGTGGCGCCGCGCTCGATGCGCACGCGCACCCGCGGGTCGTAGGCGGCTGCGTGCCGGGCCAAGCGGTGGCGGTGCCAGGCGAAGGCCTCGGCGGCGGCAAAGCTGCCGCGTACCTGCAGCCCTGACAGTTCCTCGGCTTGCCGCAGCTCAATTGCTTCAATGTGGGCGCCGGCGGCGCGCAGTTGCGCGATGCTGCGCTCAAACGCCGTGCGCACGGTGGCGTCCAGCCCGTCCAGAAACACGCCGCCGGGCACGGCGAGGCGCCACATCGACAGCGGCGCCGCACTGCGTGTGATGCGCCGGGCCGCCAGAATTTCGTGCGCCAGCACGGCGTCCCGGACCGAGCGGGTCATGGCGCAGGCCGTGTCCAGGGTGGTGGAGAGCGGCACGGCGCCTTCGGTCGGCACCAGGCGCGCCGTGCTCTTGAAGCCGACGATGCCGCACAGCGCTGCGGGGATGCGAATCGAGCCGCCGGTGTCCGAGCCCAGGCCGATGAAGGCAGCACCAGTCGCCACCGACACAGCGGCCCCCGATGAAGAGCCTCCGGGCACGCGCGCCGGCCCGGGCAGGGCGCCAAAACGCCCGTCAAAGGCAGCCGGGGTGCCGTAGTGAGGGTTGGTGCCGACGCCCGAAAAGGCGAATTCCACCATGTGCGTGCGGCCCACGACCACGCCGCCAGCGGCACGCAGGCGCGCCACGGCGGGGGCGTCTTGCAGGGCGGGCGGCTCGGCCGCCAGCACGGTGGAGCCCGCCATGCTGGTGATGCCCTGCATGCCAAACAGGTCTTTGACCGACACCGCCAAACCAGCCAGGGGGCGGTGCGCCAGTGAGGGCGATGCGGCCGTCTGCAGCGCCTCATCAAATAAAGGAAGCGAAAACGCGTGGTGGCATTCCGGCGCTTGCGCGCGGGCGATGCAGGTTTGCATTTCCGCGCTGGCGCTGGTGGCGCCTGTGTGCAGCAGGCGCAGCGTGCTGTCAAGGTCTTTTGCCATGCCTATGCTAGAATCCTTGGGTTTTGCAGAGCGTTAAACCTCAGCGAAAACAATAGCAAACCAGTCCCGCCAAGGTGTTGCGGCCGTGCCAGCGAATGAAGTGGCGGGCCGCGATGTCGGACTGGATTTTAGACCCAACCTTTGGAGTACTTTTATGGCAGTCACCATGCGCGAAATGCTGGAAGCCGGCGTTCACTTCGGCCACCAGACCCGGTTCTGGAACCCCAAGATGGCCCCGTACATCTTCGGCCACCGCAACAAGATTCACATCATCAACCTGGAAAAGTCGCTGCCGATGCTCCAGGAGGCGACGAAGTTCGCTCAGCAGCTCACCGCCAACCGCGGCACCGTGCTGTTTGTCGGTACCAAACGCCAGGCCCGCGACACCATCGCAGCTGAAGCCCAGCGCGCTGGCGTGCCTTTCGTGAACCAGCGCTGGCTGGGCGGTATGCTGACCAACTTCAAGACCGTCAAGACCTCCATCAAGCGCCTCAAGGACATGAAGGCGCAGCAGGAAGCTGGCCTTGAATCCCTGAGCAAGAAAGAGCAACTCATGTTCACGCGTGAGATCGAGAAGCTCGAAAAGGATATCGGCGGCATCCAGGACATGACGGCCCTGCCCGATGCCATCTTTGTGGTCGACGTGGGCTTCCACAAGATCGCCATTGCTGAAGCCAAGAAGCTCGGCATTCCGTTGATTGGTGTGGTTGATACCAACCATTCGCCCGAAGGCATTGACCACGTCATTCCTGGCAACGACGACTCCGCCAAAGCGGTTGACCTGTACGTGCGCGCCATGGCGGATGCGGTCGTTGAGGGCCGCAACAACGTGGTGTCCGATGTGGTGAAGGCGGTGTCCACTGAAGGCTCTGACGAGTTCGTGGAAGTGCAAGAGACCGTGGCCTGAGAGTCCCCTGCCCGCGCGACGTTTGTCGCAAGAAAAAGCGGGGCTGAATCGGCCCCCTTTTTTTATCTTGATACGACTGAATTGAATTTGGAGAACTGAGAATGGCTGCAATTACCGCAAGCATGGTGGGTGAACTGCGTGGCAAGACGGATGCCCCGATGATGGAATGCAAGAAGGCGCTGACCGAGGCCAATGGCGACATGGTCAAGGCCGAAGAGCTGCTGCGCGTCAAGCTCGGCACCAAGGCCGGCAAGGCGGCGTCGCGTATCACGGCCGAGGGCGTGGTGGCAAGCTTCATCGACGGCAACACCGGCGCGCTGGTTGAAGTCAACAGCGAAACCGACTTCGTCAGCAAGAACGACAGTTTCATCGCCATGGCGAATGCCGCCGCCGAGCTTGTTGCCAAGCACAACCCGGCCGACATCGCCGCGCTGGGCGCACTGGCGTATGAACAAGACAGCTTCGGTCCCACGCTGGAAGACGTGCGCAAGGGTCTGATTGGCAAGATTGGCGAGAACATGTCGTTCCGCCGTTTCCAGCGCTTTGCTGGCGGCGACAAGCTTGCGTCTTACCTGCACGGCACGCGCATTGGCGTGGTGGTGCAGTACGAAGGCGACGAAACTGCCGCCAAGGATGTGGCGATGCACATTGCCGCCATGAAGCCTGTGGCCCTCGCCAGCAGCGATGTGCCTGCCGAGCTGATTGAAAAAGAGCGCTCGGTGGCCGCTGCCAAGGCTGCGGAAGACAAAGCCAAGGCGCAAGCCGAAGGCAAGCCGGTGCAGTCCGACGAAATCGTGGCCAAGCGCATTGAAGGCGGCGTGCAGAAGTACCTGAAGGAGGTGTCGCTGTTCAACCAGGCCTTCGTGAAGAACGACAAGCAAAGCGTCGAGCAGATGCTCAAAGAGCGCGCCACCACCGTCAAGGGTTTTGCTCTGTACGTGGTCGGCGAGGGCATCGAGAAGAAGGTGGACGACTTTGCTGCCGAAGTGGCTGCCCAGGTCGCCGCTGCCAAGGCCGGCGCCTGAACACTGTCCATACGTCTGTTCACCAACCAAAGCCTCAAGAAGGAGCGTTCCATGACGACTGCCACACCGGCCTACAAGCGCATTTTGCTCAAGCTGTCCGGTGAGGCGCTGATGGGCGACGATGCCTTTGGCATCAACCGCGCCACCATTGTGCGCATGGTGGGCGAGGTGGTAGAAATCACCCGCATGGGCGTCGAGGTGGCGGTGGTGATTGGTGGGGGCAACATCTTTCGCGGCGTCGCGGGTGGTGCCGAGGGCATGGACCGGGCCACAGCCGACTACATGGGCATGCTGGCCACGGTGATGAATGCGCTGGCGCTTGCCGATGCCATGGACAAACAGGGACTGACGGCGCGCGTGATGTCGGCCATTTCCATCGAGCAGGTGGTGGAGCCGTACGTGCGGCCCAAGGCGCTGCAGTACCTGGAAGAAGGCAAGGTGGTGGTGTTTGCCGCCGGCACCGGCAACCCGTTTTTCACCACCGACACGGCAGCGGCGCTGCGCGGCGCCGAGATTGGCGCCGAACTCGTTCTTAAGGCCACCAAGGTGGATGGCGTGTACACCGCCGACCCGCACAAGGATCCGTCGGCCACGCGCTATGCGACACTGAGCTTTGACGAGGCCATGGTGCGCAACTTGGGCATCATGGACGCCACCGCGTTTGCTCTGTGCCGCGACCAGAAGCTTCCGGTGAAGGTGTTTTCCATCTTCAAGCCCGGGGCACTCAAGCGGGTTGTGATGGGGTTGGACGAAGGCACGCTGGTGCATGCCTGAAGCACTGCGCGGCCGCGGGCCCCGATTTCGAGGAGAAAGAACATGACAACCGATATTCGCAAGACCATGGAGGGCAAGATGGACCAGTCCATCGTTGCCTTCAAGAACAACCTGCAGAAAATCCGCACCGGCCGCGCCAGCCCCGCGCTGCTCGATTCCATCCATGTGGAGTACTACGGCTCCATGGTGCCACTCAGCCAGGTGGCCAACGTGCAATTGCTCGACGCCCGCACCATCAGCGTGCAGCCGTGGGAAAAGGGCATGGGGGCCAAGATCGAAAAGGCCATCCGCGAGAGCGACCTGGGTCTGAACCCGGCATCTCTGGGCGATCTGATCCGTGTTCCCATGCCGCCCATGAGCGAAGAGCGCCGCAAGGAAATGACCAAGCTGGCGCGCAACGAGGGCGAGTCGGCCAAGATCGCCGTGCGCAACCTGCGCCGCGACGCCAACGAAGCTGTCAAGCGCATGGTCAAGGACAAGCTGGCGTCCGAAGACGACCAGAAGCGCTCCGAGGCCGAGATTCAGAAAATCACCGACCGCCATGTGGCGGACATCGACGCCTTGGTGATCGCCAAGGAACAGGACATCATGGCGGTGTGAAAGCACCGCTGCACCCCGTCTGCATGGCCCAATCCCTCGCTGCACCCACCCACATCGCCATCGTCATGGATGGCAATGGCCGCTGGGCAAAACGCCGTTTCCTGCCGCGTCTCGCGGGCCACAAGCAGGGCGTGGATGCGTTGCGCCGCTGCGTCAAGGCCTGCGCCGAGCGTGGCGTGTCGGTGCTTACCGTATTCGCGTTTTCCTCCGAAAACTGGAATCGCCCGGCCGACGAAGTGTCCGGCCTGATGGAACTGCTGGCACGGGCCATAGGGCGCGAAGTGTCGCAATTGGCGCGCGATGGCATTCGCCTGCACTTCGTCGGCGAACGCGCCAACCTTACGGCTTCCATGCGTGCGGGTCTGGAGCAGGCCGAGGAGCAGACGGCACACTGCACGCGCATGGTGCTCAACATTTGCTTCAACTATGGTGGCCGCTGGGACATTGCCCAGGCCGCAGCCAGCCTGGCGGCGCGCGGCGAGGCGATCACGCCGGACAGTCTGGACGCCGCCATGGCGCTGTCGCATGTGCGCGACCCCGACCTTTTGATTCGCACTGGCGGCGAGATGCGGCTGAGCAATTTCCTGCTGTGGCAAAGTGCTTATTCCGAACTTTTTTTCAGCGACAAGCTCTGGCCGGAGTTTGACGAGGCAGCGCTGGATGCGGCCATAGCGGCCTACCATGGCCGCGAGCGCCGCTTTGGCCTGATTTCTGAGCAACTTGCCCAAGAGCCGCACGCTCTGGCGCGTGCCTGAAGGACCGCCATGCTCAAGCAGCGCATCGTCACGGCCCTGGTCTTGTTGGCCATTTTGTTGCCGGCGCTTTTCTACCCACAGCCGATTGCATTTGCGGCCGTGGTGCTGGTGCTGGTGGTGGGAGCAACCTGGGAGTGGGGGCGGCTCAATGGCTGCACGTTTGCCGCATCGCTCGTGCTGGCAGCCCTTTGTGCGCTTCTGTGCCTTGCGTCCTGGCAGGCCGGCTGGCTGCTACGCCCCTTGGTGCTGTTGTGGACCGTGGCGACTGGGGCCTGGGTGCTGGGCTCGGCCTGGCTGCTGCGCGCGGGGGTTGCGGGTTGGCCTCGCATTCCACAGGCGCTGCGGCTTGTCGCTGGCGTGCTCGCCCTTTGGCTGGCATGGCTGGCGGTGGTGCGGGCGCGCATGATCGGTATCAACTTTCTCCTGTCGGTGATGGCGCTGGTCTGGATGGCCGACATCGCCGCCTATTTCACTGGCCGCAGCTTTGGCCTGCGCTTCACGAAAAACAAGCTGGCCCCCTCGATCAGCCCGGGCAAGAGCTGGGAAGGCGTGTGGGGCGGTGTTGCCGGAGTGTTGCTGCTGGCTTTGGCGTGGTCTGTGCTAGACCGCCATTGGGGCGCCACCGTACCCAGCCTTTACTCGCGCCTGGCAAGCCAGGGCCCGTGGCTGCTGGTGCTTGGCGTATTGTTCATGGCTTGCATGAGTGTCGTGGGGGATTTGGTTGAATCGCTGGTCAAGCGCAGTGCCGGTGCCAAGGACAGCAGCAATCTGCTCCCTGGTCACGGTGGCGTGCTCGATCGTGTGGACGCCTTGTTGCCCACGCTACCGCTGGCCATGATGCTGACCTCGTTGGTGGCCTGATGCGCCAACGTATCACGGTACTTGGCTCGACCGGGTCAATCGGCAAAAACACCCTCGACGTCGTCGCGCGTCACCCCAAGCGTTTCGAGGTGTTTGCCCTCAGTGCCGCCACGCAGGTGGATCTGCTGCTGGCGCAGTGCGCCCAGTTCCAGCCACGCTACGCGGTCATGGCAAGTGCAGTTCACGCACGCGAATTGGCTGAAAAAATCAAGTCAAATGGGCTTCTGACGCAGGTAATTCAAGCGCATGATGCTCTTGAAATGATAGCGTCTCACCCGGAGGTGGACAGCGTCATGGCCGCCATCGTCGGGGCTGCGGGCCTGGCGCCCTGTCTGGCTGCGGCGCGTGCTGGCAAGCGCCTGCTGCTGGCCAACAAGGAAGCCTTGGTGGTGGGCGGCGAGGTTTTCTTGCAGGCGGTTCGCAGCGGCGGCGCCACCTTGCTGCCGATCGACAGTGAGCATTCGGCTATTTTCCAGTCACTCCCGGAAGACCCGGCGACCTGGGCCGGGCGCGTTGACAAAATTATTTTGACCGCCTCGGGCGGGCCCTTTCGCTCCCGTGCGCCGGCGAGCCTGCGCGATGTCACCCCCGAAGACGCCTGCGCGCACCCGAACTGGGTCATGGGGCGCAAGATTTCAGTGGATTCGGCCACCATGATGAACAAGGTGCTGGAGGTGATCGAGGCGCGCTACCTCTTCGGGCTGGCGCCGGCGCAGCTCGATGTGGTGATCCACCCGCAGAGCACCATCCATTCGATGGTGCAGTACCGCGACATGTCGGTGGTGGCACAAATGGGCACCCCCGACATGCGCGTGCCGATTGCCTATGGGCTCTCCTGGCCGGAACGCGTCGCCTCGGGCGCCGCAGCGCTCGATTTCCATGCACTCAGTGCCATGACCTTTGAGTCCATCGACGACCATGGCCATCCCGAGCGATTCCCAGGCTTGCGCCTGGCCTGGGAATCGCTGGCCGCAGCGCCCGGAACCACGGTGGTGCTCAATGCGGCGAATGAGGTGGCGGTGCAAGCGTTTCTGGAACGGCGTATCCGTTTTGACCAGATTCACGCCTTGAATCTTGAAACTTTGTCCGCAGTCCCCTCGTCCAATCCCGATTCACTCGACGCCCTGCTCGATCTTGATGCCAAAGCGCGCAGCAGCGCCGAGCAGCATGCCATGCGCATGTCTGCCTGAGTTTCGAGGAAACAGCCATGCTGACCTTCATTGCTTTCGTTGGCGCACTTGCCATCCTGATTGCTGTGCATGAATACGGCCACTACCGCGTGGCGGTGGCCTGCGGTGTCAAGGTGCTGCGGTTTTCGGTGGGTTTCGGCAAACCGATTCTGCGTTGGCAGCCCAAGGGCTCGCCCACTGAATTCGTGGTGGGCGCCATCCCGCTGGGCGGCTTCGTGCGCATGCTCGACGAGCGCGAGGCGCCTGTAGCCCCTGAAGAAAAGCACCTGGCGTTCAACAACAAGCCGCTGCGCGCACGAGCGGCCGTGGTGGCGGCCGGGCCGCTGGCCAATTTGCTGCTGGCGGTACTGCTCTACGCCGTGGTGAACTGGGCGGGCGTGCAAGAGCCTATGGCGTACCTGTCAAGCCCACCAGAGGGCTCCATCGCCCAGCGCGCCGGGCTGCATGGCGGTGAGTTGGTGCAGAGCATTGCATTGGGAGACGACCAGCCCAGCGAAGTGCGCTCGTTTGAGGATCTTCGCTGGACGTTGACGCGCGGTGCGCTCGATGGTCTACCTGCCCGGCTGGAGGTCCAAGCCCGTCCTGGCGTGTCGCGCAGCGTGCTGCTGCCGCTCGATGAGATAGATGCCAAGCAAGCCGATGCCGACCTGCTGCGCAAGGTCGGCATTGCTACCCCCTGGAGCCGGCCCGTGATTGGCGAGTTGGTAGCGGACGGCGCCGCAGCCCGCGCCGGCCTGCAAAAGGGGGATCTGGTGCTGCGTATCGGCCCGTCGGAAATAGACGACGCGCAGCAACTGCGTGAACGTATCCGCGCCTCGGTGAGCGCGGGTGCCCCGTTGGCGCAGAACTGGAGCGTCGAGCGCGGCGGTCATGTACTGGAGATCACGGTGGCGCCCGATGCCGTGGGCGACGAAGGCCAGGTGATTGGCCGCATTGGCGCGTATGTGGGCGAGCCCCCCCGCTTTACCACGGTACGTTATGGAGCGCTGGAAGGCTTGTGGAATGGGGTCAAGCGCACCTGGCAGGTGTCGGCACTCTCGCTCAAGATGATGGGGCGCATGGTGATTGGCCAGGCCTCCCTCAAGAACATCAGCGGCCCACTGACCATTGCCGATTACGCCGGCCGCTCAGCCCATGTGGGCGTGACCCAGTACCTGACGTTTCTGGCCCTGATCAGCGTCAGTCTCGGGGTGCTGAACCTGCTGCCACTGCCGGTGCTCGACGGCGGCCACCTGATGTATTATCTTTGGGAGGGCATTACAGGCAAGGGCGTGTCCGAAGTCTGGATGGAAAATCTGCAGCGTGGCGGCATTGCGGTCTTGCTGCTTATGATGTCCATCGCATTGTTCAACGATTTCACCCGGCTATTTGGCTAACTTGCGGGCCCGTGCGAAAGCATACGGCGGTACCCGACATCGATCTCTCTCCATGATGAAGAAACTACCTCGCTTTGGCGTGCGGACCGTTGCGGCCGTGGCGGCCCTGGTTCTCGCAGCACAGGCGGCCTGGGCGCTTGCGCCTTTCAAGGTGCGTGATATCCGGGTGGAGGGTCTGCAGCGTGTAGAGCCCGGAACGGTTTTTGCGTCGCTGCCCGTGCATGTCGGCGACGACTACAACGACGAGAAGGGCGCAGCGGCCATTCGGGCGTTGTTTGCCCTGGGCCTGTTCACCGATGTGCGTTTGGAAGCGTCTGGCGATGTGCTGGTCGTGGTGGTGCAGGAGCGACCCACGATTGCCGCCGTGGAGTTTTCCGGGGCGCGCGAATTCGACAAGGACACGCTCAAAAACGTGATGCGCGACATTGGCCTGACCGATGGTCGCCCGTACGACAAGGCGCTGGCTGACCGCGCCGAGCAGGAGCTCAAGCGCCAATACATCAACAAGAGCTTTTACGCTGCCGAGGTGGTGACCACGGTCACGCCGGTGGATCGCAACCGCGTGAACCTCACTTTTACGGTGACCGAGGGCGAGACGGCGCGCATCAAGGACATCCGCATTGTTGGCAACAAGGCGTTCAGCGACTCGACGCTCAAGGGGCTCTTCGACCAGGACACGGGTGGCTGGCTAAGCTGGTACACCAAGTCCGACCGTTACGCACGGCCCAAACTCAACGCCGATCTGGAAACTCTGCGCTCCTACTACTTGCAGCGCGGCTACCTGGAGTTCCGCATCGACTCCACGCAAGTGGCAATTTCACCTGACAAGCAAGACATTTCCATCACTGTCAACGTCACCGAGGGTGAGCGTTTCGTGGTGTCCGGCGTCAAGCTTGAAGGCAACTACCTGAACCGCGAGGACGAATTCAAATCCCTGGTCGCCATTCGGCCTGGTGAGCCCTACAACGCCGACGAGGTCACGGAAACCACCAAGGCGTTTTCGGACCATTTTGGTAATTTCGGTTTTGCCTTTGCCCACGTTGAGGCTGTTCCAGAGATTGATCGCGAGCACGGCCGGGTGGCGCTGGTATTGACGGCAGACCCGCAGCGGCGCGCCTATGTGCGGCGCATCAACGTTTCAGGCAACGACCGCACGCGTGATGAGGTGGTGCGGCGCGAATTCCGCCAGTTTGAAGCCTCGTGGTACGACGGTGAGAAGATTCGCCTGTCACGTGACCGCGTCGACCGGCTGGGCTATTTCACGGAAGTCAGCGTCGAGAGCGTGGAGGTTCCAGGTGCGCCCGACCAGGTGGATCTGGTCATCGCCGTCAAGGAAAAGCCCACAGGCTCACTGCAGCTGGGGGCAGGTTTCTCCAGTGCCGAAAAGGTGTCGTTCTCGTTTGCCATCAAGCAGGAGAATGTCTTTGGCTCGGGGAACTATCTGGGCATCGACGTCAATACCAGCAAATACAAGCGCACCCTTGTCCTGAGCACCACGAACCCTTATTTCACGCAGGACGGTATTTCGCGCACACTCGACGTTTACTACCGTACCGACAAACCGTACCAAGACCAGGGCGGCAACTACGAACTGGTGACCACGGGTGCCAGCGCGCGTTTTGGCGTGCCGTTCAGCGAAACCGATACGGTGTTCTTCGGCGGTGGCCTGGAGCAGACGCGCATCAAGGCGGGGACCAACATTCCGGCGGCCTACCTGGTCTATGCAGACCGCTATGGCGCCAGCAGCTCGGCCGTGCCGCTGACCATCGGCTGGTCGCGTGACAGCCGCGACAGTGCGCTGGCACCCAACTCAGGCCGTTACCAGCGCCTGAATTCTGAATGGTCGGTCGCGGGGGATGCGCGCTATCTGCGCGCTAACTACCAGTACCAGCAGTACGTACCATTGAACAAGAAGTTCACAGTGGCCCTCAATGGTGAGCTGGGAATGGGCAAGGGGCTTGGTGGCCGCCCGTTCCCGGTGTTCAAGAATTTCTATTCCGGCGGCTTGGGCTCGGTGCGCGGTTTCGATCAGGGCACCCTGGGTCCGCGTGATGTGACGGGCGCATCGCTGGGTGGACCGAAGAAGGTGACGCTGAACGCCGAACTGATCGCTCCCTTCCCAGGGGCTGGCAACGACCGCACGCTGCGCGTGTTTACCTTCCTCGACGTGGGCAATGTGTATGGCGATGGCGACCCCATTCGCTTCAATGAAATGCGTGCCTCTACAGGTGTGGGAATCAGCTGGATCTCACCGCTTGGGCCTCTGCGCCTAGCATACGCCAAGCCTATACGCAAATTCGCCGGCGATAGAATCCAGGCATTGCAATTCCAGATCGGAACGTCCTTCTAATGAAACATATTTCCCGTCACTTCGCGTACGCTCTGGCTCTGGCGTCTGTTGCCGCCTGGGCGCCTGCTCAAGCCGAAGAGTTCAAGGCCGGCTTCGTTCATACCGAACGCGTATTTCGCGAGGCCAACACCGCCAAGGCCGCACAGGCCAAGCTTGAGCAGGAGTTCTCGCGCCGCGATAAGGACCTGCTCGACCAAGGCAATACTCTCAAGGCGGCCAACGACAAGTTCGAACGCGAGGCACCTACGCTCTCCGAGAGCCAGCGGGCCGCCCGCCAGCGCCAGTTGGTGGATCAGGACCGTGATTTCCAGCGCAAGCGCCGCGAATTCCAGGAAGACCTGAACGCGCGCAAGAGCGAAGAGCTGACGCAAATGGGCGACCGTGTGAACAAGGTCGTCAAGCAGATCGCCGAGCAGGAAAAATACGACCTCATTCTTGACCAGGCGGTCTACATCAATCCCAAGAATGACATCACGGACAAAGTGATCAAGGCGCTCAATGCGGCGCCTGCCAAGTAAGCGCGGCCTGCGAGTTGCGGTGTTGGCGTGAGTCTTCGCCTGGGGGAAATCGCCGAGGCCTTGGGTGCGCATCTTTATGGCGACGCGCAGTTAGGCATTGATCGGCTGGCGCCGCTTGAGACAGCGGGGCCCGACGCGCTGAGCTTTCTGAGCAATCCGCGTTACCAGCAGCAGCTTGCCGCTTCCAAAGCGGCGTGCGTCATCGTGGCTCCCGCCATGGCCGAGCTGGCGAAAGCGCGCGGTGCCTGTATCGTCGCGGACGACCCGTATGCCTGCTTTGCACGTGCGACCAAGCTATGGAAGCGACATATCGGCCCTGCGCGAGTGGGCGGAATTCACCCCAGCGCCGTGGTCAGCCCGGACGCCGTGGTGCATCCCTCGGCCGCCATTGGACCCCTGTGCGTCATTGAACGAGGTGCCGAGGTCGGCGCGGACACTGTGCTGCGCAGCCGAGTCACGTTGGGCGAGGATTGCCACATCGGCGCTCGCTGCATCGTCCACTCGGGCGTGGTGATTGGCGCCGACGGCTTTGGCTTTGCGCAGGAGCGAGGCGCCTGGACCAAGATCGAGCAGCTCGGCGCGGTGCGCATTGGCGACGATGTAGAGATCGGCGCCAACACCTGTATCGATCGCGGCGCCCTGGACGACACGGTGATTGAAGACGGTGTCAAGCTCGACAACCTGGTGCAGATCGGCCACAACGTGCATGTCGGACGCCACAGCGCCATGGCGGGCTGCGTGGGCGTTGCCGGCAGTGCGAAGATTGGTGCACGCTGCACTTTTGGGGGCGGGGCCATTGTGCTCGGCCACCTCAGTGTGGCCGATGACGTCCATGTTTCGGCCGCTACGGTCGTGACGCATTCGATCCATCGGCCCGGCCACTACACTGGCATGTTCCCTATCGATGACAATGCGCGCTGGGAAAAAAACGCCGCTACGCTCAAGCAGTTACACCGCTTGCGCGAGCGCATCAAGGCGCTGGAAAGCTGCCTGGAAAACAACACACCCGAACGCCCATGATGGACATCCACGCAATTCTCAAGCAACTCCCCCACCGCTACCCTTTTCTGCTGGTGGACCGGGTGCTCGAACTCGAGCGCAACACGCGCATCAAGGCCGTCAAGAACGTCACCTTCAACGAGCCCTATTTCATGGGGCATTTTCCCGGGCATCCCGTGATGCCGGGTGTCTTGATTCTTGAGGCGCTCGCCCAGGCGGCAGGGCTTCTGGCGTTTGATGCCATGGGCCAGGTGCCTGATGAAAACAACATTTACTACTTCGTCGGTATCGACGGCGCCCGTTTCAAGCGGCCCGTGGAGCCGGGCGACCAGCTGATGCTGGACATCACCATCGATCGCGTGCGTGGCGGTATCTGGAAGTTCAAGGGGATCGCCAGCGTCGGCGACGAGGTTGCCTGCGAGGCGCAACTCATGTGCACCATGCGCGCCGTCGGCTAAAGAGAGGCGAGAAGTGGTCGCGGCGCGCATACACGCCACCGCCGTCATTGATGCGGCGGCGCAGATTGATTCCTCTGTCGAGGTGGGCCCTTACGCCGTGATTGGCCCGCATGTGTCCATCGGTGCTGGCAGCACGGTGGGGGCACACTGCGTGATCGAAGGGCGCACGACGATTGGCGCCGACAACCGCATCTTCCAGTTTGCTTCCCTGGGCGCGGTGCCGCAGGACAAGAAATACGCTGGCGAGCCGACCGAACTTGTCATTGGCGACCGCAATGTGATCCGCGAGTTCTGCACCTTCAACATCGGTGTGCCGGGGGCAGGTGGCATCACGCGCGTGGGCAGCGACAACTGGATCATGGCGTATACGCACATCGCGCACGACTGCCGCGTTGACAACCACACCACGCTGGCCAATAACACCACGCTGGCCGGTCATGTTCACCTTGCTGACTGGGTCACGATCGGCGGACTCACCGGCATTCATCAGTTTGTCTCGATCGGCGCCCACGCAATGGTTGGCTTTGCCAGCGCCGTGTCGCAAGATGTGCCCCCCTTCATGCTGGTCGACGGCAATCCGCTGGCCGTGCGCGGCCTCAACATCGTCGGCCTGCGCCGCCGCGGCTTCTCGACAGCGCGCGTGCGGGTCATCAAGCAGATGCACCGTCTGCTCTACCGCCAGGGCCTGACGCTGGCCGCAGCGCGCGCGGCGATTGCAGAACTGCCGGCCGAGGACGCGCAGCAGGACGTGGCGATGATGCTCGACCTGCTGGATGCGTCGTCGCGCGGCATCGTGCGCTGAATGATGCCGTCGCAACCGCGCATCGCCATGGTGGCGGGCGAAGCCTCTGGTGACCTGCTGGCCAGCCTGCTGCTGGGCGGTATGCGGGGTTTGTGGCCGGATTTGCAGGCCTTTGGCATCGGCGGGCCGCAGATGGCGTCGCAAGGCTTTGATGCGTGGTGGCCGAGCGACCGGCTTGCCGTGCACGGCTACAGCGTCGAGCTGCTGCGGCGTTTGGTGGAACTGGTGCGCATCCGGCGCCAGTTGCGCGCGCGGCTGCTGGCTGCGCCGCCCTCGGTCTTCATCGGCGTGGATGCCCCCGATTTCAATCTGGCGCTGGAGACTGATCTGCGCGCCGCCGGCACGCGCACGGTGCATTTTGTCTGTCCGTCCATCTGGGCCTGGCGTGCCGATCGGGTGGAGAAAATCCGCCGCGCTGCCGACCACGTGCTGTGCATTTTCCCATTTGAACCGGCATTGCTCGCGAAGCACGGCATTGCGGCGACCTACGTGGGCCACCCACTCGCTGCCGTGATTCCACGCGAGCCCGACCGCGCTGCGGCGCGCGCACGGCTCGGCTTGCCGCAGGAGGGGCCGGTGCTGGCCATTCTGCCCGGCAGCCGCAGTGCCGAGGTGCAGTACATCACTCCAGCCTTTTTCAAGGCCGCAGCGCTTATCCGACAAGCGCTTCCAGCTATCAAAATGATAGTTCCCGCGGTGCCGGCGCTGCAGGAACGCATTGCCGCTTGCGCGCGTGAGTGCGGTATGCAGGACGCGCTGCAGATCGTCACGGGACAGTCGCATACGGTATTGGCGGCTTGCGATGTCACGCTGATTGCCAGCGGCACCGCCACACTGGAGGCCGCGCTCTTCAAGCGCCCCATGGTCATCGGCTACCGCATGCACCCAGTGAGCTGGCGCCTGATGCGCCGCCGCCAGCTCCAGCCCTGGGTGGGCCTGCCCAACATCCTGTGCCAGGATTTTGTCGTGCCCGAGCTGATCCAGGACGCCGCCACGCCCGAGGCGCTGGCCGCTGCGGTGCTGGAGTGGTTGGCTGCTTGCCAGTCCCGATCTGACCGTGTCACGGCGCTGCAAAAGCGCTTTGCCGCATTGCACGACACACTCGCGCGCAATACCTCTGAACTGGCCTCGGATGCGATCCGCCAAATCATTGAAGCCTGAACAAGGCCACCTTCCCTGGCATGGTCCGGTTCTGACGGCCGGCGTGGATGAGGCTGGGCGAGGGCCTCTGGCAGGCCCCGTCGTGGCAGCGGCGGTGATCCTGGACGAGCGCCAGCCCATCGCCGGGCTGAACGATTCCAAAAAACTCTCACCGGCGCGGCGTGAAGCGCTGTTCGAGCAGATTCGCGCCCGCGCCCTGTGTTTTGCCATTGCCGAGGCCAGCGTCGAGGAGATCGACCGGCTCAACATCCTGCAGGCGACCCTGCTGGCCATGCAGCGCGCCGTGGCCGGTCTGCGCCTGCGCCCGGGCCTGGTGCTGGTGGACGGCAACCGATTGCCGGTGCTCGATTGCGCGGCCGAGGCGATAGTGGGGGGCGATGCGCTGGTGCCATCCATCTCTGCCGCGTCCATCCTGGCCAAGGTGTACCGCGACCGCTGGTGCGTCCAGGTGGATGCGCAGTACCCGCAATACGGCTTTGCTGGCCACAAGGGCTATGGCACGGCGGCGCACATGGACGCCTTGCGGGCCCACGGCGCCTGCCCGCTGCACCGGCGCTCGTTTGCACCCGTGGCCTTGCATTGGCGCGCCCCTGGGGAGCCAGCGCCATGACAGCGCCGCAGGTGGTGCACATCAGCTCACGCGACAACCCGCTCGTCAAGGACCTGCGGCGCCTGGCGCAAGACAGTACGCAGTACCGCAAGCAGGGGCGCGTGTGGATCGAGGGCGAACATTTGTGCGAGGCGGCGCGCCAGCGGGGCCGCGCACCTGCCATCGCGGTTTTTTCAGAGTCTTTTTGGCCTCTGGCGCATATGGATAAAGCGCCTTCAGCTATTAAAGTCATAGTACTTCCAGATGCTTTGTTTGCCAGCATCAGTGCGTTGGAGTCGCCTGCCGGCATGGGCTACGTGCTGGATCTTCCGGTCGCCGCGCGGCCCGATCCGCAGGCGCCCACGGTGGTGCTCGACCGCGTGCAGGACGCCGGCAACGTTGGCTCTATCCTGCGCAGCAGCGCGGCGTTCGGTTTTCGCCAGGTGCTGGCCTTGAAGGGCAGTGCGGCCCTGTGGTCAGCCAAGGTGCTGCGTGCTGGTATGGGGGCGCATTTTGGGCTCACTCTGGTAGAAGGTCTGGAGAGCGAGGATCTGGCTGCGTTGCAGGTGCCGCTTTTGGTGACGCATGTGCATGAGGGCGATTTTTTGCACCGGGCAGCGCTTCCCTGGCCTTGCGCCTGGGTGTTTGGGCACGAAGGGCAAGGGGTTGCACCCGGTATTGAGGCGCACGCTACGCAGCGCATTCGGATTGCACAACCAGGCGGTGAAGAATCCCTCAACGTGGCAGCCGCTGCCGCCATCTGTCTGCACGCCAGCGGCTGCATGCGCTGAGCCTGGAAGCACCCAAGGCGGATCGGGATCGGGGTCTCGCGCGGTCCGTCGCCTGCATGAGCAGGCGCCTGCGGCTACAATCGGGGGCTTTTCTCGCAACAGCGTCGCCCGACCGCACCCAAAGCAATAAACTATCCGAGAGCCGCCATCCACGCATGCCATGCGGGATTGTGCGCAGGCGCCGGGCGACCGTAACCATCCGGAGAACCCAGTGCTTTTGTCTCTCAAGGGAAGTTTCCCGCCCGCCATCCTGGCGCTTGCAGACGGCACGGTCTTTATCGGCAATTCGATTGGAGCCCCCGGCTCCACGGTCGGCGAGGTGGTGTTCAACACCTCCATGACCGGCTACCAGGAAATCCTCACCGACCCGAGCTACTGCCAGCAGATCGTGACCCTCACGGTCTCGCATGTGGGCAACTACGGCGCCAATGCTGAGGATGTCGAAGCCGCGAGGATTCATGCCGCTGGCCTGATCATCAAAGACCTGTCCGCTGTCGTCAGCAACTTTCGCAGTACCGAAAGCCTCTCGTGCTACCTCAAGCGCGCGAACACGGTGGGTATTGCCAACATCGACACGCGTGCGCTCACCCGGCGGCTGCGCAGTACGGGCGCGCAAAACGGTGCCATTCTGGCGTTGGCGCCCGGCCAGGAAGTCACCCAGGCGCTGCGGGACGAGGCGGTGGCGCAAGCCCGTGCTGCGGCTTCCATGACCGGTCTGGATCTGGCCAAGGTGGTTTCCACGCCAACCCGCTACGAGTGGAGCCAGACCGAATGGCAACTGGGCGCCGGCTATGGCGAGCAGCAGGCACCGCAATTCCACGTGGTGGCCTACGATTTTGGGGTCAAGTACAACATCCTGCGCATGCTTGCCGCGCGCGGCTGCCGCGTCACCGTCGTACCGGCGCAGACCACGGCTGCCGAGGCCTTCGCGCTGGCACCCGACGGCGTGTTCCTCTCCAATGGCCCGGGCGACCCGCAGCCCTGCGACTACGCCATTGCCGCCACCCGCGAGATCATTGACTCCGGCATGCCAGTTTTCGGCATCTGCCTGGGGCACCAGATCATGGCGTTGGCGGCGGGTGCCAGCTCGTTCAAGATGGCGCATGGCCACCACGGCGGTAACCATCCCGTGAAAGACCTGGATACCGGGCGCGTAAGCATCACCAGCCAGAACCATGGTTTTGCCGTGAAAACAGAGAGCCTGCCGGCGCACCTGCGCGCCACGCACGTGAGCCTGTTCGACGGTACCTTGCAGGGCCTGGCCTACCGGAACAAGCCGGCCTTCAGCTTTCAGGGCCACCCTGAAGCCTCGCCTGGGCCCCACGACATCGCCGGCCTGTTCGACCGCTTTGTCGATGCCATGCACGATGCCCGAGTTGCTGCCGGTTCGACAGCTGGAGCCGTGGCGGCATGAAGCTGTTCAGTTTTCCTGCCGCGGCGTTTGAAAAGGCCATCCACAAACGCGTGCTCAGCCTGCCACCGCCGCACCGTGAATGGTTTGCCGAGCGCTGGCAGCAAAAACCCTACAAGAAGGCGTTCATTGAACACAAGGCCATGCCGCTGGTCACATTGGTGGCCAAAGGCAAGACCTGGGACGACGCCACCTTCGCCGAGGCGCTGCAGGAGTGGGACGCCACCTTCTATGAAGCCGAGACCGAAGTGCTGAGCCCACTCGTTCAGGGCGACGGCCTGCTGCAGCTGATGCAGAAAAACCTGCCCGCCGAGCGCGCCACGCAGCTCCTGGAAAAGCTCCAGCAGCGCCGCGCCGCGGCCGGGCCCGATGCCCCAGCCGCATCCAACGACTGATTGCACCCCATGCCAAAACGCACAGACATCAAAAGCATCCTCATCATCGGCGCCGGCCCCATTGTGATTGGCCAGGCCTGCGAATTCGACTACTCCGGCGTGCAGGCCTGCAAGGCGCTGCGCGAAGAAGGCTACAAAGTCATCCTGATCAACAGCAACCCCGCGACGATCATGACCGACCCGGCCACGGCTGATGTCACCTATATCGAGCCCATCACCTGGCAGACGGTCGAGAAGATCATTGCCAAGGAGCGCCCCGACGCCATCCTGCCCACCATGGGTGGCCAGACGGCGCTCAATTGCGCGCTGGACCTGTGGCACCACGGCGTCTTGAACAAGTACAAGGTCGAACTGATTGGCGCCACGCCCGAAGCCATCGACAAGGCCGAAGACCGTCTCAAGTTCAAGGATGCGATGACCCGCATCGGCCTGGGTTCGGCGCGATCGGGCATCGCCCACAGCATGGACGAGGCCTGGGCCGTGCAGAAAACGCTGGGCTTTCCGACCGTCATCCGCCCCAGTTTCACGCTGGGCGGCACGGGCGGCGGCATTGCCTACAACCCCGAAGAGTTCGAGACGATTTGCAAGCGCGGCCTTGAAGCTTCGCCCACCAGCGAGCTGCTGATTGAAGAGTCGCTCCTGGGCTGGAAAGAGTACGAGATGGAAGTGGTGCGCGATAAGGCGGACAACTGCATCATCATCTGCTCGATTGAAAACTTGGACCCCATGGGCGTGCACACCGGTGATTCCATCACCGTGGCCCCCGCGCAGACGCTGACCGACAAGGAATACCAGATCATGCGCAACGCCAGTCTGGCCGTGCTGCGCGAGATCGGCGTGGACACGGGCGGCTCCAACGTGCAGTTCTCGGTGAACCCGAAGGACGGCCGCATGATCGTCATCGAGATGAACCCGCGCGTCTCGCGGTCGTCGGCACTGGCCTCCAAGGCCACGGGTTTCCCGATTGCCAAGGTGGCGGCCAAGCTGGCCGTGGGCTATACGCTCGATGAATTGCGCAATGAGATCACGGGTGGCGCCACACCGGCGTCGTTCGAACCCTCGATCGACTACGTGGTCACCAAGATCCCGCGCTTTGCTTTCGAAAAGTTCCCGGCTGCCGATAGCCGCCTGACTACGCAGATGAAGAGCGTGGGTGAGGTCATGGCCATGGGCCGCACCTTCCAGGAATCCTTCCAGAAAGCACTGCGCGGCCTGGAAGTGGGCGTGGACGGCATGAACGAGAAAACCCAGGATCGTGAAGTGCTCGAAAAAGAGCTGGGCGAGCCCGGCCCCGAGCGCATCTGGTACGTGGGGGATGCCTTCGCCATGGGACTCTCCGTGGACGAAGTGTTCGAGCTCACCAAGATCGACCGCTGGTTCCTGGTGCAGATCGAGCAGATCGTGAAGATCGAGCTGGATATCGACCAACTGACCGCCGAGCAAGGTGAGGGCGCCTTGGCTGCGCTGGATGCCGGTGAGCTGCGCACTTTGAAGCAAAAAGGTTTTTCCGACCGGCGCTTGGCCAAGCTGCTCAAGACGACCGAAAAGGCCGTACGCGACCAGCGCCGAGCACTGAATGTGCGCCCGGTCTACAAGCGGGTTGACACCTGCGCGGCCGAGTTCGCCACCAACACCGCCTACCTGTATTCGACCTACGAGGAAGAGTGCGAGGCCGAGCCTACCGACAAGAAAAAGATCATGGTGCTGGGCGGCGGGCCGAACCGCATTGGCCAGGGCATTGAGTTCGATTACTGCTGCGTGCACGCTGCCCTCGCCATGCGCGAGGACGGCTACGAGACCATCATGGTCAACTGCAACCCTGAAACCGTGTCCACCGACTACGACACCTCGGACCGTCTGTATTTCGAGCCGGTCACGCTGGAAGATGTGCTGGAAATCGTGGACAAAGAAAAGCCCGCAGGCGTGATCGTGCAGTACGGTGGCCAGACGCCGCTCAAATTGGCGCTGGCACTCGCCGCCGAGGGTGTGCCCATCATCGGCACCAGCCCCGACATGATCGACGCCGCCGAAGACCGCGAACGCTTCCAGAAGCTGCTGGGTGCGCTGGGCTTGCGCCAGCCGCCCAATGCCACGGCGCGCACGGAGCCCGAGGCACTGGAGAAGGCCGAGGCCCTGGGCTACCCATTGGTGGTGCGCCCGAGCTATGTGCTGGGTGGCCGCGCCATGGAAATCGTGCACGAGCAGCGCGACCTGGAGCGCTACATGCGCGAGGCCGTGAAGGTCAGCCACGATTCGCCCGTGCTGCTGGACCGCTTTCTCTCCAACGCCATCGAATGCGACGTGGACTGCGTGCGCGACTGCGCCGGTGTCACCTTCATCGGCGGCGTGATGGAGCACATTGAGCAGGCAGGAGTGCACAGTGGCGATTCGGCCTGTTCGCTGCCGCCTTACTACCTGTCGCAGCCCACCATCGACGAAATCAAGCGCCAGACAGCCGCCATGGCAGAGGGGCTCAGCGTGGTGGGCCTGATGAACGTGCAGTTCGCCATCCAGCAGGTGGACGGCCAGGACATCATCTACGTGCTTGAAGTAAACCCGCGGGCTTCCCGCACCGTGCCTTTCGTCAGCAAGGCCACGGGCATTCAGCTGGCCAAGGTGGCGGCGCGCTGCATGGCGGGGCAGACACTGGCAAGCCAGGGTATTGCCAAAGAAGTGACGCCGCCCTATTTCAGCGTGAAGGAGGCGGTTTTCCCCTTCGTCAAATTCCCGGGTGTGGACACGATCCTTGGCCCCGAAATGAAATCCACCGGCGAGGTCATGGGTGTTGGCAAGACGTTTGGCGAGGCTTTCGTGAAGAGCCAGCTCGGAGCCGGCACCAACCTGCCGACGTCCGGCAAGGTGTTTCTTACGGTCAAAAACAGCGACAAGCCGCGCGCGGTGGACATTGCGCGCCAGTTGGTCGAGCTGGGCTTTGAGCTGGTCGCCACCAAAGGCACGGCCGCTGCGATTGCCGCTGCCGGGGTGCCGGTGCAGGTGGTCAACAAGGTGACGGAAGGGCGTCCGCACATCGTGGACATGATCAAGAACAACGAAATCGTCATGGTCATCAACACCGTGGAAGAGCGCCGCAATGCCATTGCCGACTCGCGCGCCATTCGCACCAGTTCTTTGTTGGCCCGGGTCACCACTTTCACCACCATTTTTGGCGCCGAAGCCGCGGTTGAGGGCATGCGCCACATGGACCAGCTCGACGTGATCTCCGTGCAGGAGATGCACGCGCAGCTCCTGGCCTGAGGCCCCCCGGGGGGGCTTCTTTCGAGAACGCAAACACGGCATAATCAGCGCCAGATCAACACCGCCGCGCGGCAACGTGCGGCGGTTTGCTTTTGGGGCATGCCACACCACCTTCTGGCTGTGCATGCGTAGACAAGCCGCGCTTTTCTGCGGCACACCACCACCAACGGAGACGTCGGGCCATGGCCACTCTTCCCATTACCAAACGCGGCGCCGAGAAACTCAAGGCCGAACTGCATAGACTCAAAACGGTGGATCGTCCCGCCGTTATCGCCGCCATTGCCGAGGCTCGCGCCCAGGGCGATTTGAGCGAAAACGCCGAATACGACGCCGCCAAGGACCGCCAGGGCTTCATTGAAGGGCGCATCCAGGAAATTGAAGGCAAGCTCTCGGCGGCTCAGATCATCGATCCGAGCACCCTCGATGCTGAAGGGCGGGTGGTGTTTGGCGCCACGGTCAAGCTGGAGGAAGAAGACACGGGCGAAGCCGTTACCTACCAGATCGTGGGAGAAGACGAGGCCGACCTCAAGCAAGGGCTGATCAACATTGGCAGCCCGATTGCACGTGCCTTGATTGGCAAGGTCGAAGGCGATACCGCCGAAGTGCAGGCACCAGGTGGCGTGCGCCACTACGAAATCGTGGCAGTCAGCTACGCCTGATGAGGCGACAACCCCCTAGTAGGCACCGCCAGTGCGGCGAAGTAGCCTTTGCACGGCGGCCGCTGGCGTGGGTTGCGCCAGTGTCGCGGGCTGCGCACGGCGCAAGCGATAGGGTGCGCACATGAGCCCCCTGCGCCAGCGCTTTCCTGTCCTCCTCGCCGCCTTGTGGTGGGGGAGCCTGACCACGCTTGGCGCGCTGGTCGTTCCCATGCTGTTCGTCCACCTGGCGACCCCAGCCATGGCGGGCAATATGGCGGCGCGCTTGTTTGCTGTGCAGACCTGGGTGTCCGTTGGCTGTGGCCTGCTTCTGCTCCTGATCTCAAGGCCAAGAGGGGAGGTAGCGCAATATCCATGGGCGCGCGCAGCTATGGTTTTCATACTGGCGGGCATGCTGCTCGCTGTGCTGGTGCAGTTTGGTGTGGCGCCGCGCATCGAGGCGCGGCAAAACCTGCGCCTGTGGCACGGCGTGGGCTCCACAATGTTTGGCCTGCAGTGGTTGTGTGCGCTGGCCGTGCTGTGGTGTACGGCAGATAAGCGACCATTCCCCTGAGCCGCTTGCGCGGCGTTCGCTGGTAGAGACACGAGTCGACTGCCGCCGCGCCGATGCTACTCGTGCCAGTGCTCGGCTACCCACGCAGCGGGGCGAATAAAACGAAAACGTCGGTTGCGCCGCCCCGCCAATGCGTCGGGCGGGTTGCATTCGCCATGGAAGATCACGACGCGTGCGCCCTCTGGCACGAAGGGGAGGCGCCAGTAATTGGTCGGCCAGCGCGGAATGCAGTGGTATTTGAAGCTCGGGCACCAGGTGTCGGGCCAGTAGGCGAGCTTGCCCTGGCGGTGCAGGAAATCCGACAGATACGCCTGCTCGTTGCGAAAGCGCCGCCGAATTTCGTCGAAATGCGTGCGGAAGTAAGCGAGCACATCGGGATGGGCACCCAGCTCGAACCGGTACACCGACGAGTTGCCGGTGATGCGCCAGGGCCGCTTGTGGTCGTGGATGATGAGAAATTCACCCGGCTGGGTGAAAAAATCGTCCAGGCTGCCGGTGACCACCACGTCCACGTCCAGGAACAGCGCCGTGCCCTGCAAACCATGGAGATCGGCGGCGAAGGTGGCGAGCTTGTTCCAGCCACGCTCGGGAATACCAGCGGGCAGGTCCAGCGGTGGGATTGGCAGGCACTGCACTTCGCTGCGGATGCCTGCGGGATCGTCCGTCAGGCAGACAAAGTTGAAGTCTCCCCTCAGGTGCCGGCGTACCATGGTGTAGAGCCGGTTGATGTACTCGGGGCCGTATTTCGTGCCCCATTTCATGCAAATGACGTGGCGCGGGTGCGCCTGGCTGGCCTCACGCATCGCCGTCAAGGGGCCTGGCGTTTCTTGATCGAGATGGGCCTGGGTTTCTTGGCGCGCTTGACCTGGCCGCCTGGCGTCAGCCGCTGGTTGCCCAGCACGCGCAGTTGCTTGATCTCTGGGCGTTGGCCGCCGCGCTTGCTGTACTTGAGCACCTTGACATCGCGCGGGCCGGGCATGCGGTCCTCGTCGGGAGTTTTGAGCTTCTCGGGCTGGGGGCGCCACAGCACCAGGAGCTTGCCAATGTGCTGGATGGGTGCGGCATTCAGTTCTGCAGCGAGTTCCTGGTACATCAGTTCGCGCGCCGCGCGGTCGTCACTGAAGACGCGGATCTTGATCAGGCCATGCGCGTCGAGCGCAGCTTCGATTTCCTTGCGCACTGCGGGCGTCAGGCCATCGCCGCCTACCATGACCACAGGGTTCAGGTGGTGCGCCTGGGCGCGCAATTCGCGGCGCTCGGCCGAGTGGAGTTCTATTTGGGGCATGGCACGTATTATGTCTGCGGCCCGGCGTAGGGTGCCTTCACTGCACTTGCGCGACATGTGTGCTTGACGCAATCGCCACTACCGAATGTCGAGCGACAATGGACTTCCATGAAAGTCAAAACCCAAAGCAAGAAGGTCAACAAGGCTTGGCTGAACGACCACGTCAACGACACCTACGTGAAACTCGCTCAGCATGAGGGCTACCGCGCGCGCGCCGCCTACAAGCTCAAGGAGATTGACGAGCAGTTTGGCCTGCTGCGCCCAGGCGCGGTGGTGGTCGATCTGGGCAGCGCACCTGGGGCCTGGAGCCAGTATGTGCGCCGGCGCCTGGGAAGCAGCGGTGGTGGCCAACTGGCGGGAACCATCCTGGCGCTCGACATACTGCCCATGGAACCTATCGAAGGCGTGCGCTTTCTGCAGGGGGATTTCCGCGAAGACGCGGTGCTGGCACAACTGGAAGCAGCGCTTGAGGGGCGCAAGGTGGACCTGGTGGTCTCGGACATGGCGCCCAATCTCTCGGGCATTGCAGCAACCGATGGCGCGCGTATTTCGCTCTTGGTCGAGTTGGCGCTTGACTTTGCCCGTGCCCATCTGCAGCCGCAAGGAGCGCTCGTGGCCAAGCTGTTTCACGGCCAGGGCTACGACGCGCTGGTGCAAGGCTTTCACGCGCAGTTTCGTGTGGTGAAAACCGTGAAACCCAAGGCCTCGCGCGACAAGTCTTCTGAAACCTTTCTGGTCGGGATAGGCCGCAAAGATTGAGAGACCGCACCGGCGCAATGGCCGGTTTCCTGACGGCGCAAGAGCGGCAGACCTTGAAAGGCCTAAAATTGGCGCTATCTGGGTCAAACCAACCCTGCCAATCCCTCTGGAGCCCCGCTTGAACAATCAGTGGTTTTCGAAAGTCGCCGTATGGCTTGTCATCGCCATGGTGCTTTTTACGGTGTTCAAACAATTTGACACCCGCGTCAGTGCGTCGGCTGGCCATGTGGGCTACTCCGAGTTTCTGAGCGAGGTGCGCAACAACCGCATCAAGAGCGCCACCATTCAGGAAGGCCAGGGCGGAACCGAGATCGTCGCTGTCACCAACGACGACCGGCGCATCCGCACCACCGCGACGTACCTCGATCGCGGCCTGGTGGGCGACCTCATCAACAACAACGTCAAGTTCGATGTCAAGCCGCGCGAGGAAGGCTCGCTGCTCATGACCCTGCTGGTCAGCTGGGGCCCGATGCTGCTCCTGATTGGTGTCTGGGTGTACTTCATGCGCCAGATGCAGGGCGGCGGCAAGGGCGGCGCTTTCAGCTTTGGCAAAAGCAAGGCGCGCATGATGGACGAGAACAACAACACGGTGACGTTTGCCGATGTGGCCGGTTGCGACGAGGCCAAGGAAGAAGTCAAGGAAGTTGTCGATTTCCTGAAAGACCCGCAACGCTTTCAGAAGCTCGGCGGCCGCATTCCGCGCGGCCTGTTGCTGGTCGGCCCTCCGGGCACCGGCAAGACGCTGCTGGCCAAGTCGATTGCGGGCGAGGCCAAGGTGCCGTTCTTCTCGATTTCCGGCTCTGATTTCGTCGAAATGTTCGTCGGCGTGGGCGCGGCCCGGGTGCGCGACATGTTCGAGAACGCCAAGAAGAACGCTCCCTGCATCATCTTCATCGACGAAATCGACGCCGTGGGCCGCCAGCGTGGCGCAGGCCTGGGCGGCGGCAACGACGAGCGCGAGCAGACCTTGAACCAGATGCTGGTCGAGATGGACGGCTTCGAGACCAACCTGGGTGTGATTGTGGTGGCTGCCACCAACCGGCCCGACATTCTTGACGCTGCATTGCTGCGCCCCGGCCGCTTCGACCGGCAGGTGTATGTGACGCTGCCGGACATCCGCGGCCGCGAGCAGATTCTCAACGTGCACATGCGCAAAATCCCGGTCAGCCAGGACGTGAACCCCAGCGTCATCGCGCGCGGCACACCGGGTATGAGCGGCGCCGATCTGGCCAACCTGTGCAACGAGGCCGCGCTGATGGCCGCGCGCCGCAATGCGCGTACGGTCGAGATGCAGGATTTCGAGCGCGCCAAGGACAAGATCCTGATGGGCCCTGAGCGCAAGAGCATGGTCATGCCCGAGGAAGAGCGCCGCAACACGGCCTACCATGAGTCGGGCCACGCGCTGATCGGCAAGCTCCTGCCCAAGTGCGATCCAGTGCACAAGGTCACCATCATCCCGCGCGGCCGTGCGCTGGGTGTCACCATGAGCCTGCCGGCGCAAGACCGCTACAGCTACGACAAGGAATACATGCTGAACCAGATCAGCATGCTCTTTGGCGGCCGCATTGCCGAGGAAGTGTTCATGGGCCAGATGACCACGGGCGCCAGCAACGACTTCGAGCGGGCGACCTCGATTGCCCGCGACATGGTCACGCGCTACGGCATGACCGATGCGCTTGGTCCCATGGTCTATGCCGAGAACGAAGGTGAAGTGTTCCTGGGGCGTTCGGTCACCAAAACCACCACCATGAGCGAGTCGACCATGCAAAAGGTCGATCAGGAAGTGCGCAAGATCATCGATGAGCAGTACGCCCAGGCACGCAAGCTGATCGAGGACAACCGCGACAAGATGCACGCCATGGCCAAGGCGCTGCTCGAATGGGAGACCATCGACACCGACCAACTCGACGACATTATGGCCGGCAAGCCGCCGCGCCCGCCCAAGGACTGGACGCCGCGCACGCCCTCGTCGGGCGGTGATGGCCCGACCGGCGGCACACCTGCCGTGGCACCCGATCCGGCGCCGACAGCGGCCTGATGCAGGCATTCCTGCAACGAACAAACGGGGCGCAAGCCCCGTTTGTTCATTCTTCTGCACCAATCACCCCCATGCTCTGGCAAACCAGCCGCTTCGCCATCGACCTCGGCCGCCCGCAGGTCATGGGCATCGTCAATGTCACGCCAGATTCTTTCTCCGATGGGGGCAAACACGCCAACGCTGCAGCCGCCCTGCGCCACTGCGAGGTGCTGCTGAAGGACGGGGCTGATCTGCTTGACATCGGTGGCGAATCCACGCGGCCCGGCAGTCCTCCCGTCCCTCTGGAAGAGGAGCTTGCCCGTGTGCTGCCAGTGGTGCGCGGTGCTGTGGCGCTGGGTGTGCCGGTCTCGGTGGATACCTACAAACCTGAGGTGATGCGAGCGGTCCTTGACCTGGGCGCCGACGTCATCAACGACGTCTGGGCCCTGCGCTGCGGCGATGCGGCGCAAGTGGTGGCCGGGCACCCGCGTTGTGGCGTCTGCCTGATGCACATGCACCGCGAACCGCAGACCATGCAGGCAGCGCCCATGGAGGGCGATGTGCCTGCACAAGTGCTCCTTTTTTTGAAGCGGCAAGCGTCCATTCTGCAAGCGCTAGGCGTTGAAAAGAGCCGAATTTTGCTCGATCCTGGAATTGGCTTTGGCAAGACCGTGGCGCAGAATTTTTCCCTGCTGGCGCGTCAGCACGAGCTGCTGGCCACTGGCTACCCGCTGCTCGCTGCCTGGTCGCGCAAGTCATCGCTGGGTGCGGTGACGGGGCAGGAAGTGGGCGAGCGCCTGATTCCCAGCATTGCCGCGGCACTGCTGGCGGTCGAGCGTGGCGCCCGTGTCGTGCGTGTGCACGATGTACGTGAGACCGTGCAGGCGCTCGCCGTATGGCGCTCGGCCAGCGGGCAGGCCACTTTGAACAGGCTCTAAGTGGCTTGCTCGCACGGCCTGCACAAGAAAATTTTGGGAGGAAAAATGGACCGACAGTATTTCGGCACCGATGGCATCCGCGGTACGGTAGGGCAACCGCCCATCACACCCGACTTCATGCTGCGCCTCGGCCATGCCGTGGGCCGCGTGCTCAAGCGCAGCGAAGAGCGCCCTACGGTGCTGATTGGCAAAGACACGCGCATTTCGGGCTACATGCTCGAAAGCGCACTGGAATCAGGCTTTAATTCTGCTGGTGTCGATGTGGTCTTGCTCGGGCCGCTGCCCACGCCCGCCGTTGCCTACTTGACGCGTGCCCAGCGGGCCAGCCTGGGTGTGGTCATCAGCGCCAGCCACAACCCGTTTGCAGACAACGGCATCAAGTTCTTCAGTGCCCAAGGCAGCAAGCTGCCGGACAGCTGGGAGCGGGCCGTTGAGGAGGCGCTGCAGGAACTGCCTGTGTGGGCGGATTCGGCCTCCTTGGGCAAAGCGCGTCGGCTGGACGATGCCTCGGGGCGTTACATCGAGTTTTGCAAGAGCACCTTTGCCCACGACCTCACGCTCAAAGGGCTCAAAATCGTCGTGGATGCTGCGCACGGAGCTGCCTACCAGGTAGCACCCAAGGTGTTCCACGAATTGGGTGCTGACGTGATCGCCATGGGCTGCGCGCCGGACGGCTTCAACATCAACCACGAGGTCGGTGCCACGCATCCCGACGCCCTGGTGCTCGCGGTGCGCGCCAACCATGCCGACTACGGCATTGCACTCGACGGCGATGCCGACCGTCTGCAGGTCGTGGACGCCGCTGGCCGCCTCTACAACGGCGACGAACTGCTCTACCTCATGGCGCGCGAGCGCATGGGCCGCGACGAACTCGTGCCGGGCGTGGTCGGCACCCTGATGACCAATATGGCGGTGGAGCTGGCATTGGCCGAACGCGGTGTCAAGCTCGTGCGCGCCAAGGTGGGCGACCGCTACGTGTTGGAAGAGCTGGCGCAGCGCCGCTGGTTGCTGGGCGGTGAGGGCTCGGGCCACCTGCTGGCGCTCGACAAGCAGACCACGGGCGATGGCCTGGTGAGCGCCTTGCAGGTGCTGCAGTGTGTGGTGCGCAGTGGCCGCACGCTGGCGCAGTTGATGGAAGAGGTGACGCTGTTCCCGCAGGTGCTGCTCAATGTCCGGCTGGCGCCCGGCAGCGACTGGCGCGGCAATGCCCATCTGGCGCGGGAAACCGAAGCCGTGCAGGCCGAACTGGGCGCCCTGGGCCGTGTGCTGATTCGCGCCAGCGGCACCGAGCCGGTACTGCGGGTGATGGTGGAGGCGCGCGACGCTGCGCAGGCAAGCCGCTGTGCCGAGCGCTTGGCCGAAGCTGCTCGCGCAGCCTGATACTATGTTCTTGATAGCTTTTAACGCTTACAGGATAAGCGTTAGATGGCTATTTTCATCAAATAAATCGGACGTCAGTCGCGCAAAAAGGTTTCTATCAGTTGTGCCAGCGCCTCGGGCTGGTCGTGGTGCAGCATATGGCCGGCGTCCTGGATGACGGCGGTGCGGCAGTCCGCCACGGCTTTCAGGCGCTCGTGGTACTGCGCCAGCGTGTAGTGGCCCTGCCACCACTGGCCCAGGCTGTCTCCGCTGGCTTCCACCGCCAGCGTGGGCGCGGTGATGGCGGCGTAGAGCGCTTGCGCCTCGTCCACGCGGTAGATCTGCGCGCTCTTCACCTTGTGCGCGGCGTCGCCCAGGATGGCCCAGCGGCCTGACGCGTCCTGCGCGGCCCAATGCTGTGCCAGCCATTGCGCCTTGTCCTGCGAGAGGCGTGGGTTGGTCTTCATGAGCCGCCGCGCCACGCCGTCCAGGCTGTCGTAGCTTTTGAGCGCCATCTCGCCGCGTTCGAGTTGGCGGATTTCGTCCATCCACTCCGCATAGCGGCGCACCGCAGACTCCGGTTGGGAGGCGGGCAGGCCAAAGCCTTCCAGGTTCACCAGGCGCCGCACCCGCGCCGGCCGCACCCCCGCGTACATCATGGCGATGTTGCCGCCCATGCTGTGGCCCACCAGGTCCACCGGGCGATCGCCGGCGCAGTGGTCCAGCAACTGGTCCAGGTCGGCCAGGTAGTCCGCAAAGGCGTAGTGGTCGGTGGGCACCGGGGGCTTGGTGAGCCCGAAACCGCGCCAGTCGGGTGCGAGGATGGTCCGGCCTTGCACGAAGGCCTCGGACAGGGCGTCCACCATGAACTGGTAGGAAGCGCCCACGTCCATCCAGCCATGCACCAAAACAAGTGGCGGAGCATCGACCTCGGGCGCTCCCCAGCGCCAGACGTGGTAGTCGAGTGAGCGGATGCGCACGAACTCGGTGCGGGCGGGAAAGCGTTCGAAATACATCCGCCAATTATTCATGGCTTGCGCAAGCGGCTTGTCCTTGCGGCGACAAACACCTGTGCGCTTGCTCGCCTGCACGATTGCGCCCGCGCCCGTAAACTGCAGCGCTCCCTTTTGACAAGCCCCGCACCGCATGAAAACACTCCAACTCGGTCAGAGCGACCTGCACGTCACCCCCATCTGCCTGGGCACCATGACCTTTGGCGAACAGGTGGACGAGCCCACCGCCCATGCCATCCTGGACCGTGCGGTCGAGCGCGGCATCAATTTCCTTGACACGGCCGAGATGTACGCCGTGCCGGCGCGTGCCGAAACTTTTGGTGCGACCGAGACCATCCTCGGCAACTGGTTTGCTTCGCGGCCCGGTCTGCACGCCAAGATCGTGCTGGCCACCAAGGTGGCTGGGCCGTCGCGCGGCATGCCCTGGGTGCGCGAAGGGAAGGGCATGACGCCGGCCGACATCGTCGCGTCCTGTGAGGCCAGCCTGCGGCGCCTGCAGACCGACGTCATTGACCTCTACCAGATCCACTGGCCCGAGCGCCATGTGCCAGCCTTTGGCACCCAGTACTACGACCCGGCCAAGGAAACATCGCAAACGCCCATCCACGCGCAACTCAATGCGCTTGCCGGCCTGGTGCGCGCTGGCAAGGTGCGCCACATTGGTTTGTCCAATGAAACGCCGTATGGCGTGCATGAATTTGTGCGGCTGGCCGAGCAACACGGGCTGCCCCGCGTCGTGAGCGTGCAAAACCCGTACTGCCTGATCAACCGCAGCTACGAGAACGCCCTGGACGAAACCTGCCATCGGCTGAAGGTGGGCTTGCTGGCCTATTCGCCCCTCGGCTTTGGTCTGCTCACCGGCAAGTACGACGCAAGCGGCATCGAGGGCCCGAATGCGCCCGCTGGTGCGCGCATTGCCAGCTACGCCAGCGTGCGCAAGCAGCGCTGGGGCCGGCCCGAGGCGCTCGCGGCCGCGCGCCGCTACAACCAGCTGGCACGCGACCACGGATTGAGCCCCACGCAGATGGCGTTGGCCTTTTGCGCTACCAAGTGGCAGGTCGCCAGCACCATCATTGGCGTGACCTCGCTGGCGCAGCTGGAGGAAGATATTGGCGCTTTTGGCGCCACGCTCAGCCCGGAGCTGCTCGCCGCGATCGACGTGCTGCGCTGGGAAATGGGCGACCCCGCAATTTGAGGTCAAATGAGGCCCTAGCGCTTATGCTGTAAGCGCGAACAGCTATCATTTTCAAACTATGGCAAAGAAAGACAGCAAGGCCGCGCACGTCAGCGAAACCCCTGCGACGCAGATGCTGCGTGCGCACGGCGTGGCGTTCACCGGCCACCCCTACGAGTACCTGGAGCACGGTGGCGCCCAGCACAGCGCGGCGGTGCTGGGGCTGGACCCGTACGCCGTGGTCAAGACGCTGGTCATGCAGGACCAGGACGCCAAACCCCTACTGGTGCTGATGCACGGCAACCGCACCGTGTCCACCAAGAACCTGGCACGCCAGATAGGTGCCAAATCGGTCGAACCCTGCAAGCCCGAGGTCGCCAACCGCCACAGCGGCTACCTGGTGGGTGGCACGTCGCCCTTTGGCACGCGCCGCGAGATGCCCGTGTACATCGAGGAGAGCATCCTCACGCTGCCGCGCATCGCCATCAACGGCGGGCGGCGTGGGTTTCTGGTGCAGATGGATCCACAGGTCTGTGTGCAATTGCTGGGTGCTCGGCCGGTGCAATGCGCGCTGGAGATGTAGGCGCGTGTTCGCCGCCCAGGTCCGGGTGGCTGGCACAATGGCCCGCCGTTCGCTGGTGCGGGCCATTGCTGTCCGTTTGCGTTTGAATTTCTGGAGTTGCCTCCGTGCCTGTTGCCTATAGCTTTGTCGCCGTGCTTGCCGCCTACCTGCTGGGCTCCCTGTCGTTTGCCGTTGTCGTCAGCCGCGCCATGGGCCTGGCCGATCCGCGTACCTTTGGCAGCAAGAACCCTGGAGCCACCAACGTGCTGCGCTCGGGCAGCAAGGCCGCCGCCATCGTCACGCTGCTGCTCGACGCCGCCAAGGGCTGGCTGCCGGTGGTGCTGGTGCGCTGGTACGGTGCGCCGTATGGGCTGGAGGACGGCACGCAGGCGATGGTGGGGCTGGCCGCTTTCGCGGGCCACCTGTGGCCGGTGTTTTTCCGTTTTCAGGGCGGTAAGGGCGTGGCCACCGCGCTGGGCGTGCTGGTGGGCTTCAGTCCCTGGCTGGGGCTGGCCACTGTCGCCACCTGGCTCATCGTGGCGTTTTTCTTCCGTTATTCATCGCTCGCCTCGCTGGCCAGCGCCTTGTTTGCACCGGTGTACTACGTGATGGTGGGCGGCATCGTCTGGGATACCGAGCGCACCATCGCCGCGTCCATCGTGGTGATGTCGAGCTTGCTGACCTGGCGGCACAAGGACAACATCGCGCGTCTGATCAAGGGAACGGAGTCGCGCCTGGGAAAATCCAAAGAAAACGCCGCAAGCGCCGACGCGCCTCGGCCCCGCAAGCGCCGTTCGCGCCACTGAGGCACTGCTGAACGGGGAGGCGCAGCAGGCCAGAAGTGGCGCGATAAAGGGTTTAGCGGCTCACCTGCCCATCCCCAGTATGTGCGGTAGCCAGAGCGTCATTGGCGGCCAGTAGGTGACGGCGACAAGAAAGCCCAACATCGTCAGCAGCCAGGGCCAGACGGCGACGGTGAGCTCCGTAATCCCCATCTGGGTGATGCCGGAGGCCACGTACAGATTGAGCCCCACCGGCGGATGGCACATGCCGACCTCCATGTTGACGACCATCATGATGCCGAAGTGCACCGGGTCGATGCCCATCTTCACGGCGACCGGAAAGAGGATGGGCGCCATGATCAGCACAATGGACGATGGCTCCATGAAATTGCCTGCCACCAGCAGCAGGACGTTGCACACCAGCAGGAAGGCGATGGGGCCCAGTCCCATTCCCACCATCCAGTCCGCCAGGTGCTGCGGGATCTGCTCGTTGGTGAGAACAAAGCTGAACAGCACCGCGTTGGTGATGATGTAGAGCAGCATGGCGCTCATGTTGGCGGATGCCAGCAGCACCCGTGGCACTTCGCTCAGGCGCAAATCCTTGTAGACAAAGACCGCCACGACGAACGCGTACACCGCACTCATGGCTGCTGCTTCTGTTGGCGTAAAGAGGCCCGCGTAGATGCCGCCCATCACGATCACGATCAGCATGAGCCCCCAGAAGGACTCGCGAAACGCCTTGCCACGTGTGGCCCAGCTGGCTTTGGGCAAACGAGGGTAGTTGTTTTTGCGCGCCCGGTACCAGGTTGTCAGCCCCAGCAAAAACGCCAGCACGATGCCGGGGACCACGCCGGCCATGAACAGTGCGCCGAGCGAGGTGTTGGTGGAGACCGAATACATCACCATCACGATCGAGGGTGGGATCAGGATACCCAGCGCGCCCGAGGTCGTGATAACGCCGGCACCGAAGCTCTTGGGAAAGCCTGCCTTGACCATCGCTGGCAGCAGAATCGAGCCGATGGCCACCACGGTTGCCGGGGATGAGCCGGAAACGGCGGCAAACAGCGCGCAGGCCAGCACGCCGGCCAGACCCAGGCCGCCATACCAATGGCCCACCATGGAGGCGGCGAAGGTGATCATCCGCTTGGCAACACCACCGTGCGTCAGAAAATTGCCTGCCAGGATGAAAAACGGCACCGCCATGATCTCGAAGTTCTCGATGCCGGTGAAAAGCTTCAATGCCACGGCCTGTGCCGGTACATCGGTGAAACCGAAGATGAAGCTCAGAACGGTCAGGCCCAGAGCAATGGACACCGGCATGCCGGTGAGCATCAGCGTGAGCAAAAGCCCAAAAATGATCAGACCGTTCATCGCGTGTGCTCCTGCGGGTGCAAATCGGGGGCGGCGTCTTCCTCGACGCCTTCTTCCAGGCCGTCGACGTGGCCGTGGTCATGGTGGGGCAGTTCGCCGGTACGGATGAAATTCCACGCCACTTGCAGGAAGCGAAAGCACATCAAGCCGGAACCCAGCGGAATGGCGGAGTACACGATCCAGGTCGGCATCTCCATGTCGGGCGTGACAGGCCCTTGCGTGAGGCCGTCAAGGCTCAGGCCCAGGATGCTGAAAATGCGGTAGTGCGCGCCATTTTCCCAAACAAAACTTCCGCCGAAGGAGGCGAGCGAGAAGGTGAAGAAGGCGCCAGCCAGCAAGCCAAAGACGATGATTTTTCCGCGTGTGCGCTCGGGCAATCGGTTGATCGCCACGTCAACGCCGACGTGGATGCCGGTCCGCACGCCGTAGGCAGCGCCGAACTTGGCCATCCACACGAAAAGGTAGATGGTGGCTTCCTGCGCCCAGGACACGTCCTGCCGCAGCAGCCAGTCCTGCAGGCCCGGTATCGCCAGGCCCGAGGCGTAGCGGTGGATCACCGCCAGAAAAGTAATGAGCGTGGCCAGCCCCATCAACACGGTGATGAGCCACTCTTCAAGATGATCAAGCCATTTCACAACAGCTTCTCCTTGCGGTCACAAGCGACCGCGGAACGTTTTCGGTATGCGCTACCGAGATGCGGCGTGGACAAAAGGCGGGGAAGGGGCATCTGCCTGCGGATGCGCGAAGCGCCGGGCTGACACGGCGATCAACCCGGCGCTTCATGCTGCTGCTGCTTTAGAGCTTCGACGGATCGAAGCCGGTTTCCTTGTAGATCGCCTTGATGGTGTCTTCGCCAATGCGCGAGGCCATCTGCTTGTGCACGGGAATCAGGGCTTTTTTCAGCGCCAATTTTTCCGCATCGGTGGGTGTGTAGACGTTGGTCTTGCCGGAAGCCTTCACCTTGGCCAGTGCGTTGTCGTTGTCCTGTTTCGCATCGTCGTTAGCCACCTTGGTGGCTTCGGTCATGGCTTGGTTGAGCTCGGTGCGGATATCTGCTGGCAGGCCGTCCCAGAACTTCTTGTTCACGACAACGGCATAGCCGAGGTAGCCGTGGTTGGAGAGCGTCATGTCCTTTTGCACTTCATACATCTTCTGGGTGTAGAGGTTGGAGTGCGGGTTTTCTGTGCCATCGACCACACCGGTCTGCAGGGCCTGGTAGACCTCGCTGAACGCCATCACCTGCGGGATGGCGCCCAGGGCACGCATCTGCGCGTCCAGTACCTTGGACGATTGGATGCGCATCTTCAGGCCCTTGAAGTCTGCCGGCGCGTGCAGCGGCCGGTTGGCCGAGAACGACTTGAAGCCGTTGTCCCAATAGGCCAGGCCGGTGATGCCCTTGGGCTGAAGTTTGTCCAGCAGGCTCTTGCCGACGGGGCCCTGAGTGACCTTGTGCAGCTCGTCGTAGTTGTCGAACAGGTAGGGCAGGTCAAACACCTCGAACTCACGCACGCCGAGCGGTGCAAACTTCGACAGCGACGGCGCCAGCATCTGGACCGAGCCCAGCTGCAGCGCTTCCATCTCCTCTTTGTCCTTGTAGAGCTGGCTGTTGGGGTACACCTCAACCTTGACGCGGCCCTTGGTCAACTCGGCGGCACGTTTGGCGAAGAAATCTGCTGCCTTTCCTTTTGGGGTGTCCGTTGCCACCACATGACTGAACTTGATGACGATGGGCGCCTGGGCATAGGCGCCAAAACTGGCTGTAAGGGCGACCGCGAGCAGGAAAGAACGTTTTTTCATGAGATGTCTCCGGTGATGAAACGGGGCAGGAGTGCACCGCTGTGCAGGGGGATTTTTCTGCATTTCCCGATTTTGCGGCATTGTGGATTTCCACAACACAGCCGCCGCCCCGACAACCGCAGTGCCGAGGCCTTAGACTGTTTTGGTGCCGTCGCCACTGATTCCCCCCGCATTGCCCGCATCACCGTCGCACCAGAAGCTGCGCGCATGGCTGTGGGTCTTGCCGTTTTGCCTGGCGGTGGTTCTGGTGCTGGCCGTGATGGCGGTGCTTGAGGCCAGCGATCGGCGCGACCTGGAGGCGCTGCGCCACACCATGGAAGTGGACGCACTGGGGCTGCAAGACAAGCTGAGTGCGCGCATTGAGTCCGAGCAGTTGCGCCTTGACGGCTTGGCCGCGCATTTGGTGGCCGACGGGGTTACGCCCGAGAACCTGGCGTTGGACAGCGCGGTGCGCAGTGCGCAACAGGCGTACTGGGTCAGCCTGATCTGGCTTGACCCGAACAATCGCATTCTGGCGGAGGTGCCCGACCCGCGCCATGCCCTGGGGCGCGACGACACGCCGACGGGTGTCTCGGTGCATCTGCTGGCGCCGCTCCACCATGGCGGCAGGCAGACCGGCATGCTCATTGCCAGGCTGCAGCCGGCGCGCTTGCTCAAAGAGTTGACGCCCTGGTGGATGGGACAGCGCTACGACATCCGCCTGATGGACGATTTTGACCAGGTGGTGGCTGCCGCGCCTGGCGCCGCCTGGCGCTTTGCGGTTCCACCGCTGTCGCACCGCATCAGCCTCTCGCCCCTGCTGAGCGAGACCTACCTGGAACTGGCTCTGCGTGAGCGCTTTCGCCCCTGGTTTCGCACCTTTCCGTCTTGGCTGTTGGGTGCTTTGCTGGCCATGATCGGCTGGGCCTCGCTGCTGCTGCGCCGCCAGATGCAGGGCGTGCGGCGTGCCGAGGCGGCCTGGCGCACCGAGGCAGCCTGGCGCACGGCCATGGGCGAGTCGCTGCGTGTCGGCCTGCGTGCCCGCGACCTGCACGGGCGCCTGCTCTACGTCAACCGCGCCTTTGCCGATATGGTCGGCTACAGTGTTCAGGAGCTCTTGGGCCATGTTCCGCCCATGCCTTACTGGGAAAGCGAGAACATGGATGAGATGCAGGTCTTGCACCGGCGCACCATGTCGGGGCGGGCGCCCCCAGAAGGCTATGAGGTGCGTTGGAGGAAGCGGGATGGTGGCGTTCTGGAGGTGCTGATCGTGGAAGCGCCCCTCATTGATGCGCGCGGCAGCCAGGTCGGCTGGATGGGGTCGGTGCTCGATATCACCGAACGCCTTCGTGCGCAGGAGAGCGAGCGGCGCCGTACCGAAGCCATGGCGACCCAGGCTCGGTTGGCCACCTTGGGCGAAATCGCCTCGACCTTGGCGCACGAGCTCAACCAGCCGCTGGCGGCAATTTCCAGCTACAACGCCGGTTTGCAAAATGCGCTCAAGAACCGCGACGTGACCGATGGGCACATCACCTTGGCGCTGGCACGCCAGGCCGAGCAGACGGAGCATGCCGCGGCCATCGTGCAACGCATCCGGGATTTTTTGTCGCGCAGAGAACCGCACCGAGAGCCTTGCGATCTTGCGGACATTGCCACCCAAGCGGTGCAATTGCTGGGGCGCGACCTGTCGCAGCGCCGGGTGCGCGTAGTCAACCAGCTGCCCGTGCGTACGCATCTGGTGGAGGGCGACCGCGTGCTGCTGGAGCAGGTGCTCATCAACCTGATCCGCAACGCCGCCGACGCGCTGACTACAGGCGCGGATTCCGGGCGCTTGCCCAAAACCATCACGCTGGGTTTTAGTGTCGTCTCGGAGCGGTTTGTGCGCTTTGATGTTTGTGACAATGGCCCTGGTCTGAAGGGGCAGGGCATTGAGCAGCTGTGTCAGCCCTTTTTCTCTACCAAGACCGACGGCATGGGCATGGGCATGGCCATTTGCCGCTCGATCATTGAGGCGCATTACGGTTCCATGGATGCGGCGGATCTCCCCCAGGGCGGCGCGCGCATCAGTTTCATTTTGCCGATGGCCGTGACCGTGTTGGCAGATTCGCCAGAGATCATTGAGAAAGCTTTGATATGAACACTGCAAGCGGCGCGCTCCAACCCTGTGTCTATCTGGTGGACGACGAAGCGGCGGTGCGCGACGCGCTGGTCTTTCTGCTGCAGTCGCGCAATCTGGCGGTGCAAAGTTTTGCCAGCGCGGCCGAACTGCTGCAGAACCTGGCGCCTGCGGACCGCCTGCGCGGGTGTTTTCTGCTCGATGTGCGCATGGATCCGGTCTCAGGCCTGGCGCTGCACGGTGAACTTTTGGTTCGCGGCGTGCGCAACCCCGTGCTTCTGATGACTGGCCATGGTGATATTCCCATGGCGGTGGAGGCCCTGAAGAAAGGGGCCTTTGATTTTCTTGAAAAACCCTATAGCGACAACACGCTGGTGGACCGCCTGGAGCAGGCGCTGGCGGTAGATGCTGCGATGCACAACCACCAGGCTCGCGGTGCAGAGCTGCGCGCCCGCTTGGCCAGCCTGACGGAGCGCGAACAAGAGGTCATGCAGCGCGTCGCCCTGGGGCGGCTCAACAAGGTCATTGCCGATGAACTGGGCATTGCCGTGCGCACCGTGGAGGTGCACCGCGCCCGGGTTTTCAGCAAGCTGGGCGTGCGCTCGGCGCCGGAAGTCGCAACGTTGCTGGCGCACGGCACGCAGTGAAGGCACTGCCTGGCGCAGTGCCGAAGAAGAAGTTGACGAGCCTTACCCCGGCACTGGCTCCACAGTTAGGGCTGCTTGGTTCCCCACCTGACCCGGTTGGCTGCTTCACCATGCGAGGAGGCCCGTCACCGCTGATTGTATGCGACGCGCTGCGTGCGCTTCAGCGTGTGCCAGGCAGCATGCGCAGCACGGTGTCATCGCGCTGGACATAGTGGTGAAACAGGGCGGCTGCGGCGTGCAGGCCAACCAGCACATAGCCGACCGTGGCGCCGGTTTCGTGCAGTTCCTTGATCCAGCTTGCTGTTTCCTTGCTCTCAGTGATAGGCAGCAGGGGGAGCCCAAACCCGCCTGGCAAGGTGACGGGTGCGCCCCTGGCGCTCAGGGTCATCCAGCCCAGAAGCGGCAGGCCGATCATCAGCGCATACAACGCCAGGTGCACCACATGGCTCAGCATGGCTTGCCATGCAGGTGGCGCCGGGGTGATGGTGGGGGTCCTGCCCAGTGCGCGCGCCAGCAGGCGCAGCCACACCAAGGCAAAAACGGACAGACCGAGGAGGAAATGCACCGACCTGAGCAAATTGCGCCCGGCGCTGCCTTTGGGGTAGATTCCTTTTAGCTCCATGGTGGCGGCGGTAGCCACCAGCAGCACGACCATCAACCAGTGCAGGGCAATCGACCAGCGGCTGTAGTGATGGGCCAAGGTGTTGGGCGTCATAGGGTTTTCCTGTACAAAGAAACCCGATGCTAGCAGTGCAAGATGAATATCTCATGAACGCGAGCGGGTCACGTTCGCTGCCACATAGAATCCTGCCACATGTCCTACCTCGTGCTCGCCCGCAAGTACCGCCCGCGCAATTTTGGCGAAATGGTTGGCCAGCAGCATGTGGTGCAGGCACTGACCAATGCGCTCACCCAGCAGCGGCTGCACCATGCCTATCTGTTTACCGGCACGCGCGGCGTCGGCAAGACCACGGTCTCTCGCATTTTGGCCAAGTCGCTCAATTGCCAGGGGCCAGATGGGAAGGGCGGCATCACGGCGACCCCTTGCGGCGTCTGCGCGGCCTGCACGGCGATTGATGCCGGCCGTTTTGTCGACTACACCGAGCTGGATGCGGCGTCCAACCGGGGCGTGGACGAGGTGCAAAGTCTGCTTGAACAAGCGGTTTACAAACCGGTGCAGGGGCGCTTCAAGGTCTTCATGATCGACGAAGTCCACATGCTGACGACCACGGCGTTCAACGCCATGCTCAAGACGCTGGAGGAGCCGCCCGAATACCTCAAGTTCGTGCTGGCGACGACCGACCCACAGAAGGTGCCGGTGACGGTGCTCTCGCGCTGCCTGCAATTCAACCTGCGCCCCATGGCGCCCGATACCGTGCAGGAGCACCTCGCTCATGTGCTCGCCGCCGAGCAGGTGGCCGCCGAGCCGGCGGCACTGCGCCTGCTGGCGCGCGGCGCGCGCGGCTCCATGCGCGACGCGCTCTCGCTTGCCGACCAGGCCATTGCCTTTGGCAGCGGCAGCATCGAGGAGGCCGCAGTGCGCCAGATGCTGGGCAGTGTGGACCGCTCGCACGTCACCCGCCTCGTCGATGCACTGGCGCGTGGCGACGGCCGCACGGTGGTTGAGACCGCCGAGGCGCTGCGCCTGCACGGCCTGTCGGCTGCCGCTGCGCTGGAAGACATGTGCGCCCTGCTGCAGCGCATGGCCGTGCTGCAGGCGGTCCCTGGCCACCGCCAATCGGGCGAAGACGACGCCGAGGCGCAGGAAACCGCGCGCCTGGCGGCGCTGCTGCCACCCGACGAGACGCAACTGCTCTACAGCATGTGCCTGCACGGCCGCGCCGAGCTGGGCCTGGCGCCCGACGAGTACGCGGCGCTCACCATGGTCCTGCTGCGCCTGCTGGCTTTCAAGCCAGCGGGCGGCGCGCCGGAAAAAAAAACAGCGCTGACGGCTGAGCCCGCTGCGCCAGTGGCCCAAGCGCCGGTCGCACCCGCGGCGGCAGAAATGGTGGTGCCGCCCGCGACAGCCGAAAATTCTGAGGAAAATAAGCCTCTAGCGCATGCCCCGCCTGCGCAAGCAGCTATCGAAAACGAAGCGAATGGCACCCCGGCGGCGCCAGTGGTGTCTGGCGAGGGGGTCGAGCACGCAGCGCCCGAAGCCAGCGCCACGGCGACAGCCTCCGCGCATCCCCCAGTACTCGCCCGCGAACCAGCGCCGTCTGTGCTTAACGTGCCGGTGCGCGAAATGCCCGAGCCCGGCCCTCGCCTGCAGCCCCGGGCCGAGGGGCAGGCGCCGCAGTCCGAGCCGACCGAGGAGGGCGATTGCTGGCACGCCGTGGTGCAGCAGCTCATTGCCAGCGAATCGGTCACCGCCCTGGTGCGCGAGCTGGCGCTGCAATCGCAGCTCATCGCGCGCGATGGCGACCATTGGCTGCTGCGGGTGGAGCGCGAATCGCTCAACCAGCCGGCAAGCCGCGAGCGTCTGCGGGCGGCGCTGTCTGCCGCGGGGCACGCCGAGCGCATTAGTGTTGAAACGGGCCGCGTCAGCGATACGCCGGCCCGGCGCAATACGGCACAGGAAAATGCCGACCTGGAGCGCGCCCGCGCCATTGTCATGAACGACCCCTTCGTGCAAGCCATGGTGCAGAACCATGGCGCGAAAATCGTTCCTGGAAGCATCCGGCCCTTGTAGGCCGCCCCCCATCGATCAACAAAGGATTTCACCATGTTCAACAAGGGACAACTCGCCGGCCTCATGAAGCAGGCCCAGGCCATGCAGGACAACCTCAAGAAGGCGCAGGACGAATTGGCGCATGTCGAGGTCGAAGGCGAGGCAGGCGCCGGGCTGGTCAAGGTCGTGATGACCTGCAAGCACGACGTCAAACGCATCACCATCGACCCCAGCTTGCTGGCCGAAGACAAAGACATGCTCGAAGACCTGGTGGCCGCGGCGTTTAATGCTGCGGTGCGCAAGGCGGAAGATACGTCGCAGGAGAAGATGGGCAAGCTGACGGCGGGGATGCCCGGCCTCCCCGGCGGCATGAAATTCCCGTTTTAGTTGACTGGCTACCGGGCGGGCGATCTGCGTTGTTGCGGGGCCCGTCGGGGAATCCTCACGTACCTCCAGTACGCTCCGGTTCCCCGCCACCCGCGCCTAGCAGCTCATCCCGCTCGCTACGCCCTTGAGGGTGGGGGTGTGACTGGCTACCGGGCGGGCGATCTGCGTTGTTGCGGGGCCCGTCGGGGAATCCTCACGTACCTCCAGTACGC